>NZ_BAABDH010000101.1:0-44827 GCF_039539525.1 Hymenobacter algoricola | reverse complement strand
CCATTGACTACGAGTATACCCCCGCCAGCCACGTCACCTGGCTCTTGCTC
Source organism: Hymenobacter algoricola (assembly GCF_039539525.1). NCBI lineage: Bacteria > Pseudomonadati > Bacteroidota > Cytophagia > Cytophagales > Hymenobacteraceae > Hymenobacter > Hymenobacter algoricola. The sequence goes on along the minus strand of NZ_BAABDH010000101.1, from coordinate 44,777 downwards.
GCCAACATGGCCTTATGCCTAAACCGGCTTGCCTAAATTCCCAAACACCCTCTTAGCCAAAGCCGTTTCCAGGGCTACCACCCGGGCGCTGCTGGCCTGGGCGGCTACCGAATCCTGGCCCATCAGCCGGAACATGCGGGCCACGTGGCGGCCGTACTCGCGGCGGATGTTGGCCGTGCGCGTGTCCTTGTTGAAGTAGTAGTCGCGGTTGGGCAGACCCAGTCCCGCCTGCCACAGCTGCAGGGCCATCTTGTCGCTGTTCTTGGCATCCTGCCCCACGTAGGGGCCAATCAGCGCGTTTACGCCCAGCGGAATGAGGCGGGCAATGGCGGCCTGCACGTCGGCTACCGACTGGATGGCGGCCAGGCGGTTCAGCTCCGGCTTGAGCGGGGCCAGGCCCTGCTGCTCCACCGTAGCCGAATCGAGGCCGGTGGCGTAGAAATCCCCGATTTTCTGCTGGTTGGTGCCGGCCGCGGCGTTGGCGTTGGCCGCTTCCTCATTCAGGCTGCGCAGGCGGGCGTACACCTCGTTCTGCACTTCCTTGCCAATACCCCAGGAGCTTTCGGAGGCCGGAATCGGGTGTTTTTTCAGCCAGCCGCCGTTGGCGTAGGTGAAAAAGTCGTCGCCGGGGCGCACGGTGGTGTCGAGGTTGGCCTGGAGCAGGTCGGGCCGGGCCGTGCCGGCCGATTTGCCGCCGGGCTGGCAGGCGGCCAGCATCAGCAAAGGAGCCGCCAGCAGCCAGCGGCGCGGTCGGGAAAACAATGGATTCATAAGCGGAGGCAGAACACTAAGTGGAATGGCGAATGTAACAGGAACCCACAAGTTTGGCTGGCCGGGTCAGACGGTGAGTTTCTGAGAGGTTGGGCCACGTAGGCCGGCCGCTGGGTGAGCTAAGGGCGGGCTTTCTGGGCTGCGCATTGGCGGCGGCGGCGCCGCCGCAGAACATTTGGCGGGGGGCGAGTATTTGTAAAGACAAATATTTCCCTCACCCTTATGAAGCTTCTCACAGCCATCCAGCGAATTTATGAGGCGTTGCAGCAATTCTGGGAAAGCCCGCAAACGGCCCGTTTTATGAGCGTGGCGTTGGTGGCCGTATTTGTGGGCAGCCTCGGGGTGGCTTGCTGCAACTACCTGGGCCTGTTCGGGCTGCGGGGGCTGTGGGCACGGGTACACTTTCTGCAGGCCGTGGAAATCTCCTTCACGCTCCTGCTGTTTTTTGAGATGATCAGCCTGGTTTTTGTGATTCCGCAGTCGATAGCGAATTCCATTGGCAAGCAGATCGAGATTCTGAGCTTGATCCTGCTACGCTCGTCATTTAAGGAATTCTCGCACTACAACTTTGTGGTGCCGCTGCAAAGCCAGCTCGAATCGGTGTATAAAATGATTGCCGACGGGGTGGGCGCCCTGTTCGTATTTCTGCTGCTTTCGGTCTACTACGGGATGCAGCGGCACCGCTCCATCACGCGGGAGGTCGGCGACAAGCAGCAGTTTGTGGCGCTCAAGCAGGGTATTTCGCTGCTGGTCCTGCTCACGCTGCTGCTGCTGTCGGCGTACGACCTCTACCACATGTTCCGCAGCGGGGTGTGGGTGCAGTCAGCGGACCGGTTCTACCTGATTCTGATATTCGCGGACGTGCTGTTTATGCTCGTGGCGTTCCGCTACACGCTGCATTACCCGGATATTTTCCGCTACTCGGCCTTCGTGCTGGTTACAGTTTTTATCCGGTTCTCATTGCTGGCTCCGGCCTACTACAATGCGCTGCTGGGGTTGTTTTCGGTGGTTTTTGCCATTGCGGTAGTCTATTTTCACACGCTCTTCACCGACGGCCGGCTGCGCTACATCAGCAAGCTCAACAAGCCGGAGTAGTTCCGGCCGGCTACGGCGCCGCCGCCCGCCGCGTACCGTTGCGGCCAGAGCCGTTACTTTGCCCTATGTCGCTCAAACTGCTCCTGCTGCTCAACTTTGCTCTGGCCGCTTACCTCACCGGCGTTATCTGGACGGTGCAGCTGGCCCATTATCCCGGTTTCGCCCAGGTGGACCGCGCCGCCTTTCCGGCCTTTCATCAGCAGCACGCCCGCGGCATCAGCTGGGTGGTGCTGGCCCCGATGGTGCTGGAGCTGCTGCTGGCTGCCGCGCTGGCCTGGCAGGGCCGGGCGCTGGGCCCGGCCGTGTGGTGGGCGCTGGGGCTGGTGGTGCTGATCTGGGCGGCCACCTTCTTCATCTCCGTGCCGTTTCACAACCGCCTCGCCCTCGGCTACGACTACGTGGCCATCGACGGTTTAGTGCGCACCAACTGGATTCGGACCCTGGCCTGGACGGCGCGGGCGGGTGTGCTGGGCGGGCTGTTGTGGAAAATGCTGAATTTGCAGGGCTAATCCTACTGCCGCCCCCGCTGCCGGAGCGTTTTACCTTGCTTTTTTTCTCCTTCAAATCCGCAACTCCCATGCTGCCGCCCGCCGACGCCTTTTTGCCCGAGCTTCAGTTTCAGACCAGCCGCAGCAGCGGCCCCGGGGGCCAGAATGTGAACAAGGTGGAGTCGCGGGTGGAGCTGCGCTTCCGGCTGGCCGACTCCCAGCTGCTGAGTGAAGAGCAGAAGCAGACCCTGCTCGAAAAGCTGGCCTCCAGGCTCACGCTGGAAGGCGAATTGCTGGTGGTGGCCCAGGAAGACCGCAGCCAGCTGCGCAACAAGGAAACCGCGCTGCTCAAGTTTCATCAGCTGCTGGTCAAGGCCCTGCACAAGCCCAAGGCCCGCAAGCCGACGAAGCCCAGCAAAGGTGCGGTGCGCAAGCGCCTCGAATCGAAGAAAAAGCACGGGGAGAAAAAGGCCAACCGCGGCCGCGTGGAGTAAGCCGGCCGGCTTAGTTCAGGTCCAGTCCAAACAGCACGCCATACCAGGGCTTGCGCTGATAGATCCAGTGGCGGCCATCGGGACCCAGCAGCTGGTCGGCGCCCACGGCCAAGCCCAGGTTGAAGATGCGGGCATCGTAGATGGCGGCGGCCCCCACGTGCACCACGAAGCCCTCGTAGCCGGATGCAATGCGGGTTTGCTGGTTGGTCACGTCCGGGGTAACTGCCGTGGAGCCCAGACCCGTAAACAGGCCGTAGCCCAGCCCTACCGTGCGGATCTGCGGCGCCGGCTGCCCGTTCGGCTGCCCGGCACTGTTCAGATGGTAAAAGTCCAGCCGCCGGCCGAAATACAGGGCAGCGTTGAAATTGGTATTGAGCTGCACCGGGACCGGACCCTGGGGCGGGCGGGCCTTGAAGGGAATGGTAAACACGTCGAGGTCAAACTTGCGGCCGACCAGAAGCACGTGCTGACCCGGGCGCAAAGGGTAGCTGAAGCGGCGGGGTGCGGTTTCCGGCGGCCGGGGCGGGGCCAGGAATTGCAGCGAATCCTGCACCTGCTCCACGTAGAAGGAGCGGTCTGGCCCCAGGGCGGCGGCCAGGGCGGGGTCGGTAGCCTGCAGAACCTGATAGTTGCCCGGCTCCAGGCTGGGCACGTGCCCTACGGCGGCGCAGCCGGCCAGCAGCGCGTTCAGGCCGGCCAGCAGCCCAGCCCAGGTTTTTCGGCGCCAGTCAAGATTCCGCATACAAACAGCCTGCTACATGGTACTGCGCCAAGCCGGGGCCCGGCGCGGTGGGTTCAGAAATCTAGATCCAGCCTTTGCGCTTAAACCACGAATAGATGCCGACGGAAATCAGCACCATGGCAGCCATGGCGCCCGGGTAGCCCAGCTTCCAGGCCAGCTCGGGCATGTACTCGAAGTTCATCCCGTAGACGCCGGCAATAAAGGTCAGGGGCAGGAAGAAGGCCGAGAAGACCGTCAGTACCCGCATGGCTTCGTTGGTCCGCTGCGACGACAACGACAGGTACAGGTTCATCAGGTTGGTGGCCGCGCCGTCGAGCTGCTGGTAGAGGGTTTCGACCTTGGTCTGCAAATCCTGGGTATCCTGCAGCAGTGTATTATCGGCGGCGTCGGTGGCGGTCTGGCGGCGCAGCTTGGTCAGAATGTCGCGGGTGAGCAGCAGCAGCTGTTTGGCGGCCGAGGCTTTGCGCTTCAGAAAGTACATGCCCTGCAGAGCGTTGGGCCCTTCGCGCTTCAGAAATATTTCGGCTTCGTAGTCGTCCAGCTCTTTGGTCAGCACGTGGGCGGGCTGCAGGTAGCTGCTGAGGGTGTAGCGGACGAGGTGAATAGCTACCTCGGCCGGCGTGGTGCACTCCTGACCGGGCGCCCGGGCCACATTCTTCAATTCACTTAGCACGGGGTGGGGGCGGCGGTGCACCGTAATGAGGTAGTCGGCGGCGTAGAACACGGCAATCTTGGTGCTCAGCTCCTGAATGGTATCGGCCTGGCTGTTTTCGGGCACCACGAGCACCCGCAGAATCACGAAGTTCAGCCCGTTGGTGGCCTCAAACTTGGGCAGGTGGGTGGGCTCCAGGCAGTCGTGCACCAGCGCATCGGGCAGGCGGTACTGGTCGGCCACGGCCTGCAGCTCCGCCACCGTGGGATTGGTAAGGTCGAGCCAGGTGAAGTGGCACTCCTGCTTGGTGAGAAACTGTTCGGTCATGGGCGAAGGAAAAGCGGCGGGCTGCTACCAGCCGGTGGCAGCACTAGCCCATACGGCGCGGCGGCTACAGCAGCGTGCCCTTCAGAAACAGCAGGGCAAACGAGAAGTAAATCACCAGCCCCGTCACGTCGACCAGCGTGGCCACGAAGGGGGCCGAGGATGTGGCCGGGTCGGCGCCCAGGCGCTTGAGCAGCAGCGGCAGCATGGAGCCGCACAACGAGCCCCAGAGCACGATGCCCACCAGCGAAAAGCCCACCGTGAAGCCAATCAGCCAGTAGTGCTCCCCGTATTCGCCGGGGTACAGGCGCGACCAGAGCAGGATGCGCACCAGCCCGACCACCCCCAGAATAGCGCCCAGCATCAGGCCCGTAGCCAGCTCGCGGCGCAGCACCCGCCACCACTCGTCCAGCGTCAGCTCGCCCAACGACATGGCCCGGATGATGAGCGAGGTAGCCTGGGAGCCCGCGTTGCCGCCGGCGCTGATGATGAGCGGAATAAACAGGGCCAGCACAATGGCTTTGGAAATCTCCTCCTCGAAGAAGCCCATGGCCGTGGCCGTAAACATTTCGCCGATGAGCAGAATCACCAGCCAGCCCGCCCGCTTGCGGATCATGCTCAGCAAAGGAATGCTCAGGTAGGGCTCATCCAGGGCCTGGGAACCGCCCAGCTTCTGGATGTCCTCGGTGTCTTCCTCTTCCCGGATGTCGAGAATGTCGTCGATGGTCACGATGCCGAACAGGAAGCCCTCGTCGTTGACCACCGGCAGCGCCACCCGGTCGTTGCGCCGGAACACCTCGATGGCCTCTTCCTGGTCCTGCATGGCGCGCAGGCTCACGAAGCGCCGGTCCATGATTTCGCTCACGGGCTTATCCAGCGGGGCCAGCAAAAACTCGCGGATGCGGATGTCATCAATCAGCACGCCCCGGCTGTCGGTCACGTAGAGCATGCTCAGCGTTTCCGACTGCCCGCCGTGGCGGCGGATGTAGTCGAGCACCTGCTGCACGGTCCAGTTCTCGCGGATGGCAATGTAGTCGGGCGTCATCAGGCGGCCCACGCTGTACTCGGGGTAGCCCAGCAGCTCCAGCGTCACCTTGCGCTCCGCCTCCGACAGAGTCTGGATCAGCTCCTTCACGAAGTCGTCGGGCAGGAACTCGAGCAGGGCCGTCCGGTCATCGGGCGACATCTCGTTCAGGATATCGGCAATTTTTTCCTGGGTCAGATTGGCCAGAAAATGCTTCTGCACTTCCAGCTCCAGGTATTCGAACACCTGGGTGGCCAGGCGCAGGGGCAGCAGCCGGAAAATAATGAGCTGCTCCCGTTCTTCCTCGGCCTCAATCAGCGCTACTAGCTCCGAGGGCTCAAAGCTTTTGAGCGACTCCTTGAGCTTAAAAAACTCGCCCTCCTGAATCAGGGTCGTTATCTGGTCGGTAGTCGGGTGCTGATTCATTAACAGGAAAAGGCGGTAGTTTCTCGCTAGGCAGGAAGATTTGGTCCGAAAACGGGCCCGCAAAAATAGCCGAAAAAAACGGCCCTGCCGCGCCGCGAATTTCATTTCCTGTCACCGGCCGGCGTTATTTCTCCGCTCAAAACCGCGTGGTACCGCTCAGCTTGGCCCAGGACGCCGAATAGCTTTCCGAAAGCCCGTGTACATTTGGCGTCCGCTCTTCCCAGTGCCGCTTATGCCCCAGTCGTTCTCTCCGCCGCTCGGAACCCTCGTTGCCCTCGGCGGCGGCGACGATGACGCCATGCTGGCCCTGCTCAGCGACCTGCTGCCGACGCCCGAGGCCCGCATCGAGATTCTGGCCATGGCTTCCAGCGACGCTACCACCACGGGCACCAACTACACGCGGGCGTTTCGGGAGCTGGGCTGCACCCAGGTGCGCCACCTCAAAATCGATGAGCGCCACTCTGCCGACAAGCCCGCCACCCTGCGCCGCCTGCAGGAAGCCAGCTTGGTCTTCTTCACCGGCGGCGACCAGGAAATGATAACCCAGAGTCTGCTCGGCACCGAGTTTCTGCGCCAGCTGCTGCTGCGCTACCGCACCGACGCCGGCTTCTGCGTGGCCGGCACCAGCGCCGGCGCCTCCGTGCTGGGCGACTACATGCTGGTAGACGGCCACGGCTGGCGGGCCTTGCGCAAGGGCGGCATCCGCACGGTGCACGCCCTGGATCTGGTGCCGCAGCTGCTGCTCGACCAGCATTTCGTGGAGCGCGGGCGCTTCGGGCGCCTGGCCCACGCCGTGCTGGTGCACCCCATGTGCCTGGGCGTGGGCCTGGCCGAGGAAACCGGCCTTATCATCCGCGGCGGCAGCGAGGCCGAAGTATTCGGCGACGGCGTGGTGATGGTGGTGGACGGCGAGCAGCTGCGCGGCAGCAACCTGGGCCGCGCGGGCCGCGGCGAGCCGGTGTCCGGGCAGGATCTGCGGGTGCATCTGCTGGTGGCCGGCCAGCACTTTCAGCTGCGCCGCCGGCAAGTGTTCGAGCCCGGGTAGAACGGCTGAGCGAATGACGGTTGCGGACCCGCTTTGCCAGCAACTTACGGCTGCCTTAAAAATAGTCGGCGTGCCGACTATCCAATTGATTTTCTCCCTACATTTAGTCCCAACAACCCCAAACTCCCACTTTTTCCCTTTTCATATGAAGTTAAAATCTCTACTCCTCGTGGGTGGTGCGCTGCTTACGGGCTCCACCGCCTCGGCCGGGGGCTTTCAGGTAACGCTGGCCGGACAGAAGAACAACGGCATGGGCGGCGTTGGCGTTGGGCTTTCCCTCGACCAGGCTGCCATGTTCTACAATCCGGGGGCGCTGGCCATGGTCCGGGAGCGGGGCGTGCAGATCGGCGGCAACGCCACGTTTGCCCGCAGTGCTTTCCGCTCGCAGTTTGGCGGCGAGCAGCGCGAGCTGCGCAACTCGGTGGTGACGCCGTTTAACCTGTATGCCGGCTTCGGGTCGAAAGACAACAAGTTTGCCGCCGGCATTGCCATCTATACGCCCTTTGGCAGCAAGCTGCAGTACGCCGAAGGCTGGGAAGGTCGCTTCTCGCTCACCGACATCGACCTGAAGTCCATCTTCGTGCAGCCCACGGTGAGCTACGCTATTACCGACAAGCTGAGCGTGGGTGGCGGCCTGGTTATCCTGGCCTACGGCGCGGTGAACCTGCAGAAAGACATTCCCATTGAAGGCCAGCCCGGCGTGCCCGGCCACGTAACGCTGGACGGCAAAGCCCTGACCAAGCTTGGCTTCAACGGCGGCATCTACTTCAAGCCTTCCGATAAGTTCAGCGTGGGCGCCAGCTACCGCTCCCGCATCGACGCCACCGTGGACGGGGGCGACGTAACGTTTGCCAACATACCCGCCTCGGTGGGAGGACGCTTCACGGCCACGGAGTTCGACGTGACGCTGCCGCTGCCGGCCACCACTACCCTGGGTTTTGGCTTCATGCCCAACGAAAAGACGACCCTGGGTCTGGATGTCAACTACGTGGAGTGGAGCGCCTACAAGTCGCTGGACTTCAAATTCCGCGGCAACAACGGCGCCGGGGGCCTCGTGTCGACTTCCGGCCAGGTGGGCGGCTCCAACGTGAGCAACTCGCGGCGCGAATACGAAGATGCCGTAACCCTGCGCCTGGGCGGCCAGTACCAGGCTACCGAAGCCCTGACCGTGCGCGCCGGAGCTTCCTACGACTTCTCCCCCGTGAAAGACGGCTTCGTGACGCCCGAAACGCCGGATGCGGATCGTATCGGCATCACGGCCGGCCTGACCTACAAGGTTGGGGAGCATTTCGGCGTGGATGTGTCCACCCAGTTTATTGATCTGCGCAAACGCACCCAGACCCAGCAGGACCTCATTGATGCCGGTACCACCGACCGCATTGCGGGGACCTACAAAACGCGGATTGTCATTCCCGGCATCGGCTTCACCTACTCTTTCTAACGCTTCTTCCCACCAAGCCATATGAACACTTCTTTGCTCACGAAAGGGACGCCGGCGCTGGCGCTGCTCGGCCTGCTCCTCAGCGGGTGCCAGCCCGATGTGGAAGCGCCCGGCATCGATAAAGGCTCCGCCGACTTTTCCAAGTACGTTGCCATTGGCAACTCGCTCACGGCCGGCTTTGGCGATGGCGGCCTCTACCGGGATGGCCAGCTCAACTCGTACCCCAACATCCTGGCCGGCCAGCTCCGGGCCGCCGGTGGGGGCGACTTCACCCAGCCCTTGTTTACCGAAGCCCAGCTGAACGGGTCGGGGTATCTGCGCCTGACGGGCTTTACTGCCACGGGTTCCCCGCTCACGGCCAGCGTCACCGATAGAGTGGCTATCCGCGGCGGAATACCCACCCGTACCGGTTTGCAGTTCATCTACACGAAAGATACCAGCCCGATAAATAACCTTGGCGTAACCGGTATTCGAATGTCGGATATCGAAACCGCTGGGTTTGGCAATACTGCTTTGAATGGAGGAACCTTGGTGGCACCAACTCCAATATTCAACTCCTACTTCGAGCGTATTACGCCAGATGGGAGCAATCAAACCTACCGGCAGCGTGTCGCCGCCTCGACCCCCACGTTCTTTTCCTTCTGGCTGGGCAACAACGACGTGCTGGGCTTCGCTACGGCCGGTGCCGCCGCCAGCTCCCTCACGCCCGTGGCCGACTTTACCCGGCTGGCTAGCAACATTCTGGATGACCTGACCGCCAACGGCGCCAAGGGCGTGGTAGCCACGATTCCGGATGTGACCAACATTCCCTTCTTCACCACCGTGGGCCCTGGCTTCCGGGCTACGCTGCCCGGTGCGGCTACTGTTTTCATCACCACGGGCCCGGCCTTCACCGGCGCTCCGCTCGCGCGCAAGTCGTTTGCCCCGGCTGACATCCGCAACGCCACCGGTGGCCGGCAGCTGTTCACGCTGACCGCGTCGCCTTACGTGGCGCTGTTCGGCCGCCCCAACAACGGCAAGGCCTGGCGCGACGTCTACAACCAGGCGAAGGCTTCTTTGCCGCCTACGGTTTCGCTGAGTGTCTTCCTGGCCGCCAGCGCCATCGACACCACGAAAGCGTTTGGTGCCACCACCGAAAACCCGATTCCCAGCACCCTGGTGCTCGACGATGCGGAGCAGCCGCTGGTGCTGACGGCCACCACCGCCTTCAACGATGCGCTCAAGAGCAAGGCTAACGCCAAGGGCCTGGCCATCTTTGATGCCAACGCCTTCTTCGCCCAGATTGCAGCCACGGGCTTTGCCATCAACGGCACGGTGAATACGGCGGGCTTCATCTCCGGCAACCTGTTCTCGCTGGATGGCGTGCATCCTACGCCCCGGGGCTACGCGGTCATTGCCAACGAGATGATCAGCGTCATCAACGCCAAGTATGGCTCGACGTTGCAGTCGGTGAACCCGAACGCCTACCGGGCCGTCATTTTTCCCTGATTAAAACTAGCGTCTGACGCTCTGCAAAATCCCCGCTTCCAGATGTGAAGCGGGGATTTTTTTGTTTACAGCAGTGCCGGAAGCGCTTCGAAATCAGGTTCCCGACTCAGGAGTCGGGAACCTGGGGCCTGCCATTCACTGCGGTCTAAGCGCCACTTGTCCTCGGCCGGCGGGCCGTTTCATCGGACGCAGGCAGCCTCACCCAGCGGAGCGAACAGCTGGGCGGCAATGACGGCGGCGTGGTGCCGGCCGTTTTCGATAAACCAACGGCTGGTATTCAGCCCGCCGCACACAGTGCCGGCCATGTACACGCCGGGGCGGTTGGTTTCAAACGTCTCCTCGTTGTGCCAGGGGGTGCGGGCGGCATCAGTGCGGCAGTCGATGCCCAGGGCCGTGAGCAGGCGGTAGTCGGGCTGGTAGCCGGTGAGGGCGTACACGAAGTGGGCGGGCACGGCCTGCGGGCCGTCCGGCGTAAGCACCTGCACCGCGTCGGCGTCAATGGATTCGATGGTGGTGCTGAACAGCGCCCTGATGCGGCCTTCGGCAATGCGGTTGAGCAGGTCGGGCCGGATCCAGTATTTCACCGACTCGGAAATGGCCGCGCCCCGGACCAGCAGCGTAACCCGCGCCCCAGCCCGGGCCAGCTGCAGGGCCGCTTTGGCCGCCGAGTTTTTGGCCCCGATGACCACTACCTCCTGCCCGACGTGGGCGTAGGGCTCCTTGTAGTAGTAGCTTAGGTGGGGCAGCTCCTCGCCCGGCACGCCCAGGCGGTTGGGCACGTCGAAGAAGCCGGTGGCCACGACGATGAACCGCGCCGCCAGCCGGCCTTTGGTCGTCACGACTTCGTAGGCACCGGGCGTGCCTTCCAGCGCCAGCACCTGCTCGTAGAGCCGCAGGGTCAGGTTTTCACCCGCGGCCACGCGGCGGTAGTAATCCAGGGCGTCTTCGCGCAGGGGCTTGTAGTGGGCCGTGGGAAACGGGTAGCCGCCAATTTCGAGCAGCTCGGGCGTGGAGAAAAACTCCATGTTGGTAGGGTAGCCGACCAGGGAGTTGACCAGCGCCCCCTTATCAACAACGCAGACGGTAAGGCCCCGGCGCTGAATTTCCAGGGCGCAGGCCAGGCCCACGGGGCCCGCCCCGATAACGACGGCATCAAAAGAAACGTCAGGTGTCATAGGCAGTAATACCCGCTTCGGGGCCAAGGTGTTTTTGGCTGAGCCGAGGCCGCGGGCTTACCGCTTCTTTTGCAGGATCTTAAGTGCCCCCGTCGACCACAGGGCCCAGCCCATCAGCACCGGCTGAAAGAACAGGCGGCCGAGCCGCTTGGCGTCGGTATCGAGGCCGAAGGCGGAGAGGTGGTGGGTGTATTGGTGGACGTTGCCGGGAAAAACGGCCGCGTAGAACGCCGCCAGCCCCAGGCCCATTTGCACCCGCCGCCGCTTGGCCAGCAGCAACGCCAGGCCCAGGCCAATTTCTGCTACGCCCGACTGCAATACGACCGTGTCCTTGCTCAACGGCACGAAATCGGGGACCTGGGCCTGGAAATCCTGCCGGGCAAAGGTGAGGTGGCCAACCCCGGCCACGACCATAAAGGAGGCCAGACCAATACGAGCTAGATTCTGGAGGGTGGTGGTAGGAGCATGGTGGGGCATAGGATTGATTGCAAAGTGAGCAAACGACAATGCCAAGCTATACGGAAGGATACGTATTCAGCCGCAAAAAAGCCCGTCAGGGGCCGGTAGAGGCAACCTGACGGGCTTCTAAAGTGGTTGGTTTGCTTAGTGCGCCTGCAGCCAGTTCGAGCCCGTGCCTACTTCCACTTCCATCGGCACGCTCAGCGGCAGGGCGCCAATCATCAGCTCCTTGATGCGGGGTATTACGTAGTCGGCTTCCGACCTGGGCGCGTCGAAGACCAGTTCGTCGTGGACCTGCAGGATCATGCGGGTGCCCAGGTTTTCCTTTTGCAGCCACTCGTGGATGCGGATCATGGCAATCTTGATGATGTCGGCGGCCGTGCCCTGGATGGGGGCGTTGATGGCGTTGCGCTCGGTGAAGCCGCGCAGCGTGGCGTTGCGCGAGTTGATGTCGCGCAGGTAGCGGCGGCGGCCCAGCAGCGTCTCGGCGTATTCCAGCTCCCGGGCCTTGTTGATGCTGGCGTCCATGAAGGTTTTCACGGCCGGAAACTCCTGGAAGTAGGCGTCGATGATGTCGACGGCTTCCTTGCGGCCGATGCCCAGGCGCTGGGCCAGGCCAAAGGCCGAGATGCCGTAGATGATGCCGAAGTTCACGGTCTTGGCCTTGCGGCGCATCTCGCCGTCCACGGCTTCCAGCGGCACCTTAAATACCTTGCTGGCCGTGCTGCTGTGAATGTCGATGCCGTTGCGGAAGGCCTCAATCATGGTCGCGTCCTGGCTGAAGTCGGCCATGATGCGCAGCTCGATCTGGGAGTAGTCGGCGGCAATGAGCACATGGTCGGCGTCGCGGGGCACGAAGGCCTTACGGATTTCGCGGCCCTTCTCGGTCCGGATCGGGATGTTCTGCAGGTTGGGGTTGGTGCTGCTCAGGCGGCCGGTGGCCGTCACGGCCTGGTTGAAGCTGGTATGCACGCGGCCGTCGGCCTCGCAGACCAGCTGGGGCAGGGCCTCCACGTAGGTGCTGCGCAGCTTGGTGAGCTGGCGGTACTCCAGGATCAGGCCGGCAATGGGGTTGTCGAGGGCCAGCACGCTCAGGATTTCCTCGCCCGTAGCGTACTGCCCGGTCTTGGTTTTCTTGATCTTGCCCCCGCCCAGGCCCATCTTGTCGAACAGCACCTCGCCCAGCTGCTTGGGCGAGCCGATGTTGAATTCCTGCCCGGCGGCGGCGTAGATCTGCTGCTCCAGCTCCGTGATGTAGCCCTGGAGCTGGGCCGAGTAGTCGCCCATGGCAGCCGAGTCAATCTTCACGCCCTCGTACTCCACGTCGGCCAGCACCGGCACCAGCGGGTTTTCCACCTCATTGAGCAGCCTGAGCAAGCCCAGCTCCTGCAGCCTGGGCTCAAAGACGTGCTTGAGCTGCAGCGTTACGTCGGCATCCTCGCAGGCGTAGTTCGACACGTCGGCGGGGGGCAGGTCGGCCATCGTCTTCTGCTTTTTGCCCCGGGGGCCAATCAGCTCGGTGATAGAAACCGGCGTGTAGTGCAGGTAGGTTTCGGCCAGCACGTCCATGTTGTGGCGCATGTCGGGCTCGAGCAGGTAGTGGGCCAGCATGGTGTCGAACAGCGGCCCGCCGATGCGGATGCCGTAGTGCTTGAGGATGGTCAGGTCGTACTTGATGTTCTGGCCTACCTTGACGATGCCGGCGTGCTCGAGAAACGGCCGGAACTCATCGACCAGGGCCTGGGCGGCGGCGGCATCGTGCTGGGGCACGGGCACATAGTAAGCCTCGCCGGGCAGCCAGCAGAAGCTCATGCCTACCAGCCGGGCCGTCATCGTGTCGAGCCCGGTGGTTTCGGTGTCGAAGCTGACTTCGGTCTGCAGCAGCAGAAACTTCAGCAGCTCCTGGCGCAGCCGGGGCGTTTCGATGAGGTGGTACTGGTGGGGTACTTCGGCCAACGTGCGGCGGGGGCCCTGCGGGCCGGGCCGCGCGTCCTCGTCGTCGTCGATAAACTCGGTGATGCCGGGCGCCGGGGCAAACAGCGAAGCCTGGTGGCCGGCGCCGGTCGGAATGCTGCTCTTGGTGCCCTTGGCGGGGCTGATGGGCACGGCCGTGCGCGTGGGGCCGGTTTTGAGCACCCGGGCAGCCAGCTGCCGGAATTCCAGCTCATCGAACAAAGCCGTGAGCCGGACCTCGTCGGGGGCAGAGCAGCAAAGCTGCTCGGGCTCGAAGGGCAGGGGCACGTTCACGTGGATGGTGGCCAGCTCCTTGCTCAGCAGGCCCTGCTCGGCGAAGTTGCGCACGTTTTCCTGCTGCTTGCCCTTGAGCTCATCGACGTGGGCAATCAGGTTTTCGACCGAGCCGTACTTCTGAATCAGCGTCTTGGCCGTTTTCTCGCCGATGCCGGGAATGCCGGGAATGTTATCGGAGGCGTCGCCCTGCAGGCCCAGGATGTCGATGACCTGCTCGGCGCGCTCAATCTCGAAGCGCTTGAGCACGTGGTCGAGGTCCAGGATTTCGGCCGCGTTGCCCATGAAGGCGGGCCGGTAGATCTTGATGCGGTCGGTGACGAGCTGGCAGTAGTCCTTGTCGGGCGTCATCATGTACACCTCCTCGAAGCCGTGGGCCTCGGCGCGCTGGGCCAGGGTGCCAATGACGTCGTCGGCCTCGAAGCCGTCCAGAATCAGGATGGGAATGTCGAAAGCCTCGATGATCTGCTTGATGTAGGGAATGGCCGTGCCGATGTCCTCAGGCATGGCCTGGCGCTGGGCCTTGTAGGCGGGGAACTGCTCGTGGCGGAAGGTCTTCTTGGGGCCGTCGAAGGCCACGCCGATGTGGGTGGGCTTCTCCTTCTGCAGCACCTCCACCAGCGTGTTGGTAAAGCCCAGGATGGCGCCCGTGTTCATGCCCTTGGAGTTGATGCGCGGGTTTTTGCTGAAGGCAAAGTGGGCGCGGTAGATCAGGGCGAAGGCGTCGAGCAGGAAGAGCTTGCGAGGAGCAGCGGGGGCGTCGGTCATAGCGGGGCGAAGGTAGCCGCGGGAAGGCGAACTATAAGTGGGCGGAAAGTCTAAATGCAGTACTTTTAGTTGCTAGTACTTCTTATTGTCACTGCTTATGACTTCTCTATACTCGGTAGGTGTGCGTGCTGTTATCTTAATCAGTTTACTATTAGCAAAAACAGCGGTGCTGGCGCAAAGTACGGCTGCGCGGGTCGACTCTACTTTCTGGTTAGATGCGCAGCAGTACGCTCAAATTTATGCCGTGCAGCCTCTGCCAGACAGCAGTTCGCTAGTACTGGGCAGCCAGTGGTATGCTGATGGGAGCTTGGCTAGCAACTTAGTGCGGCTGCTGCCAGATGGGCTGCCAGACCAGGCTTTTCAGCAACAACTCGGCGGCCTGGAGCTCGGGCAGGCATCTTATGGGCAATTGATGCCGCGGCTGCTGCGCTACCCGGACGGACGGATACTGGTCATTGCCCCGGACCGAGTAAAGCTCGTCAGTTACCCGCAGCTCAACGGCCCGGTTGTGCGCCTGCTGCCCGATGGCCAGCCTGATCCTGGCTTTGTGATGAACTTGGGAGGAAGTCGTATGCCCAACCTGCGGGCCGCAGCCCTGCAGCCCGATGGCAAGATTCTCCTCGCCGGCGACGGGGGAACCACCGGCCCGCGGCTGATTCGATTGAATGCAAACGGCAGTCTGGATACGGGCTTCAATCCGCTCATCGGCACCGCCCGTGCCACTGACGCCGTCAATGCGGTGGCCGTGCAGCCCGACGGCCGTATTCTGGTGGGCGGCTTTTTCAGCGCGCCCGGCAACGCTCTGATCCGGTTACTGATCAATGGGCAGCCCGATGCCAGCTTCCAGGCCGGCGTGGCCGGTGGTGCCGATGTGCAGGAGGTATTGTTGCGTCCCGGCGGCCAGATTCTGGTGGTAGCCCGGTCCTCCGTAGTTATTCAGGGCCATACGGCCGGTATTCAGCAGTTGCTTGCATCCGGCCAGCGCGACGTCAGCTTTCAGGCCCCACCTGCTTATGGCGTCATCGCCCAGCCCAATGGTCAGCGCGCCCACTTGCTGCCCGACGGGCGCTTGCTGGTGCTACCTGCCCAACCCGTAGCCAACGCGGCGCCCATCCGCCTGCTCGCAAACGGTCAGCAGGATGTGACTTTTATGCCCACCGGGCGCCTGCCCCTGGTTATGCAGGGCTCGGGACTGGATGCGGCCGGCAACATGCTTATCTATGGGCAATACAATCACAAGGCCGGCTTGCTGGGCTCCTTACAGCGGCTGCTGCCCTCCGGGCAGGTCGATGCGCAGTATCGGCCGCAGCTCTACCGTCCCGGCTACATCAGGCGGATGCTGCGCCTGGCGGATGGTCGTACCCTGCTGGTCGGCCGCTTCGACGTTCTGGGCAACGTACGGGCAGGTAATGTCGCCTGTCTGTTGGCAAACGATGAATTGGATACCGCTTTTACGCGGCGCAGCCCGTTTGTAGATGGCCCGGTAGAACGAATAGCCGTGCAACCTAGCGGACGGATTCTACTGGGCGGCGGGCTTGTAGTGCAGGCCCGGCAAACCTGGAACAGCCTCGTCCGAATTCATTCTGACGGGCGACTGGATACCACCTTTCAGCGTGTTGTCGTGAGTGGCTATGCCCTACAAGCCCTAGCCGTGCAGGGCGACGGCCGTATCGTTATCGGCGGCATACTGGCCACTGCGTACAACGGCCGGTGGTTTGCCCGCTTGGGGGTAAATGGCGCATTGGATAATACGTTTTTGATTTCCCTGACCTTGGATAGTTGGCTGCGCGGCGGCAACCAAGTGGCCGTGCAGCCGGATGGGCGCCTGCTGCTGGCCGGCCAGCAAATTCATCGGGTCCTGCCCAGTGGCCAGTACGACCCGACTTATCAGGCTACGGAGGTAAATGCTCACAGATCCCTTTTGCTGCAGGATATGGTGCTTCAGACCGACGGCAAGCTGGCCCTGTGCGGGCAGGTACCAACCTCTGCGCTTGGGCAGCGCGGAACCATTGCGCGGCTGTTGGCTACGGGGCGGCTCGACACAACTTTCCGTGACCATTTATCCGCGCAGTTTGACGCCCGCAACTTGCTGCCGCGGGCTGGCGGGGGGCTATGGGTGGGCGGCTATTCCCGCTCAGCCGTAACGGCCGGCCTGGGGGTGGTGCGAGTTAATCCGGACGGCTCGCTTGATGCTCTGCTTCCCGTCATACCCGGCTACGGTAGCGTATATGCCTGTAGTGAGACCTCAGGAAATAGGATGCTGCTGGGGGGGGAATTTGTGTATGCTCCCAATGCCACCCGACAACAACTGGGTTTGCTGCGCCTGACCAATGCAGGAACAGCGCTGCCTGTAGCGCAAAAAAGGAAATGGCGCGTCCTGCAGGTATACCCCAACCCTGCCCGCCACGCCGCCACGCTCACCGGTACCACTCCGGGCACCGTAGTACAAGTGCTCGACGCCCTGGGCCGCGTAGTCACCTCGGCTCCGGCCGATGCTACGGGCACGGCCGCGCTGCGGCTGCCGGCCGGGCTGGCGGCCGGCGTGTACGTGGTGCGGGCCGGAACTGCGGCCGCGCGCCTGGTGATAGAGTAAGGTGTACCGGCTACCAGACCTGGAGGATGCCGTCAGCAAACCAGGCCTGAGACGGACAAGTATTGCCTGTTGGCCGGCCGTCCCGTTACTTTGCTGCCCTTTAGTGCTGCTACCCTGACCACTATCCCGATGAACCATCTTTTTCGGACCGCCGCGCTGGGCGCCGTCCTGCTATTCAGCGCCGCCCCCCTCAGCCACGCCCAGACGCTTGACCCGGCTTTCCCGGTAACCGACGTGTACCAGCCCGCCACGGTGCGGGCCCTGCTGCGGCAGGCCGACGGCAGGTACGTAGTCAGCGGCAATTTTATTCAGGCCAACGGCGTGGCTTCCCCGCGAATGGTGCGCCTGAATGCCGACGGTACCCTGGACCAAAGCTTTACCACGCTGGCCGCCGTGCAGACGGCCCCCGTAGGGCTGCGGCAGCTGCCTTCGGGCCGGCTGCTGCTGCTGGGCAGCGGCACGCTGAGCGTAGCGGGGCAAAGCTTCCGCAACCTGGTGCAGCTGAACGCCGACGGTAGTCTGGGGCCGGCCCTGGCCACGGGTACCGGCAGCAGCGGGCTGGCCAAAGTGGTGCGGGTGCAGCCCGACGGCAAAATCCTGCTCGGCGGCACGTTCACCGCCTTCAACGGCGTAGCCAGCCCCAGCTTTGTGCGTCTGAACGCCGACGGCAGCGTGGACACGCAGTTTGCGGCCAACCTGGGCAGCGGCTTCACCGGGGAAGTGACCACGATGCTGGTGCAGCCCGACGGCAAGATCGTGGCCGGAGGGCGGTTTCAGAACTTCAACGGCACCGGCCGCCGGATGCTGGTGCGCCTGAACGCCGACGGCTCCTACGACGGCAGCTTCACCCCCGTCGTGAATGGCCCTGCTTACGCCTACGTCGCCCACCTGGGCCTCGACCCGCGCACCAACAACCTGATTATCGAGGGCTCGGGCCTGCAGACGCCGGCCGGCAACTTCCAGTTTCTGCAGCGGCTCACGACGACCGGCACCTACGACCCGCAGTTCAACCCGGCCTCGGGCCAGGCCACCTGCTTCGCCACCGACTACAGCGGCAACGACCAGCTGCTCGTCGACGACCAGGGCCGGGTGCTGCTGGGCAGCTGCTTCGAAAATTACTATGGCGCCCCGGCCCCCGTCAATTCCAGCCTGGTGCGCCTGCTGCCCACCGGCACGCTGGACCCGAGCTTTGCGCCCGGCCCCAACCTGCTCGGCACCATCAACAGCCTCGTGCTCCAGCCCGACGGCAGCGTGGTGGTGGCGGGCAACCTGAAAAACGCCTTTGCTACCATCGGCACCAGCCTGGTGCGCCTGACCAGCAGCGCCCAGCCCGACCTTACCTTCCGGGCCGACCTGCTCGCGGCGGGCTACGTCAACACCCTGCTCAGCCAGCCCGACGGCAAGCTGCTGGTGGCCGGCCGCTTTACCAGCGTCAGCGGGCAGCCCGCCGGCAACCTGCTGCGCCTGAATCCGGACGGCTCCCGCGACGCGGCCTTTGCCGCAGCCGGGCCGGATTATACCGTGGAGTCTCTGGCCCTGCAGACCGATGGCAAAATCCTGGTGGGCGGCCGGTTCAGAAAGGTAGCCGGCAATGCGGCGCCCCTGCTGGCCCGCCTGCAGCCCGGCGGGCAGTTCGACCCTACGTTCAGCACCGGCTTCATCCCCAACGGCACCGGCAGCACCGTCAGCGCTCTGGCCGTGCAGCCCGACGGCAGCGTGCTGGTTGGGGGCACTACGCTCAGCTTCACTGGCACCTTCGGCACGGCCCTGCACCGGCTGCTGCCCACGGGGCAGACCGACCAGACCTACGAAGCCAACCTGACCGCCTCCCCGGTAAAGCAAGAGCAGGTGCTGAGCCTGGCCCTGCTGCCCGACGGGCGCCTGTACAGCAGCAGCTTTTTCTACGCCACCAACCCCACGCCGGGGCCGGTGCTGGTGCGGCGCAACCTCGACGGCACGCTTGACCCCTCCTTTACGGTGCCTACGGTGGCCAGCGGGGCCTGGGTGCAGCAGGTGCTGCCGCTGGCCGGCGGCAAGGTACTGGCGGCCGGCAGCTTTGCCAGCTACAACGGCGCCGCGCGCATGGACCTGGCTCGCCTGAATGCCGATGGCAGTGTGGATGCCAGCTTTGATGCCGGCCTGACGGCGGGAGCCACCCTCAGCCAGGTAACTGTGCAGCCCAATGGGCGCCTGCTGCTCAGCTCCAGCCTGTCGCTGCGGGTAGGCGGGGTAAGCAAAGGCCCGTTGGTACGGCTGCTGCCCGACGGTGGGCTGGACAACACATTTGGCGCCGGCCCCGCGCTGGTTACCGGCGCGGTGTACAGTACCCTGGTGCAGGCCGACGGCGGTATCGTGGTGGGCGGGCAGTTCAGCCAGGTCGATGGTCAGCCGCGCCTGTCATTGGCCCGCCTCACGGCGCCACAAGTGCTGGCAGCTGCGCCTTCCGCCCTGGCCGACGCCACCACCGAAGCCTGGCCCAACCCCGCCCACGATGTGCTGCACCTGCGCCTGAATCCGGCGCTGCGCCCGCAGCAGGTGGCGCTGCTGGACCTGACGGGCCGGATTGTGCGGGAGCAAAAACACTTGTCAGCCACCGCCGACGTGCCGGTGCAGCACCTGCCGGCCGGGCTGTATCTGCTGCGCGTCACCTGTGCCGACGGCCCGGTAACGCGCCGTATCGTGGTGGAGTAGCCGCCTGACATTCAGAAGCCGGGGCGCTGCCCTGCCCGTTCCGCCCTAGCGGCTCGATTGGCAGCGCAGCGCCCCGGCTTTTTAACGGACAACCCTTTGACCGAAGCTTATAAGGCCGGCTTCACCTCGAAGCTGACGCTGGTGCTGCCGGCCTGCCCGTTGGGCGCCAGGCCCTGCACGACCAGCAGGTAGCGCCCGGCCTGGTCGCCGGTGTAGAACTCCAGCGGGCGGGCCGCGCCGCCGGTCGTGGTGATATCCGGATTCCAGTACAGCAGGTTGCGCAGGTCGGGCAGGCGGCTCTGCAGCTGCTCGGGCGTCTCGTAGTGGGGGGCGTAAAATTCGCGCTGGTACTGCAGCCCTTCGTACTGCTGCACCAGCACCCGCGCAGCGAGGGGAAAGCCTTCGAGGTCACCCTTGTAGGTGGTGTAGCTCACCACGCCGTCGTAGATGGACGGGCCGTGGAAATACCGGCTGTCGAGCACTTCCAGCTTCTGGATCTTGAGCGGGTCCATGGCCATCATCTTGTTGAGGTTGAAGATGGGTACGCCGTCGAGCAGCACCAGCGGGTTTTCCGACAGCAGCGTCTTGTTGACCTTGTCGAGCACCATGAAGTGAAAGCCGTCTTTGCGGGTGCGGACCACCACGCCGGGCACGTACTCGCGCATTACCTCTTCCAGCACCTTGAAGCGGGTGTACTTGTCGAGCAGGTACACCTCGTCGGGCTTGCCATAGAAGGCCATGCTGTCGACGGCCGGGAACCGGTAGCGGTTTTTGTACTTGCCGGAGTAGATGTTCTGCACCTGGGCCTGGAAGTGGCGGCGGGTGAAGGCGGCCTCAAAGCGGGCCGTGGGCGCCGCGTAGGGCGCGGGGGCCGTCAGGTCGTACTGCGGGGAAAAGGCCGGCAGCAGCTCCACGCGGCTGGTGCTGTCCTGCTTGGGGTCCGTCTGCACGACTACGTCGCGGGCCCCATAAAAGTCATTCAGCTCAAACTGGACGAGTCCGGCCGCATTGCTGGTAGCCGGATTCAGCCGCACGATGCGGCTGGGCGCCGACAGATACGTGGTGATGCCGGGCACGGGCTTGCCGGTACCCGCCTGCACCACCCGGCCGCGGGCCAGTGGCCCGTTCAGCTCGGGCAGGAACTCGAAAGCTACCGGCGCGGGGGCCAGCACCTGCGCCCAGCGGAAGCGGCTCCAGCCCTGGGTAAGCATCAGGTTGTCGGTGACGGCGGCCACGTCGGGGTTGGTCGGGGTGAAGTAGTAGGCCGCATCCTCCACGGGCCCCTTCAGGTCGGCATTCAGCCACAGGTAGCGGTAGATGTCGGCGGTGGGTGCCGTCGTCAGCGAATCGAGCCGGTAGACGGCCATCTACAGGCTGGCACCGGCCGGCCGGGCGTCGGTAGTGGCGGTGGAAAGCTGCACGCTCACTTTGTCGCGAATCGTGTACTGGGCCTTATCGGCCCGGGCCGTAACCGCCAGCGGCGCCCGGGGCGCCTGGAAGTAGAGCCGCTCGCCTAAAGGCTGCTGCTGCTCATTGAACACGGTAAAGTGCGAGATGCCCTCTGTAAGCTTCCCCCCAAAGTGAGCCAGTCAAAAGTAGAGAGAAGTAGTAACTTTTCACTTCTTCTATTTTCAACTGTTCATGAAAAAAAGCCGCTTTAGCGAAGCCCAGATACTGGGTATTTTGCGCCAACAGGACCAGGGCCAGACGGTGGTTCAGATTTGCCGGGAGCACGGCATCAGCGAGCCCACCTTTTACGCGTGGAAAAGCAAGTTCGGGGGCATGAGCGTGAGCGAGTTGCAGCGCCTCAAGCACCTGGAAGAGGAAAACCGCCGCCTCAAACAGCTCTACGCCGAGTTGAGCCTGGAACACCAGGTTATCAAGGAGGTGTTGCGAAAAAAGTAGGTACCCCCACGGCCCGGCGCGCGGTGGCCCACTACGCCTGCGGGCGGGGGCTGAGCCAGCGCCAGGCGTGTGCGCTCGTGGGCCTGGCCCGCGGCAGCTACGCCCCGCCCCCGGGTGGGGGCCGTGGGGGGCTCCAGCCCGCCGATGCCGACCTGGTTGCCCGGCTGCGGGCGCTGGTGAAGCGGCACGGCGGCTGGGGCTTTTGGAAGTACTACTACCGGCTGCGCAAACTACGGATTGTGGTTAATCACAAACGCTTGTGGCGTATTTATCAGCTAATGCGCTTACAACTGGGCAAGCGGCGGAAAAAGAAACGCCTGCCCGAGCGGATAAAACGGCCCCTGGAAGTACCTGCGCAGCCCAACGTGTGGTGGTCGCTGGACTTTATGAGCGATGCGCTGACCGACGGTCGCCGCTTTCGTACCCTGAACGTGGTCGAGGACTGGAACCGGGAAGTGCTCGGCATGGAGGTCGATTTTTCGCTGCCCGCCACGCGGGTCGTGGCCTTGCTCACCACCTTGGTCCGCCGCCACGGCAGCCCGGCCCGCATCCGGGTCGACAATGGCCCCGAACTTATCAGCCAGGTGTTACAGGCCTGGTGCCAGGAACAGGGGATTGACTTGCACTGGATTCAGCCGGCGAGTCCGACGCAAAACGCCTATATTGAACGCTTTAACGGCTCTTTTCGCCGGGAGCTGCTCAACGCCTATCTCTTTACCAGCCTCCGCCAGGTGCGCGAACAGTGCTTGAGCTGGCAGTACGATTATAATCATCTGCGGCCCCATGAGGCCCTCAACTTCTTAACCCCCATTGAGTTTCGCCAAGCTGCCTGACCTCTGGTTTTGACTGGCTCACTTTAAGGGGGAGCTTACAAAGCAGTAGCCGGCCCGCCGCACCCCGCGGACCCGGCCGACACGAGCAAACGCCGCTGCGCTCAATGGGCCGGGCCGGCCGCGGGATATTTGCCGGGGCGGCTCCTTAATTATCCGGGCTATTCTCTAGCTTTAAGCACTATTTGCCCTCATCCACATTCTTTACTCGTTTCATGAAATTACTTCGACGCATCCCCCTCACTTTATTGCTGTTGCCCCTGCTGGCCCGCCCCGCGGCCGCCCAGGCAGTAGACCCCACCTTTAGCCGCCAGAGCCTGTACGCGCCCGGCTCGGTGTATTCGGTTCGGCAGCAGGCCGATGGCAGGCGCCTGGTCGTGGGAGCCTTCACCCGGGTCAATGGCACTCCGGCTACCAACCTTGTCCGGTTCGATGCTTCCGGCGCCCTGGATCAGCCGTTTACCCAGAATCTGAGCGGCGCCAGCGGTGCCATCAAAGCGCCGCAGCTGGCCAGCGGCAAATACCTGATGGTGGCCTTCAATAGCGCGCTTACGGCCGGCGGCCTCGGCCGCCAGAGCCTGCTGCGACTCAACAACGACGGCACCGCCGATGCGGCTTTCGATGCGGGCCTCGGGGCCACTGCCAACGGCAGCTCCTCCTTCGTCGATGAGGTAGCGGAACAGCCGGATGGCAAGATTGTCGCCGTCGGGTTTTTCGACACCTTCAACAGCAATACCGCCGGCAACATCACCCGGCTCAATGCCAACGGAACCCCGGACGTGAGCTTCAGCGCCGGCCTGGGCGCCGACGACGAGGTCGTGACCGTGACGCTGCAGCCCGACGGCAAGATTCTGGTGGGGGGCTTTTTCACCAGCATCAGTGGGCAGGTGTGCAACGGGCTGGCCCGGCTCAATGCCAACGGCACTTTCGATACCAGCTTCTTCTCCCCCCTGCAGGACTTCAGCTACGTGTCGCAGATTACCCGGCAGGCCGATGGCAAGCTGCTGATCAGCGGCAATAGCCTGCTTAGCGGCGGACCTGCCAATGGTCTGGGCCTGGTCCGGCTGAATCCCAATGGCTCCGTCGATAACACCTTCTCGGCGCCTGGCTTCGACTCCGGCAGCGTGGGGGCCGTCTACTTCGATACGACCGTGCTGCCCCAGCCCGATGGCAAGATTATCGTGGGCGGCCGGCTCAGCTCGAGCGGCAGCAGCCCCGGCAACGGTGTGGTCCGCCTGAACGCCGATGGCAGCCTGGATGCCTCCTTCCAGGCGGGCAGCGGAATCAACTCCCAGATCGGTCAGATCAACTCCCTGTTTCTGCAGGCCAACGGCACGGTGCTGGTGGGCGGCAGCTTCTCCGTCTTTGGTACCCGCGACGATACGCCCCTGGTGCAGCTGACCAGCACCGGCGCCCTGGATCCTTCCTTTGCCCCCACCATCCAGCGCTCCGGCATCGTGCTGGCCCTGGCTCAGCAGCCCGACGGCAAGCTGATCATCGGCGGCAATTTCACGGAGATAAACGGCCAGCGGGCCCACCGGCTGGCCCGGGTGAATACGGACGGCACCCTGGATGCCGGCTTTACGGGCAGCATCGGGTCGATTCCCTTGTCGGTGCACAGCGTGCAGGTGCAGCCCGACGGTAAAGTAGTAGCCGGTACGTCGAACTCGGTGCTGCGCTTTCAGCCCGGCGGTTCCCCCGACAACGGCTTTTTTGCCGGGGCCTTCTCGGGCCTCAACCGCGTAGTGCTCCAGCCCGATGGCAAGATCCTCGCCGGCGGCAGCTTCACCTATTCGGGCCCCGTCACTACGGCCACCATGGTGCGCCTGAACGCCACGGGCAGCGTAGACCCGACCTTCAGCGTGAGTGCCAACGCCTTCCCCAGCTTCGGCACGATGTCCCGCACCAGCACCTTCGCCCTGCAGCCCGATGGCAGAATCGTCGCCGCCAGCCTCTTTGCAGGCAGCAGCAGCAGTGAGCTGCACATTGTGCGATTCCTGCCCACCGGCGCGGTCGACAACACCTTCAACAGCACCTCAACCGTGACCAATCTCACCTTTCCCGGCACGGTCAACGCGCTGACGCTGCAGCCCGACGGGCAGATTCTGGTGGGCGGAGTGTTCACGGCTTACGGCAGCACGCCCCGCGCCAAAGTTGCCCGCCTGAGCCCGACGGGCGTTCTGGACGCCGCGTTTGCGCAAAATCTGACCCTGACCGGCACGGTATGGACCCTGGCGGTGCAGCCCAACAACCGCATCCTGGTGGGCGGCTCTTTCTCCAGTACCACTATGCCGGCTAACCTGGGCCGGCTGCTCGCCTCGGGGCAGGCAGATGCGTCCTTCGGCAGCACGGTGCAGCCCAACGGCATTGTCTATGCCCTGGCGGTGCAGCCCACGGGGACCATTGCAGTAGCGGGGTCCTTCACCTCGGTCGGGGGCCTGCCGACCATCGGCCTGGCCCGCATTACGGCGTCGAATGTGCTGCGGATGGCGGCGCCGGCGGCCGTAGCGGCCCGCACGGCAGCCTGGCCCGTCCCGGCCCACTCCGTGCTGCACGTCCAGCCCGATCCGACGGCTCACCCGCTGACGGTGGAGCTGGTTGATGCTCTGGGCCGGTCGGTGCGGCAGCAGGCGGCTATGGCCGGCGCCGAAGTCGGCCTTAGCGTAGCGGGCCTGCCCGCGGGGCTGTACCTGGTGCGCGTGGCGTATACCGAAGGCACCGTGACCCGCCGGGTGGTGGTAGAGTAGGCAACCCCGCCAGCGTTTGTAAGTTTGCCGCCGCACCACCCTGGTGCGGCGGCTTTTTTTTGGCCACTTCCCATACCCTGCTCCTCGCTCAACTTGTTCTTGCTGGTCTTGCTGCTGGGCCTGAGCCCTGGTGGCCGGGCCCAGACCACGCCCCGGCTGCCGGCGGCGGCGCACGCCCGGGAAGTGGCCGCGTTTCGGCAGGAGCTGAACGCCGAGTACCGCGACCCGGCCCGCTCCCCGCTGCCGGCAGCCGCCCTGGCGGCTTTTCGGGAACTGCCCTTTTTTCCGGCCGACTACCGCTGCTACGTGGAGGCCAGGTTTGTGCGCGACTCCACCGCCGCGCCGTTCCGGATGAAAACCACCGGGCTGCGCGAGCCGGAATACCGCAAGTACGGCGCGCTGCACTTTGTGCTCGGCGGGCAGGCCCTGCAGCTCACCGTGTACCAAAGCCTGGATCTGCTGCGTACCCCCGGCTACGAGGACTACTTGTTTGTGCCCTTCACCGACCTGACCAACGGCCACGAAACCTACGGCGGCGGCCGCTACCTCGACTTCCGCATTCCGAAGGCCGCGGTGGTGGCGCTGGACTTCAACCGGGCTTATAATCCGTACTGCGCCTACACCAGCGGGAAGTACTCGTGCCCGGTGGTACCGGCTGAAAACCGCCTGCCCGTAGCCGTGCGCGCCGGCGTCCGCAGCGACCATTAAGCTCCGCCTCGTCTTTCCTCCTGCTCGTTATGCGCTACGTTTCCCTCGACTTAGAAACCACCGGCGGCCACGCCGACCGCCACCAGATCATCGAGCTGGCGGCCGTGGTAGAAGATACCCGCCGGCTGAGGCCGCTGGCGGAGCTGCCGGCTTTCCGGCGCGTGGTGCGCCACCCCGACTACGTGGGCACGGCCGGCGCCCTGGCCCTGAATGCGGGCCTGCTGGCCGAGCTGGCCCGCCCGGGCGACAACCCGGAGCGCTGTACGGCCCCGGAGCTGGTGGCGCAGCTGCACGGGTTTCTGCTGGCGCAGGGCTTCAGGGCCGACAAGCACGACTGCGTGGTGGTGACGCTGGCGGGCAAGAACATCGGCTCCTTCGACGTGCCCTTTCTGCGGCAGCTGCCGGGCTGGGGCACGCTGGTGCGCCACGAGCCAGCCCTGCTGGACCCGGCCGCCTTTTACCTGAACTGGCGCAAGGACACCCGCCTGCCCACGATGAGCATCTGCAAGGCCCGCGCCCGCTTCGCCGACACGGCGGTGGCCCACCAGGCCCTGGCCGACGCCCTGGACGTGGTGCAGCTGCTGCGCCCGTTTTATGAGCTGCCCTTGTACCAGCAAGCACCGCCGGACGCCGCGGCACAATAGCAGCGCCGGAGCTGGACTATGGGTTTTGGCAGGTAGCAGGTACGGCGCAGATAGCCAGTCTGCCGGCGGCCCCGGACCACCAATGGCCGCTTCGGGGGGCGGGGCTGTTGGCGGGCAGCTGATGCGGCCTGCGGTCCGGCTCCTTAACTTGCGCGAAACTATTCTTCCCTGTAACTCATGAGAATATCCTTACTCCGCTTCTTCGTCTTTGGGCTGAGCATACTCCCCGTAGCGGTGGCCGTTGGCCAGACGCTCGACCCCGGCTTCCAGCCCACCGAATTGTACCGCCCGGCGCCCGTAAAGGCGGCGGTGCCCCAGCCCGATGGGAAAACCCTGGTCCTGGGCGTATTTGCCCGCACCGAAGTTGGGCCCGACCGGCTGCTGCTCCGCTACAATGCTGATAACAGCCTCGACCAGGCTTTTTGCGCCAACGTGGCCACGCTGCGCGGCGACGTGAGCAACGTGCGGGTGCTGGCTTCGGGCAGGCTGCTGCTCATCGGGGAAGGTACGCTGACGCTCGGGGGCCTGACCCGGCAGGATCTGCTCCAGCTTAACGCCGACGGCACGGCTGATGCGGGCTTCGACGCGGGCCTGGCCAGCAGCAGCGGTGGGGTGGGCCGGTCTTCGGCCGTGCAGCCCGACGGCAAGATTCTGGTGGGCGGCTCCTTCACCAGCTACAACGGCACCGCGGCCCAGCGCCTGGTGCGCCTGCTGCCCACCGGGGCCGTGGATGCGACCTTCACTGCCGGCACCGTGTTCAACAATTCAATCGAGGATGTGGCCCTGCAGGCCGACGGCAAAGTGCTGGTAGGTGGCGTTTTCACGGCTCCCCATGGCATTGCCCGCCTGCTTCCCAGCGGGGTGCTCGACAACACGTTTGCTTCCCCCCTGGTAAGCGCCAACAGCCGCATCACCATGATCGGGGTGCAGCCGAACGGAAATATCCTGCTGGGCACGGGTGGCTTCTACATGCAGTTTACCGACGGCACCCGGTCCGTGCTGAGCCGGCTGCTGCCCGATGGCACGCGCGACCCGGCCTTCGCCGTGCCGAGCTTCGGTGCTTATTCGCCGGTGTACGATCTGTACGACTCCAACGAGTTCCTGATTCAGCCCGACGGCCGGATTCTGGTGGGGGTGCAAGGCCGGGTTGGGGCGCCACAAAAAGACTGGCTTATCCGGCTCAACGCCAACGGCACGCGCGACGCCACCTTCGCCTCGGCGCTGGCGGGCAGCGACTTTCCCACCCAGGTGCATTCCCTGCAGCAGCGGGCCAACGGGCAGCTGCTGATTGGCGGCACCGGCTTCCTGCTCAACGGGCGGCGCGGCGACGTAGCGCTGCTGAATGCGGATGGGAGCCTGGACAATACCTTCAGCCCGGCTCTGCTGGCCGCGGGGCACGTGTACAACCTAGCCCAGCAGCCCGATGGCAAAGTGCTGGTTAGCGGCTTATTCGACGAAGCGGCCGGTATCCGGACCCGCAACGTGGCCCGATATAATGCCGATGGCAGTCTCGACGCCGCCTTTACCGGGCAGGCCGCTACCAACTTTATCGTGTATCAGATGGTGCGGCAGCCTGATGGCAAGGTGCTGCTGCTGGGCTCGGTGCCGACAACCCGACCGTACGCCGGAAATTTCATCGTGCGGCTGCTGCCTACCGGGGCCATCGACAACTCGTTTCAGGCGCCGCCAGCCCTCGACGTGTACCAGATAGTCCTCCAGCCGGATGGCCGGATCGTTATGACGAATGGCCTTACCATCAGCCGCCTGACGGCCGACGGCCAACTGGATTCTACCTTCCCAGTGAGCGAATCCGACGGCTTCGTATACACTCTGCTGAGCCAGCCCGACGGTAAAATCCTGGTGGGTGGCTCCTGGGACGCGTTCAACTCCCAACCTGTGCGGGCTTTGGTGCGCTTGCAGGCCAATGGCCAGCTCGATACCAGTTTCTCTTCCCCTATTCAAACCACTGCCACCGTCGAAGTAGCCGAGCTGCTGCTTCAGCCCGACGGAAAAATAGTAGCCGGGGGCTACACAGATGCCAGCATGACTCCAGCCCAGCAGGCTTTTGGCTTGTTTCGGATGCTGCCCGACGGGGCTACCGATAATGCCTTTGTCAGCAGCCTGCCGGTCAGCATCAACAACATCGGGTTTGTGCGCGGCCTGACCCTGCAGCCGAACGGCCGCCTTCTGGTTGCTACATTCGGCGCGGGCGTGGTTCGCAAACTCGCCAACGGCCAGCCGGATCCATCGTTCAGTGCCCTGGCCCTCAATGGCGACGTGGAAGATATACTGGTCCAGACCAACGGCCGGATTCTGGTCGGCGGCTACTTTACCAGCGTCAATGGGCAGCGGGCCCTGGGCTTGGCGGGCCTGAGCGCGTCCAACGTATTGGGAACCAATGCCCGCCAGATAAATGCACCCACCGACGTCTGGCCTAACCCCGCCCACGAGGTGGTGCAGGTGAAGATGGATGCGGCGGCCCGCCCGCTGAGCGTGGAGTTGCTGGATGCCGTTGGCAAAGTGGTGCTGGCCCAGCCCGCCGCTCAGTTGCAGATGAGCCTGCCGCTCCGCACGCTGAAGCCGGGCGTGTACCTGCTGCGCGTGAACTACGCCCGCGGGCCGGTCATGCGCCGGGTGGTGATTCGCTAACGGACCTTCCGCTAAAACAGGAACGGCGACCCAGATGGGCCGCCGTTCCTGTTTTAGGGTTGGCAGGAAAGACTCACCAGCTGCCGCTGGCGCCGCCGCCGCCGGAGCTACCGCCGCCGAAGCCGCCAAAGCCGCCCCCTCCGCCGCCACCGAATCCGCCGCCGCCACCGAATCCGCCGCCGCCACCGAATCCGCCGCGGCCGCCCATGAAGTCGCCGAAGATGATGGGCGGAATCATGCCACCGCCAAAGCCGCCGCTACGCCGGCCGCCGTTGCCGCCACCCCGGCTGCGCAAAATGATAAACAGCACGATGGCGGCAATAATGAGCCAGAACTTGAAGCCCGAGCCGCTGGTGTCGGAGTCGGCGCGGGCGGCGGGGGCCTGGTCGGCCTTGTACTCGCCTTTGGCCAGGGCAATGAGCTCATCCGTAGCCAGGTTGAGGCCCTGGTAGTACTGCTTCTCGCGAAAAGCCGGCACGATGGTATTGGAGATGATGCGCTTGGCCAGGGCATCCGGCACGGCGCCCTCCAGGCCGTAGCCGGTCTGGATTCGGGCGCGGTGCTCCTGCTCGGCCACCAGCAGCAGGACTCCGTTGTTGTTGCCCTTCTGCCCGATGCCCCAGCTCTCGTAGAGCTTCTGGGCGTAGTCAGCTATTTCGTAGTCGCCGAGCGTGCGCACGGTCACAACGGCAATCTGGGACGAGGTCGAGTCGTTGTAGGCTACCAGCTTGGCTTCCAGAGCCTGAATCTCGTTGGGCCGCAGCATGCCGGCCAGGTCGTTGACGAGGCGGGGCGGGTTGGGCCGCGGGGGCAGCTCCTGGGCCCGGGCGGGCGGCAGCGCGCCGGTAGTGAGCAGTAAAATCAGCCACAAACGAAGCCAGAGGGCGCGTAGCGGCAGCAGGGAAGAGTTGTTCATACACGCGGCGGCTTGGAGTCGCCAAACGAGATTGTGTCGTCGAGTTCGTTGTGGTCGGTGGTGGCGTTGTAGGGGAAGTGCCGCTGCAGCTGCTCCCCCACCATGCGGATGCCACGCTCCAGGCCCACCACGAATTTGCCGATGCGGAACTGTTCCAGCACGGCTTCCTTGGTGATTTCCCAGAATTCGTCCGATACCACGGAGTTGATGCCCGCGTCGCCGATGACGGCAAACTGCCGGGTATCCCAGGCCAGGTAAAACAGCACGCCGTTGCGCAGGGCGGTTTTGTGCATGTTCAGCTCGGCAAATACCTGCGCGGCCCGGTCCAGGGGCTCGGGCGTGGGACAGGTATCTTCCAGGTGCACCCGGATTTCACCGGACGTGGTGATTTCCGCTTGCTTGATGGCCGCGACCAGCGCCGCTTCCTGTTCCGGAGTGAGAGGGTTGTTCATATGCTTAGGGTCTTGGGTCCATAGGGTCTTGGGATCTTGGTTTTTCGTTCTGCCGGTATTCCGGCACGAAAACCAAGACCCCAAGACCCTATGGACCCCACCGACCAATTAGAACTGGACCGTCGGGGCTTTCTGCGAAGCGGCGTCGGCTTCGAAGTACGACTTCTCCTTGAAGCCGAACATGCCGGCAAACAGGTTATTCGGAAACGACTTGATGTAGCCGTTGTAGTCGTTGGTGACGCCGTTGAACTTGCCGCGCTCCACGTTGATGCGGTTTTCGGTGCCTTCAATCTGGGCCTGCAGCTCCTGGAAGTTGGCGTTGGCCTTCAGCTCGGGGTAGTTTTCCGACACGGCCAGCAGGCGGCCCAGGCCGGCGCTAACCTGGCTTTGGGCTTCCTGAAATCTTTTGAGGTTTTCGGGCGTGAGCTGGTCGGCCGACAGCTGCACGCTGGTGGCCTTGGCGCGGGCGTTTATCACGTCGGTCAGGGTAGACTTCTCGAAGTTGGCGGCGCCTTTCACCGTGTTGACCAGGTTCGGAATCAGGTCGGCCCGGCGCTGGTAGCTGTTTTG
This sequence comes from Hymenobacter algoricola, assembly GCF_039539525.1. Lineage (NCBI taxonomy): Bacteria > Pseudomonadati > Bacteroidota > Cytophagia > Cytophagales > Hymenobacteraceae > Hymenobacter > Hymenobacter algoricola. Next base: position 13,433 of record NZ_BAABDH010000101.1, on the reverse strand, counting down.
CACGTTGGCCCACTGGGCCTTTACGGCCTGGTCTTTCGACACCATCGAGTTGTAGCCGCACGACGACTGGGAAAGCAGAATCACCAGACCGGCGAAGTAGAGAAGAAAGCGTTTCATGTTGGAAAGAAGTAGGATGGAAGGGAAAAAAAGGGGAGAACGAAGGAAGGGTAAAAACCGGAACGGCCCGCGGCTGGTTTGCAGCAGCCACGTCCCGGTGCGCTGCAAAGTACGCATTCGGGTCATTGCGGTTGTGTTGCGGGTTGCTGCGCAATGATTGATTACTTTGCGGACTTACGCTAGCGTCACTGTTCATGAAAGCTGTTATTCCCGTTGCTGGTATTGGGTCGCGCCTGCGTCCGCACACGCACACCCAGCCCAAGTCGCTGGTACCCGTGGCCGGTAACACCATCCTGGGGCACATTATCGACCGGCTGAAGGCGGCGGGCATCGAGGAGTTTGTCTTTATCATCGGCTACCTGGGCGAGAAGGTGGAGCGCTACGTGCGGCGGCAGTACCCCGAGTTGAAAGTCAGCTTCGTGGTGCAGGAGCCCCGCGAAGGCATTGCCCACGCCCTGTGGCTGGCCCGGGAAGAATTCCGCCACGAGCAGGACGGCGTACTCATCATGCTCGGCGACACCATCGTGGACGTGGACCTGGCGGCTATGCTCAGCACGGCCGGCAACGTGCTGGCGGTGAAGGAGGTGAAAACGCCCAGCATGTTCGGTCTGGTAGAAACCGGCACCAGCGGCCGCGTGACCAAGGTGGTGGAAAAGCCCCGGATTCCGAAGTCCAACTACGCGCTGGTGGGGCTCTACAAGATTGCCAACGCCGACTGGCTGGCCTCGGCCCTGGAGCGCCTCATCGACCAGGACCAGCGCACCCACGGCGAATTCCAGCTCACCGACGCGCTGATGCTCATGATTCAGGACGGCGCCGCGATGACCACCACGCCGGTCGACAACTGGTTTGACTGCGGCCGCAAGGAAAGCCTGCTCGAAGCCAATGCCCGCCTGCTCAACCGCCCCGAATTTCTGGAGCGCGACTACTCCGAGTTTCCCGATACCATCATCATCCCACCCGTCAGCATCGGTAAAGACTGCACGATTTCGCACTCCATCATCGGGCCCAACGTGGCCATCGGCGACCGGACCATCGTGAAAAACACCATTCTGAGCGACTCCATCATCGGTTCCTACTCGGAGCTGCGCTCGGCCGTGATGCACGACTGCATCGTGGGCTCCGACGCCTCGTTCCGGGGCCTGAACCACAGCCTGAATATCGGCGACAACACCGAAATCGACTACAGCTAGGCCGTTTCCTTCCGCCCGACTTCGCTCCGGAATGCGGGACATTTCCCAAAGCCCCGCCGCTTTACTGAATCAGTAGGGCGGCGGGGCTTTGGCGTTGTGGCACAGTTTTGTCGGGTGGGCGGGCCCGGCTGCGTAGGAGGAGCTGCGGCTATGTGCGGTTTTTGCCATAAAATTTTATAGCCTTACATCCGTTCCCCACAACCTGCCGGGCTTCCCGGCAGTACGCAGAGGGAGACGTTTACCGGTCGCACTTATTTTGTCTCAATGCATTTGACCAGTTCTTTTCATTTGTTTCCGGTTCTGGCCCTGGGCCTGCTCCTGTTGCCCGGCTGCTACTCCCGCTCCGACATGAAGGGCGAAACCAGCGCGGCCACCCCGCCCGCCGAAACGCCGGCCGCGGAAGTGCCGAAAGAAACTGCCGCCGCCGCCGCGGTGGAGCCTCCGGCCGCTCCGGCCATTCCCCCGGCGGCCGGTCCGCTGGCCCAGATCAACGTGTTTCTGGAAGTGTCGGGCTCGATGGAAGGCTTCATGCCCAAAACCGGCGCGGACGGGGCCAACACCCGCTTTCAGCAGCACGTGGCCCAGTTTCTGTCGGAAGTAAACCGCAGCAGCGCGGCCCGTAAAACCTACTTCCGCATCAAGGAGAAGCCCTACCGCGACTCCTACCAGCAACTGTCCCAGACCGTGCGCAGCGGCATTCAGCAGCCGGCCAGCAGTACCAACATTCCGACGGTGCTCGACACGCTGGTAAGCGGCTACTACGCCCCCAACACGGTGAACGTGCTGATTTCGGACTTTATTTATTCGCCGAAAAACGCCGGGGCCATTCCCTACATCAGCACCGATATCACCGATGCGCTGAACCGCGCTCAGCGGGCCGACCTAGCTGTTTCGGTCTACGGCTACACCTCGGACTTCCGGGGGGCGTTCTATCCGGCGCTCAAAACTGCGGTGAAGAAAATCAATAGCTGCTGCGACACCGCTATTCCTTACTATTTCTGGGTGATTGGTCCCGCCGACGCGGTGCGCCGCTTCGATGCCGCATTGCTGGAAAAACAGCCCGCCCGACAGGCCCACTTCGGGGTGAAATATCCGGTGCCGGCCTCGTCGCTGCTGAACCGCTTTCAGAACGTGGGCTCGTGGTACTACGGCGAAAAAGACGCCAGCAAGCGCACGGCCGGGGCGGCCTACCATACCGTGGCCATCAGCAGTGTGTCGGCTAAGGAGCCGGTGGAGTTTGTGGTGGGCCTCGATCTGAAAACCCTGCCGGGCCTGTACCGCGACGTGAACTACCTGAAAACCAACCTGCAGCTCCAGGCTCAGGATACCGACGCGAAGATCAGCAGCGTGTTTGCCGCCAACGATCAGACGAAAAACAGCAGCGGTGCCGAAAATCAGTACACGCATTTTGTGAAAGTGCGCGTTACGAAGCTCGGCAAGGCCGCCCGGCCGCTCCAGCTTATGCTCAACGACCAACGCCCGGCCTGGATCAGCCAGTGGACCACCAAAAACGACAGCAACATCAACCAGGCCGGGGCCAAAACCTTCGCCCTGAGCAGCCTCGTCGACGGCGTGGCGGCCGTCACCACCACTGGGCAGGATCAGCAGCCGGTTTTCGTTATCCCGCTCACCCTGCAGCCGGCGGATTAATTAACGCGGACTCCTGATTCGCGTATCACCCGCACGGCCCCGCTTTCCTTTCCCCCAACTCGTTCCACGCCCCGCAAACCTTGGTTTGCGCTATTTTCCGCTCTATGAAAGGTTTCTTCCGCTTCGTTTACGAACTCATCGGCACCCCGCAGCCACCTTCCGAAACGCCGGTGTACCGGGAGGTGATTTTTCCGAATGTCGGTTTGCTGACCATCGGCCTTTCCCTGGCCATGGTGCTTATTTTCTACTACCTGATTAACCGGGCTATGGGCGTGGCCACCTTCAACAAGCTGCGCCACTGGGTAATTTTCCTGGTCATTAACGCCGTGCTGGCCTTTGTTATCGGTATCTGGCAGGCCAACTCCCAAGCCGTGGCCTCGCACTCCTATATCTACTGGATGTCGACCTGGAATGCCATCCTCGGCCTGTTCTGGTTTTTCCTGTTCTCCGCCCTGCTCAAGCGCGGCTCCACCAACGCCAGCACGACTCCTTTTTAAGTCATTAGTATTGAGTAGGTGGTATTGAGTAGTGAGACAATGGACGCAACCCTCAGTTGCGCGGTTTTGCCTCATTCTCTTATCTAACTACTCACTACTTACTACTCCCTACTAGACATGGCTAAACTGTTCATTTTCGGCATTGGCGGCACCGGCTCCCGCGTGATTCGGTCGTTGACCATGCTGCTGGCCTCGGGCGTGAAGCTCGCCAACTGCGACCGGGTGGTGCCCATCATCATCGACCCCGACGCCCACAACGGCGACATGAACCGCACGGTGGACATGCTCAAGAGCTACCAGCAGATCTACCAGCACCTGGGCCCCCGCGACGACGGCTTCTTCCAGACCGACATCAGCACGCTGAGCAGCATCTCGGCCGACACCAACGGCGGGGTGAAGGATACGTTCGTGTTCGACTTCGGCGGCATCAACCAGAGCTTCCGCCAGTATCTGAGCTACGACCAGCTGTCCGTGGATTCCAAGGGGCTCGTGGAGCTGCTCTTCACCCAGGACAACCTGGAAAGTCCGCTCACCATCGGCTTCCGCGGCTCGCCCAATGTGGGCAGCATCGTGCTGAACAAGGTGGTGGAGTCGCCGGAAATTCGGTTTTTCGCCGACAACTTCCAGGCCGGCGACCGGGTGTTCTTCATCTCCAGCATCTTCGGCGGCACCGGCGCGGCGGGCTTCCCGCTGCTGCTCAAAAACCTCAAGGACCCTAACACCCGCCTCAGCAACTCGGGCTACCTGCGTGCGGCCCTCACCGGCGCCGTCACGGTGATGCCCTACTTCGCTCTGCAATCGGAGGATAACTCGGTTATCGACTCCAACTCCTTCCTGACCAAGACCAAGGCCGCGCTCAGCTACTACGAGCACAACCTGCAGGGCCTGGACGCGCTATACTACCTGGCCGACACGCCCGACACGCCCTACGAAAACCAGCCCGGCGGCACGGCCCAGCGCAACAAGGCCCACCTCATCGAGCTGCTGGCCGCCCTGAGCGTGGTCGACTTCATGCAGTACTCCGACGCCGAGCTGCGCAACGGCGCGCCCCACTTCCACGAGTACGGCCTCGGCACCGACACCCAGGACCTGAACTTCAGCCACCTGCCCGACGAGAGCCGGGAGCTGATTGCCAAGCATCTGACCCAGCTGCTCTACTTCTCGCGCTACCACAAGCAGCACCTGCCCACCGACAAGGCCCCCTACCACGATAACCTGAACCTGACGCACGCCCTGCGCAACGAGCCCATCTTCAAGGAGCTCAACAACTTCCTCCACAGCCCCGAGTACGGCGTCGATGAGTGGCTGAAGGAGCTCAGCCAGAACCGCCGCGCTTTCCGCCCCTTCGACCTGACCACCGACGACTTCAACGCCATGATTGCGGGCAAGCCGGTGGAGAAGAAGTGGAACGACTTCTTCAACAAGGGCCTCAGCCAGAATTACTTCCTCAACCAGCTCAACGACGCCGCCAAATCCATCCAGGAGCCCGACAGCTTCCGCAAGCTCGTCGCCCTGTTCGATCAGGTGACGGACAAGGCGTTTGAGGAGAAGGTGAAGGTGGTGTAGCCCCTCCCCAACCCCTCCCCTGTGGGGAGGGGCTCTAGTTGTAGTTTCCTAGTTCAAAATCTAAATACCCCGAATACCTTTGTCAGGCTCCCCCTCTCCCAAAGGGGAGGGGGCCGGGGGGTGGGGCTGATATATGCCCAAAGTCCTTCGTCTTCACAACAACGGTTCCCAGCAGGTGCAGGGCTGGCAGAAAACTGCGCCCATCACCAGCACTGAAATCAACACCGTCACCGACCCCACGGGCGGACGGGCCAAGAACGTGGCGGTGAGCATTCCGACGCCGTTTGCGCGGATGCACCTGTTTGAAACGGCCTTCGACTTCCTGGCCCGGGAAGGGCAGCGCAACCCCGGCTCGGTGTACCACGAGCTGGTGTCGCACTTCTGGGACCTGTTTGAAATCCTCTACAACTACAACCTCTACACCCAGGCCGGCCGCAAAATCACGCTGCGCCGCTGGAACGTGGAGGCCGAGTTGAAGCGGATGCAAGGCGACGAAGGCACCCGCCTGCTGGGCGAAACCCTGCGCCTGTTTCTGCAGGACGACCGGTTCCGCGACTTCTCCGATATGTACCTCGTGTTCTACGAGTCGCCGAATATGCCCGGCGGACCCCAGCTGCTGGGCGGCACCTCGCCGCTGACGCTGCTCTTTACCGCCCCGGCCGTGCGCCAGCTGGATCTGGAGCGCGCCCAGGCCAAGGGGCATTACTTCGACAACCAGGTCGTGCTGCTGGAGGACCGCTCGCCGGCCTTCCGGGAGTTTATCTACGAGTTGTTTCTGGCCTATCCGCAGCTGCAGCGCCGCGAGTTTGCCGGCAGCGTGTTTGCCGGACTGGACCGCAACCTCATCAACCAGATGCAGATGCAGGGCGACCATACGGCCCAGCAGTTTGCCACCAAGTACCCCGCCATTGCCGACTTCCAGGGCAACCTGGCCAGCGTGAAGTACGTGCCGCTGCCGAGCCGCGCCGACCAGTCGGCCGTGACCAGCTCCGACCTGTTCATCGCGCCCACGCGGCAGACCAACCAGAGCCGGCCCACGCCGCTGGTGCTGCGCCCCAACCTGACCATGCAGGGCGCCAACTACCTCAACGGCCAGCCCTGGGACGACCGCACGCCGGTGCCCTACGCCGACGAGCTGACCCTGGAAAACCGCGTGCTGCCCGGCAAAGGCTTCAAGTATCCGTATCTGACCGTCGGCGACTTCCTGGAGGATGCCCTGGTGGAGCTGCCCTACGAGCTGAACGCCCAGCGCTTCCACACCGGCAAGGTCACGTTCCAGTACGGGGCCGATACCCAGGGCCGGGCGCGGTTTCCGTACCTGCTGCCCCTGCGCCAGACGTTCTTCGAGTACTTCACCGACCACGACCTGGCCGAGCTGCTCACCTTCACCATCGACCTGAACCACGTGCGCATCGCGCTGCGGATTCCGGTGCAGGGCGGCCGCTTCATCACCTTCGAGCGCAGCTACTACCAGAACCCCCAGAACCCGAAAGATGCGCAGGGCCGGGAGATTCCCGAGAAGGGCCGCATCGTGAAGGCCAACATCGGCCTGGGCGTGTTCCCGTTCTACAAGATGCGGGCCCAGCCCGAGTACAACGACTTCTACAAGGTGATGCTCGTGGACGCCGACAACTCGCCCACCATGCTCCAGCGTCGCTACGACCTCACGTTCTTCGTGGGCGGCGAACGGCTCACGGACCAGGGCGCGGCCCGGAAAGCCACCAAGTTTGAGCGCACCCAGAAGAGCGTTTCCACGGCCGGCAGCACCTACTACGAAATCACCGGCACCCACTTCGACCTCGCGGAGCTGACTTGTCCGCCGGCCTTCCACGGCGCGCCGCCGGCCCGCGGCCTCATCGTGCCGCGCTGGCGGGAGCTGGACCGCGGCACCCGCCGCTTCACCTTCGCCGTCGACTTCGGTACCAGCAACACCCACGTGGCCTACGCCGACGGCCCGTCGGCGCACCCGCGCCCGTTCACTATCGGCGAGGCTGATTTGCAGATGGAGCTGCTCAACGCCCCGCTGCCCGACACGGGCTACTCGGCGTTCCAGCGCTACATGCGCGGCCCCGGCCAGCTGTTCGACATTCCGCTGATTCAGAACCGCGAGTTCGTGCCCAGCATCATCGGCGAGGCCGGGTCGGTGTATGAATTTCCGATCCGGACGGCTGTTTGTGAGACGAACTCCTACGCCAACGAGCCGAGCAAGGTGCTCAGCAACATCAACATTGGCTTCAGCATCAACACCGAAACCGGGCAGCCGCCCCAGAACCGCTTTGTGACCAACCTGAAGTGGAGCGCTGAGCTGGACCCGCAGGGCGTGAACCGCATTGCGGCTTTCTTCAAGGAGATTCTGCTGCTGATGAAGCACAAGGCGGCTATGCAGGGCGGCATTCTGGAAGACACCCGCGTGGTGTGGTTTGCCCCGCTGAGCTTCGACATGTTCTTGCGCAACCAGTTCCAGCAGGTCTGGGACGAGGCCTTCCAGCAGATTTTCCGGGCCCGCCGCCCCACCCAGTGCATTTCGGAGTCGGTGGCGCCGTACTATTACCTCACGGCCACCAACCAGGTGGTGCCTAACCGCGACGAAAATGTCATCAACATCGACATCGGCGGCGGCACCACCGACCTGCTGATCTTCGCCGACCAGAAGCCCGCCTTCAGCTCCTCGTTCCGCTTCGCCGGCGACGACCTCTGGGGCGACGGCTACGCCCGGGTACAGGGCGCACCTAAGCAAAACGGCCTGCTCCGTCTCGGCGTGCAGTACGTGGAAAGCCTGCCCGACTCGGAGGAAAACCAGGAGTACAAGGGCTACCTGCGCGCGGCCCTGCAAAACCCCGACTTCGGCTCGGCCGACGTGACCAGCCTGCTCTTCACCTACAACGACGCGCTGCGCTTCACCCAGAGCCTCGGCCTGGGCAAGGGGCGGCAGCTGCGGGTGCTGTTTTACCTGCACTACACGGCCATCGTTTACCACGTGGCGCAGCTCGTGCAGCACCTGGGCCTCAAGCCCCCGCGCTACCTGTGCTTCTCGGGCAAGGGCAGCCTGTACCTGCGCATACTGAGCGGCGGGGCCAGCATGGCCGCCATTGAGAAGATCAGCAAAGCCGTGTTCAAGGCCGCCACGGGCCAGGAAGCGCCCCAGAACTTCCGCGTGATCCTGGCCGACAACCCGAAGGAGGCTACCACCAACGGCGGGGTGCTGTTTGAGGAAAGTGCCACCAGCACGGCCGACTTCGACCAGATCCGCACCGTGAAGCTCAACGGTGCCCTGGAAGGGCAGGACATCGACACGGCCCGCCTGAAAATGCCCCAGGTGGATGCCGACCTCAAGCAGAGCATCATCGACAACACCAAGCGCTTCCTCGACATCGTGCTCGACAACGACGACGTGGCCCCGCTCATGCGCGAGGTGGGCGTGGACGTGGACCGCACCCGCATCAAGGAGCTGCTGCTGCGCGAAATCGAGGACAGCCTCAACCTGGGCCTGCACCAGATTGGCCGCAACCTCGGCCAGGGCGAAACCCTCCCCGAAACGCTGTTCTTCTACCCCATGAAGCAGGCGTTGTACAACCTGAGCCGGGAGCTGATTTCGAACGGGTAATGATAGATCGGGGAGAAGCTTTTATTGTGGACTTATTAGAGTTGATGCCGGAGAGTTCGGTATTCAGCTGCTACCCATATGATGAGTATCTCCCCGAGTTAGAACCTACTGGCTATGTTGTCGCCGAAACTGGAGAGGTCAGAATTCCACTTCGTGATAAAGCCAACCTAATGCATCTAATACAGCAAAAGAATCTGTTGTATCTGCCAGACCATTTCGAAATACTGGTTGGGCAAATTCCCCTTTTGGAAGCTTACGACCGACTTCTATTTGCTTGGTTTTCGGACAAAGTACCAGTAAGCTCCGAGTTTGTGACTCGCTATCAATTGACGCTGCAAGGCGAATCCTGGGAGTTTCTGAGGGATGCGCCGGGCACACCTGACGACTCGAAAACAGGCTGGATTTTGCTGCTAGAATAATTTCTCATCCTCGATACCCCACCTTCATGAGGATTTTCCTTTCCTGCGCCTTGCTGCTTGCCGGGCTGTTGTCGGCGAGTACTACGCATGCCCAAACGCCCCTGGGCCAGCCCACGCTCGACGAGCAGAAAACCCAGATCTGGTGCGCCACGATGAAGTTCGTGTACGGCGACGCCGGCCGGCCCAACCTGCAAAGCACCCTGCGCTGCGGCGGCACCCTGAAGGAGTTTGAAGCCAGCATCAAAGCCGACAGCCAGAAGGTGTACAGTATGCTCTACAAGCCGCTGGAAGTCAAGGGGACCATGTATAATGGCCTGGGCTCCAATAAGTCGCGGCTGCAGAAGCTGAATACCGAAATCATCAACAAGCTGAAAGCCTCCCCGGCCCGCCGCAAGGATGCTGCCCGCATGCAAGGCGTGCAGGCCCTGGAAGCCCAGCTGAAAGGCTACGTCGAAAACGGTACCCCGCCCACCGACGTGGCCTCCAGTCTGACCGACGACCAGACCGACGTTGTCGATACTACCGCCACCGACGAAACCATGGCGGCTGATGCCGAAGCTGGTTTAGGTAGTGAGCAGGCCCAAGCCAACGGCGCCGCGCCGCGCCCGGCTGCCGGCGAAAGCCTGATGAGCAAGTTCTTCGCCCCGCTGGCGTTGATTTTGTCGCTGCTGAGCTTGTTTCTCTACGTCATGCTGCGCCGCAGCATCAGCGAGCTGGGCAGCCGCGCCGACCGCCACCGCAGCGAGCTGGAATCGGTGAAGGCTTCCGCTGGCGGCGCTATGCCGGCTCGTCTGGTATCAGCCAAGGGGATGACGCCGGAGCTGCAGCGCGAGATTGAGAAGCTGGTGCAGCAGCGCGTGGCCGAAGAAATGGGGAAGCGGCCGGCCGGCAATCAGCAGCTCCAGAACCAGAACCAGAGCAAGCAGCAGAATCAGCCGCGTAACCAAGGAAACCAGCCGCAGGGCAACCCGCCGCGGCCGGCACCTCCCGTAGCGGCTCCCGCGCCCCAGACGCAGCCGCAGAATGTAGCCAAGCCTGCGCCAACCCTACCACCTGCTGCGCCGGTAGCAGCGCCTGAGTCATTTCAGGAAACAGCCGTTACGCCACCGGTACTGCCCGTTGGCTCCCCCGCCCGCGCCCCGCGCGACGAGTTCGACAGCCTGATTCCGCCCGTGCAGCTGCCGGCTACGAACTGGGCTGAAGCCACGGCCCCGCTGCCCCCGGTTGCCGCGCCGGCCGCGCCCATGCCGACGCGCTACTATGTGAAGGTGCCGGTCAACGGCGGCTTCAGCGACTACGACCTGCAGGACCAGCCCCAGCACGACAGCATCTACGAAATTACGCCGGACCCGAAAGTGCCCGAGCGCGCCACGTTCCGCGTCACGTCCAACTCCGCCGTGCACGCCTACGCCATCCAGAGCGCCCAGTATTCCCTGCGGGAAGCTTGCGCCTATCAGCAGCCCAACGGCCCCGTGTCGCGCATCGTGACCGATAGGGAAGGGACATTGACGAAGAGCAACGGCGCCTGGCAGATTGAGCAGAAGGCAGCTATCCGGTTTGAGTAGGGTAGGAAAAACTATAGGACGGTCATGCTGAGCGAAGCCGAAGCATCTCGCGTGGCGTCGTTGGATTACTATTCATACGTCAGCCCGCGAGATGCTTCGACTTCGCTCAGCATGACGTTCTTTTTTTAGCAGCAAATTCACATCCGGCCATGCACGGGTATATCCTGACCAACACGATTCGCCCCGTGCTGTATATCGGGATGACCAATGACTTGCTGCGGCGACTGGAAGAGCATAGTTTGGGACTTGGCGACGCAGGGAAGTTCACCGGCCGCTACCAGACCAACTTGCTGGTCTACTTTGAAATTTGCCCCAATCCAGTGCCGGCAATTGCCCGGGAGAAGCAGTTGAAAGGCTGGACGCGGGCCAAGAAAGATGCGCTGATTACGGCTTTCAACCCGAGTTGGGCGGCTATAGCAGTTTCGCGAACAGTGTAGCGGTTGCATTCGCTCCGGTCGGACGGCTTTTTCCGCCGTCGGACCGGTCGTTGTAGGCCCGATATTATCGGCAGCCAGCGACGACCGGTCCGACGGCGAAAAGCCGTCAGACCGGGTACACCGTTCACGAAACCGCTATATTGACCCTCTGGTCTGGGATGGGTAACGAAGCCAACGTCAGCACGCGAGATGCTTCGGCTTCGCTCAGCATGCCGTTCTTTTTTGCAGATTGATTCGTAGGTCAGCGTATTTGCGCTGACCTTTGTGCTTCGTTTTCGTTCTAGATTTCATGCTCGAAATAATTCTCGAAGTCATTGTTGTTGCCATTGTCGTGGGCCTGCAGATTCGTGCGTTTCTGCAAACCCGGGCCCAGGCGCAGCGGCTAAGTCAGCTGTACCCGGCCAAGGACGCGCTGCGGGTGGAGCGGCGGCTGGTGACGCCGACCGGCGAAGACCTGCCCGAATACGCCGCCAACGCCCCGGAAGGCTCCTTTCCGGTCGAAATCATCAAAGCCGAGGCCGTGTCGGAAGGCTTCCGCGAAATCATGGCCGATACCAACGGCTACCTGCGCTACAACAAGGGCGCGGCCGACTTCAGCATCCTGAAAGATATTTCGGAGCGTCAGAGCCAGGTGATGGAAAACGCGGTGCAGGCCAACGTGGCCACTCCCCTCTACCTGGGTTTGCTGGGCACGTTTCTGGGCGTGATTCTGGGCCTCGTGGGCATTGCCCGCAACGGCGTATCCGACGATGAGGCGCTGACGCCCTTCCTGACCGGCGTACTCATTGCCATGGCCGGCTCCTTCGTCGGGCTGCTGCTCACGCTGCTCGGCAACGGCCTCGTGCGCAACGCCCACCAGCGCCTCGACCAGGCCCAGAACAACTATTACACCTTTTTGCAGGCCCGCCTGCTGCCCATCCTGCACTCCGATATGGCCGGCAGCCTGTCGAATTTGAAAGGCGTACTGGACGCCTTCAACCAGGATTTCGTGAGCAAAGTCGTCCTCTTCGAGCCCGTGATTGGCACGCTGACAGAGAACGTAAAAGTGCAGCGCGACTTCCTGCTGCGGCTCAACGAAATCGGCTTCGACAAGATGGCCAACGCCAACGTGGCCGTGTTTGAGAAGGTAAGCCAGTCGGCCGAAATGTTCGGGCAATTCGTGGGCTACCAGCAGCGGCTGAATGAGATGCTGGAAGACGGCACTGCTACCGCCCAGGCCGTGAGCAGCATCCTCGACCGACTCGTGGGCTTCGAGCGGGGTATCAACAACGTGGGCCAGTACATCGGCCAGCACGACAACCTGGTGCAGGCCCAGCTCGACTTCTTCCAGCGCCACCAGAAGGAAATGAGCAACGTGGCCGCCCGCACCGAGCAGTACTTCGACGAGGCTACCGGCCGCCTCACCGACCTGATGCAGCAGCGCCTGAGCTTCCACGAGCGCGACGCCCAGCAGGCCTACGAAAAGTGGAGCCAGCACTTCCAGGAGCTCAACAAGGACAACGTCTTCGACCGGATCCGCCAGTACCTGGAGCCCTTCCAGACCCTCAACGCCCAGCAGGATGTGCTGGGCCGGGAAGTATCGGCCACCCAGCGGGAGCTGCTGCGCAAAATCGAGCTGGACTCCCAGATTCAGGCCAAGCTGCTGTCCGAGCTTTCAAACCTGAACACGGTGCTGGTGAAGGCCACGTCCAAAAACCGTTTCCAGCGGTTTATGGACAGCTTGTTCGGCGGGGTGAAGCCCGTGTAATGATCTGAAAAACCCTCTGAAACGTCATGCTGAGCTTGCCGAAGCATCTCTACCACTTCGTTGTAACGGAATCGTTTTGCAATGTTAGAAAATCAAAACCTCGCAATTGCTAGCATAGTCAACTCTGAAATTGTCCTTCAACACTTCGGTTATTGGCCGGATTTCCATGACGCCGAAGTGGATAAGGTGATTTTTGAAACGCATCCAACCGGCCGGTATTCGGTTACATTCTTTATTGCCGCTTCGGAAATGCTTAGCGAGGTAGACGAAAAGGGATACTACAAGCAAACCAAGCATTGTATCGTTGCGCTGCAATTCATTGGGATAAAGGAAGTAGAGTTCAATTATTTCAGTCACCAGAACGCCCTTTTTGACCTGAAATTTGAGGCAAGCGGCAATGATATCGAATGCACATTTGAATCCTCCGTTGGATTGGATGCCTTCATAGTTGCTGAAGAAGCATTTGTAATGAGTCTCACCCCAACGAAGCGGTAGAGATGCTTCGACAAGCTCAGCATGACGTTCTATTAGAATAGGGGCTTAGGAAGCAAATCGAGCTTAGAGGGGCCGTTGGCGAAGTTCTTTGAGCAAGACTTTATACACGTTTTCGTAGCGATGGTTGAAGCGAAATTCACATT
>NZ_BAABDH010000100.1:0-39131 GCF_039539525.1 Hymenobacter algoricola | reverse complement strand
TGAGAGCTGTCAACCATAATGTGTCCGGAAGCCTAGGAACTCCCGCCGCAACTTACTGACTCGTTTCTGTTTACTTCAAGTCCAATTCCCAAACACCCTCTAAGCGGGGGGCGTATCAGCCTCAGCTACTTTGGTAGCAATGAAATCATAGACTTTATTGGCGAGTTTGTGGTTGATGTTTTTAATGTGATTAAGGTCATATTCTGCTTTGTAAAGCGACGTAAATATTTCTGGACTGCGATATACAGCAGAGCTACCGGTACTAGTGAAATCTGTTATAATAGCTCCGGTAACAGAAAAGCTATCAAGGTTGAATGTGAGGCCAAATGATATGCCGACATCAAAGCCATTGTTTTGCTGTCGGAAATGATTCCATCTTTTCGAGAAACCAAAATAATCTATTGTAGCGGTTGTTTCTAAAAAAGAATTTCTTGACAAGGATTTAAATTCTTCAATATTTGATTTACGTTCGATTTTATTGCTATGGGAATTAACAGAAGAAATGATTAATGAATAGTCATGGCCCATGAAAAGATCATTAAAACCATGAGTTTGTTTTTCTAATTCATCAAGCCATGACTTGATTATCGCATCATAGAATCCTTCCTGGGTCTCTTCTTCTCCCCAAAGCATCTTAACGGCAGTTTCACTAGATAGCACTTGTTTCTTTAATAATGTAATCTTCTTATCCAAGTCATCCGGCTCGTTAATATCCTCGCCATTTGCGGCGCGAATCATCAGCCGCAGGCCGGCTTCCACGTTTTCCACAACGAAATGTAGAAAGGGCTCGAACTCGCCAGCATCTGCTTCGGCGAGGGCAGCGAGGTAGCGGTTGCGGTCGGCGGCTTTGATGACGGTCATCGGATAGCCGTGGCGCAGCAGAATCAGGTTCATCAGCAGGCGCGACATACGGCCGTTGCCGTCGTCGAAGGGGTGGATATGCACGAAGCGGTAGTGAAACTCAGCGGCCAGGGCCGCGGGGTGCAGAGTGGGTACGACGTCTTCTTGGCGGTACCAATCCACAAGCTCCGTCATGCGGGCTGGAGTTTCCTGGGGACTGGCGAAGTAGAACATTTCGCCGGTGGCCGTCAGCACGTTGTTAGGGCTGGTTTTGTACTGGCCGGGCACAATGTGCTTGCGGGTGGGCTGGCCGTCGGGCGTTTGGGCGGGCACTTCGTAGGCCTCGCCCAGTAGCACTTGATGCATCTCGCGGATGAACTGCTCAGTGAGGGGCCGGCCGTTGTCGCGCACGAACTCTTCGAGCCCCAGCACCGCTTCGTTGTGGCCTTTAATATCAAGGTGGTCGCGCATGGGCTTGCCGGCCGCCGTGAGGCCGTGCAAGAGAAGGGAACGGGTTTCGCCTAATGTGAGAGAGTTGCCCTCGATGGCATTGGAATTATAATTCCAGTCCAGTCGAAACTTTTGTAGAATACGAGCTTCCTGTTCTGGCGTAATAGGACGTAGGGAATCTAACTCTTCTTTGAGCCGATCCACTTCTATAAAGAGTAGCATATAGTTTTCCTTTAGTGGTAAAGCACTTCTTCACTCCCCTAGCTTCCCCAATATCTCCTGCGCGGCCACGGCAATGACCGTTCCCGGCCCGTACACGCCGGCCACGCCGGCATTGTACAGGAAGTCGTAGTCCTGGGCGGGGATGACGCCGCCGACAATGACGAGGATGTCGGCGCGGTCGAGCTGCTTGAGCTCCTGGATGAGCTGGGGAATCAGGGTTTTGTGGCCGGCGGCGAGGCTGCTCACGCCCACTACGTGCACGTCGTTCTCGGCCGCCTGGCGGGCTACCTCGGCGGGCGTCTGGAACAGGGGGGCAATGTCGACGTCGAAGCCCACGTCGGCGAAGGAGGTGGCAATAATCTTGGAGCCGCGGTCGTGGCCGTCCTGGCCCATCTTGGCCACCATCATGCGGGGGCGTCGCCCTTCGGTCTTGGCAAACTCGTCGGCGGCGGCGCGGGCTTTGGCAAACTCTTCGTCGTAGTTCATCTCGGCGGAGTACACGCCCGAAATGGCGCGGATGGTAGCCTGGTGGCGGCCGTACACGGCTTCGAGGGCATCGGAAATTTCGCCCAGCGTGGCGCGCAGGCGGGCGGCCTGCACGGCCAGGGCCAGGAGGTTGTTGGTTTTTGGTGCTTGGTTGCTGGCTTTTGGCTCAGTTACCTCCGCCGTTTCCCTGGCGGCATCGGTCAGGGCTTGCAGAGCGGCTTTTACGGCCTCGTTGTCGCGCTCGGCCTTGATGGTGTTCAGACGCTCAATCTGGGACTCGCGCACGGCGGCGTTGTCGATGTCGAGCACCTCAATCTTAGCTTCGTTGCCCAGCTGCTCGGCCGTGAGGCGGTATTTGTTCACGCCCACGATGACTTCCTTACCCGAATCGATGCGGGCCTGCTTGCGGGCCGAGGCTTCCTCGATGCGCAGCTTGGGCAGCCCGGTTTCGATGGCCTTGGCCATGCCGCCCAGCTCCTCCACTTCCTGAATCAGGGCCCAGGCCTTGTCGGCCAGCTCGTGGGTTAGGGTTTCGACGTAGTAGGAGCCGCCCCAGGGGTCCACGACGCGGGTGATGTCGGTTTCGTGCTGGAGGTAGAGCTGGGTGTTGCGGGCAATGCGGGCCGAGAAGTCGGTGGGCAGGGCAATGGCCTCGTCGAGGGCGTTGGTGTGCAGGCTCTGGGTGCCGCCCAGGGCCGCGGCCAGCGCCTCAATGGCGGTGCGGGCCACGTTATTGAACGGGTCCTGCTCGGTGAGCGAGTACCCCGAGGTCTGGCAGTGGGTGCGCAGGGCCAGGCT
Source organism: Hymenobacter algoricola (assembly GCF_039539525.1). Lineage (NCBI taxonomy): Bacteria > Pseudomonadati > Bacteroidota > Cytophagia > Cytophagales > Hymenobacteraceae > Hymenobacter > Hymenobacter algoricola. Next base: position 36,335 of record NZ_BAABDH010000100.1, on the reverse strand, counting down.
TTTCGGGTTCTGGGGGTTGAACTGCTTCATGAGCTTGGCCCACAGCAACCGGCCGGCGCGGAGCTTGGCAATTTCCATGAAGTGGTTCATACCGATGGCCCAGAAGAAGGACAGGCGGGGCGCAAACTGGTCCACGTCCAGGCCCACGGCCAGGCCGGCGCGCACGTACTCGAGGCCGTCGGCCAGGGTGTAGGCCAGCTCCAGGTCGGCGGTGGCCCCGGCTTCCTGCATGTGGTAGCCCGAGATGCTGATGGAGTTGAACTTGGGCATGTTCGCCGCGGTGTAGGCGAAGATGTCGGCAATGATGCGCATGCTGGGCGCGGGCGGGTAGATGTAGGTGTTGCGCACCATGAACTCCTTCAGAATGTCGTTCTGAATGGTGCCGGCGAGCTTATCCGGGCTCACGCCCTGCTCCTCCGCCGCCACGATGTAGAACGCCATAATCGGCAGCACGGCCCCATTCATGGTCATGGATACCGACATCTGATCGAGCGGAATCTGGTCGAAGAGGATCTTCATGTCCTCCACCGAGTCGATGGCCACGCCGGCCTTGCCCACGTCGCCTTCCACCCGGGGGTGGTCGGAGTCGTAGCCGCGGTGGGTGGCCAGGTCGAAGGCCACGGACAGCCCCTTCTGGCCCCCGGCGAGGTTGCGGCGGTAGAAGGCGTTGCTCTCGGTGGCCGTGCTGAAGCCCGCGTACTGGCGGATGGTCCAGGGGTTCTGGACGTACATGGTCGGGTAGGGCCCGCGCAGGTAGGGCGCTTGCCCGGCCCCGAAGCCGAGGTGGTCGAGGTGGGCCACGTCGTGGGCGGTGTAGTAGCTTTTCAGCGCAATCTGCTCGGCCGTCAGCGTTTCAGTCGGGGCAGTAGCGGGTGCCGGCAGGCTGGCCGCGTCGTAGGCAATCTGGGAGAAGTCGGGCTTCATACTATTTTTTTTGGCCGTTCGTCATGCTGAGCGAAGCCGAAGCATCTCGCGTGCTGACACAGGATTAGGAACTCAACGAAGCGGGCGAGATACCTTTGCTTCGCTCGGTATGACGTTCTGGGGGTACTTTCACCGGCCCTGCAGGCGGGCCAGCACGTCGTCGGTGCTGTAGCCTTCCACCGAGAATTCCTTGAAGCCGAACAGGGCTATGGCCTCCTGCATGGTGGCCAGGTCGGCGTTAAGCAGGTGGGGGGGCACGAAGCCGGCGTCGTCCTGGCGTACGCGGCAGACTACCCGGGCGAAGTGGCCGAACTGCTCGGGAGTGGCGTACATCAGCGTGGCGCCCTCCGGCGTCGAAAACAGCACCGACAGCGTACCTTCGGGGTGGTTCACGTTGAAGGCCTGACGCTCGGCCTTGGGCAGCAGCTGCATAAACGACTCCAGGATGAGCTGGTTGGTATGGGTGCCGAGCAGCACCACGGCGGCGCGCTTGCGCTTTTTCTCGCGGCGCTGGAAGTGCAGGGCCGTAGCCAGCCGCAGCACCTCCGACGGATACGCGGCCCGGGTAGAGTCGAAGTCGCGGCTGCGCAGCAGCTTCTTGGGGTTGTAGTCGAACTGCTCGTTGGGGTCCTGGAAGCGGTTGGTGCCCACCACCACCTGCGAGCCGTCGGCAATGCGCTGAAACTGCTCCTGGGCCACTTTGTGCAGCTCCTGCATCACCATCCCCACGGCCGTGGGCAGCCCGCCCGCCGCCTGAATGCGCTGAAACTGGCTCCAGGCGCCTTGCGCGACCTGGCTGGTGAGGGTTTCGAGGTAGTAGGAGCCGGCGGCGGGGTCGGCCACCCGGTGCAGCTGGCTTTCCTCGCGCAGAATCAGGGACAGGTTGCGGGCCAGCCGGTCCGAAAACTCATTCGGGTCGTGAAACAGGCTGTCGAAGGGCGCCACGCTCACCGCGTCGGCCCCGCCCAGCACGGCGGCCATGGTTTCGGTGGTCACGCGCAGCAGGTTGGTGTGCGGGTCCAGCGTGGTCTTCGACCAGGTAGATGTGCTGGCGAAGAGGCGCAGCCCGGCCGCGGCTTCGGCCGGCAGCCCGTAGGCGTGCAGCAGCGTGGCCCACAGCTGGCGGAAGGCGCGCAGCTTGGCTATTTCCAGGAAGTAGTTGGGGTTCAGGCCCACCTGAATCTGCAGGGCGGCGGCTACGTCGGCCACGCTCAGCTCCTCGTTGGGCAGCTCACTGAGGTAGGTGGCAGCGGCGGCCAGCGTGAAGCCGATCTGCTGGCTGGCGGTGCCGCCGCGGTTGGCGAAAAAGGTGCCGTTGAGCGTGAGAGCCCGGAAATCCGACAGGTGGCGGGTGCGGCGCAGCACCGTGCGCAGGTCGGCCAGCTGCCCCGGCAGGTCGGGCGTGTGGTCGGCCAGCGGGTCGAAGCGCAGAAAGCCGCGCAGGCCGCTCGGCGCCGTCAGCAGCAGGCGCTCCACAAACTCGGCCGCGCCGATGCGCACGGAAAAGCCCAGGTAGGTGCCGGCCAGCGGCAGGTGGTCGTGCAGGTAGTCCACGTCGAACGACGCCGCATCGGTCAGGTCGAAGTGGACGCCGTCGGCCCCGCGCTGCACGGCCTCCGCGGCCCGGCTGATGGCGGCGTGGCCGGTGCCCAAAGCCCCGACGGAATAGGTGGGCACGTTCAGCCAGCCGGCGCCCTCCGCGCCGGGGCGAACCTGGGGGGCGGGTGCGGCCCCCAGCGCGTCGAGGGCGGCTTCGTGGTAGAAAGGCTGCACCGCAAAGCCGTCGGCCAGTGCCCAGACCAGCGTTTCGGGGTCCGCGCCTTTCAGGTCGCGGCGGATGCGCTCCTGCCAGGCCGCGGTGCTCACCGGCTCAAATTCGGAGAAGGAAAGGGGCGCGGGACGCGGGGTATCGGACATAACTCGGCGGGGTGGGGGAAGGACGGGATCCTGCGGAAAGTGGGCTAAAGATACCAGATTGGCCCCACAACGCCGCCACGCGGCGGATAGTAGACCCGGCTGAAGTTTGCCTTATCTTTGTTGGCTGGGATAACTCCATTCCAGGCGGTTTTTCTTATTTACAATTACTTTTCAGGTTGATGAAGCAAGCATTACTTCTGTTCTTTTTTCTGGTAACCATCTCGGCCCAGGCCCAGTCCGACTTCCGGGCCGGCTACGTGCTGCCGCTGTCCGGCGACACGCTGCGCGGGCAGGTAGATTACCGCGGCAACACCCGCAACAGCCGGGTCTGCCAATTCCGAAGTGCCGCTTCGGCGCCGACCACCGAGTACACGCCGGAGCAGCTGCGCGGCTACGGCATCAGCGGCGGCCAGCAGTTTCTGACCACGGAGCTGCCCGGCAAGGTGCCGGCCAAAGTGTTCATGCAGATCCTGGTGCAGGGCGGCCTGAGCATCTTTCACTACACCGACGCCGACGACAAGGTGTTTTTCTTCGCCCGCAAGGGCGCCGAAGCCCTGCAGCCCCTGGTGCAGCGCGACACCACGATCAGCGAGTACAACAAGGCAACGCGGCTGGAAACCGCGACCCGGCAGCGGCAGTACCTGTACCGCAACGTGCTGTGGAGCCGCATGGCCGACTGCCCCGCCGTGCAGACCACGCTGCCCAAGGTGGCGCTGGTAGAGTCGCAGCTGATCAAGGTAGGCCTGGCGTACAACAAGTGCGTGGGCAGCTCGCAGTACGCGGCGGCAAAGCCTGTTACACATTACCGCTATGCCCTGCTGGGCGGAGTGTATCAGTCCACCGTTCTGTCGACTGATCAGGCAGAAAATGAACAAGTTGCAAGCTCGACGCGGCCTACGTACGGAATCGGAGTGGAAATATCTCCCAGTTCGTTTAGCCCCCGAATGACCCTGCTTGTTCAACTGCTCTATCTGGATCAGCAGTATGATAAGACTTACTTGGCAGCTTCGACCGGTGGCTCCTCGGTTATGCAGATAAAGCGCACGGTGCACATCGAAACGACGACTTTCCGTGTGCCGCTGCTAGCACGCTATGCGTTTGGAAATCGGAGTATCCGTCCGTATCTGCAGGCCGGCGCAGTTCCGGTGTTCAACGTAAAGCGCAAGGCCTACCGGAGTGATGCATCTGCTCTCGGTCCTTCCTGCCAGGATGTACCGTTGCGCAGCTATGGCTTTGGCGTTACGGCAGGAGCCGGGGTTGCCTTCGCACTCGGAGCACACCACGGTGCCCTGATCGAAGTACGGGCTGATCAGTTAGACAATACCTCAAAATCCGGCCGAGCGTTGGTTGGCATGCGGGGCGTGACGTTACTGGCCGGCTACACGTTCGGTAAGTAACCGAACATGCTGACTGGAGTAGGGGTGAGTACTGCTCATTTTACGACCGGCCCAAGTAAGAAATAGCTGTTCCAGATTTAGCCGCCTAATCGGACGCCCCTGCCCATAACGGTAAGGGTGTCCGGTTAGGCGGCTTTTCTATGCGCCAACCCAGTTCGCCCAACTCCGGCTCGGCTGCTTTATCTTTGTGGTCCGCTTTCCTCTTTCTCCGACCTGATGTATCTTCTTCGTTCCCGCTTTGCGGCGCTGAGCCTGCTGGCGGCCGTCACCTTCACCTCCGCCTGCCAGCGCGCTGCCTTCGTGGCCAAGCCCCAGCTGGCTCCCGTCACGGCCCAGCCCGTGAGCAAAACCCTGGCCGACGATGTCACCGCCGCCGCTACTATTGCGCCCTACCATCAGAAGGTGGTGGAGCAGATGGGCGAGGTGCTGGGCACGGCTCCGGTGGCCATTGCGAAAAACCCCGGGGAGTCGCCGCTGGCTAACTTCGTGGGCGACATCCAGCGCCTGCGCGCCAGCCAGGTGCTGGGCCGGCCCATCGACATCGGGGTGATGACCAACGGCGGGCTGCGGGCCGGTCTGCCGGCGGGCGCCATCACGCTGGGCTCCGTCTTCGAGCTGATGCCTTTCGAGAATGAGCTGGTGGTACTGGAAGTGCCCGGTACCGTGGCCCAGCAGCTGTTCGATTACGCCGCCCGCCTCAAGATGGCTTTGTCGAACGTGACCTACGCGGTGGGCGCCGACGGCAAGCCGGCCAGCATCCTGATCGGCGGTAAGCCTTTCGAGCCGGGCAAAACCTACAGCGTGGCTATTTCCGACTATCTGGCCGGGGGCGGCGACCAGATGGTGTTCTTCAAAGCCGTTAAGCCGCTCAGCACCGGCGTGCTGCTGCGCAATGCCATTGCCGACCATATCCGCGCCCTCACCAAGCAGGGCCAGGCCGTAGAGGCAAAAGTGGAAGGCCGGGTGAAAGCCATTCAATAGGCTCTGAAGCCGCCGATCCATCGCCCTAGCCCGTGAAGCCAGCAGCGGAAGCGGCTGCTCAATCGAGCCCTGCTGATGCCTGCCAATTGATATCCGTTAACCGAACAAGATGAACCGTCGCGACTTTCTCAAGCATACTTCCCTCGGCGCTGCCAGCCTGAGCTTACTGGGTCTGAGCGGGCCGGCCCTGGCCCGCGCCGCCAACGGGGGGCGCCTTGTCATTCTGCACACCAACGATATGCACTCCCGCATTGAGCCCTTCCCCGACAGCGGCGGCGAGTGGGCCAACATGGGCGGCATGGCCCGCCGGGCCACGCTCATCGAGCAGGTGCGCCAGCAGGAGCCCCACGTGCTGCTGCTCGACTCCGGCGACGTATTTCAGGGTACGCCCTACTTCAACTTTTTCGGCGGCGAGCTGGAGTTCAAGCTCATGTCGCAGATGAGGTATGACGCCTGCACGCTGGGCAACCACGACTTCGACAACGGCCTGGAAGGGCTGAAGAAGCAGCTGCCCAACGCCACCTTCCCCTTCCTGGTGGCCAATTATGACTTCTCCCAGACCATCCTGGCCGGGGCCTTCAAGCCCTACAAGGTGTTTGAAAAAGCCGGCCGGCGCATTGGCGTGTTCGGTATCGGCATTGAGATGGCCGGTCTGGTGTCGGACAAGAACTTCGGGGCTACCAAGTACGTCGACCCCGTGGCAACGGCCCAGGCCATGGTCAGGCAGCTGCGCGGCCCCGAGCGCTGCGACATGGTCATCTGCCTTTCCCACCTGGGCTACAAGTACGAAAGCGCCAAAATCGACGACCGGAAGCTGGCGGCCCAGGTCGGGGGCATCGACCTGATTCTGGGCGGGCACACCCATACCTTTATGAAGCAGCCCGAGCCCATCGACGGCCCCGCCGGCCACCGCACCCTCATCAACCAGGTGGGCTGGTCGGGCATCAACCTGGGGCGCCTCGACTATGTTTTCGAGGCCGGGGCCCGCCGGCCGACCGTCGCCAGCTCAGCCGTAGTACCCGTGCATACAGCCTGACAAAAGCAAGGAAAGGCGCGTTTTTTTGTCTCCGCACTTTTCCACATTTTTGTCTCCCCCTGAAAAAACCGGCTCCTTCCCGGGGCCCGCCTGCTCCTCCCTATTCACGCTCCGCACTCGTTGCTCTTGTTCTAACTGATTGATGCTGAAGGATTGTCGAACCGTATGGGCCAACTGTCTTCGCGTCATCAAGGCAAATATTGGTGAGCAGAGCTACCGGACGTGGTTCGAGCCCATCATTCCGGTGCAGCTCCAGAATAACGTGCTCATCATTCAGGTGCCCAGCCAGTTCTTTTATGAGTGGCTGGAAGAGCATTATGTGGATGTGCTGAAAAAAAGTATTTACCAGGAGCTGGGCCACGACGGCCGCCTGGAGTACTCCATCGTGGTCGACCAGGGCAACGGGCAGAACAAGCCGCGCACCGTCAATATCCCCACGGCCCGCAAGGCGGCCTACCCCACGCCCCAGCAGCAGGACAACGCCATGGCCGCCAGCGCCATGACGGCCTCGGCCCGCAACGTGGCCGCCGCCGCCGCCGCGCCCCTCAGTCCCGACAAAGCCGCTACCCTGCGCAATCCGTTTGAGGCGTCCAAGGCCATTGACCGGAATTACCTCAAGTCCCAGCTCAACCACACGTATTCGTTCGAGAACTACATCGAGGGCGACTGTAACCGGCTGGCCCGCTCGGCCGGTATGGCCGTGGCCAACAAGCCGGGTACCACCAGCTTCAACCCGCTGATGATTTACGGGGGCGTGGGCCTGGGCAAAACCCACCTCGTGCAGGCCATCGGCAACCACATCAAGGCCACCTCCGACGATAAGTTCGTGCTCTACGTGTCGGCGGAGAAGTTTACGAACCAGTTTATCGAAAGCCTGCGCGCTAACGCGGTGCAGGACTTTGCCAATTTCTACCTGCTGGTCGATATCCTGATTCTGGATGACGTGCAGTTTTTGTCGGGCAAGGACAAGACCCAGGAAATGTTCTTCCACATTTTCAACCACCTCCACCAGGCCGGCCGCCAGATCATCATGACCTCCGATAGGCCGCCGCGCGACCTGAACGGGCTGGAAGACCGGCTCTTGTCGCGCTTCAAGTGGGGCCTGACGGCTGATTTGCAGAGTCCCGACTTCGAGACGCGCATGGCCATCATTCAGAACAAGATGCAGCAGGACGGCATCGACATCCCGCCGCAGGTGGTCGAGTACCTGGCCCACTCGGTGAACACCAACGTGCGGGAGCTGGAAGGCGTGCTGATTTCGTTGGTGGCCCAATCGAGCCTCAACCGCCGGGAAATTGACCTGGAAATGGCTAAGCAGGCCCTTCGTCACATCATTGAGGAGGTGGAGGCCGAGGTCAACCTGGACTTCATCCAGAAAACCGTGGCCGAGTACTTCAGCATTCCGGTGGACCTGATGAAGGCCAAAACCCGCAAGAAGGAAGTGGTGACGGCCCGGCAGGTGGCCATGTACTTCGCCAAGGAGCACACCAGCCACTCGCTCAAGAGCATCGGCCACAACTTCGGCGGCCGCGACCATAGCACCGTGATTCACTCGGTGCAGACCGTCTCGGACCTGATCGACTCCGACAAAAACTTCAAAAGCACGATTCAGGAGCTGCGCAAGAAGTTCGCGGGCAAGTGAATAGGCGGGGCTGTTGTGAGCCCATGTTGACTGTCATCCTGAGCGCAGCGAAGGATCTTCCTCCGATATCCTGCTAAGCCTTTAGAAACGAGCAAAGCCCTCTACCGCCGCAACGGTAAAGGGCTTTGCTCATTTAAAGAGGCTTGATAGGGCAGAAAGAGGAAGATCCTTCGCAAGCTCAGGATGACAGTTTCTTATTCATACCCGCGGGGCCGGAGCCGTTTCGCGCAGCGTGATAGTGTACTCGGCGGCAAACTGGCGGATTTCGGCTTTGAACTTCTCCCGGCGCTTGGGGCCCTTCACCTCCCGCAGGCTGAGCGTGTACAGGTCGTTGGAGCGCAGGCGGATGCGCAGCTGCATGGGCGCCAGATCAATGGCTTCGATGCTTTCGGCGGCAAAAACCTGCTTGGCCCGAAACAGGCCGCCCTTGTGCACGATGTAGCCGGGCGTAAACTCCAGGTAGCTCTGGGTGCCGAATACCGGCGCGTTGTGCACCAGCACGTAGCCGATATACACGAGGCTGAACACCAGAAACACGTAGTGCAGAAAGTGGTAGTCCTGAATTCCCTCGTCGGAGCTGATCAGAAACAGGGTGTAGGCAATCCAGAGGCCGCCTATCAGCAGCTGGCCCCAGAACGGAACCTTGGACGTATCAGCCGGCCGCAGACGAATGCGGGTAGTTTTGGTAGCGCGGGGCATAAAAAGGGAAATGTCTGACAGCAAAGTAAACGAAAAACCGGCAAGGCGTCAGACCCGGCCGGTTTCTCAGTTGCCAGTTGCCAGTTGCCAGTTGCGTGTTGCCGGTTGCAGTTGTTGTTTAAGCGAACCGGCAACACGCAACCGGCAACTCATACCAATTTAGCCGAAGCCAGCTCCATTGCGGGCACGGCACTTAGCAGCTGCGAAATCGGGCAGTGCAGCTTGGCATTTTCGGCCTGCTTCTGAAACTCTTCCTGGGTGATGCCCTCCACCTCGCCTTCGGTGGTCAGGACGATTTTTACCACCTTCGGAATCTCGCCCGAGGTATCGAGCGTCACCTTCGACTCGGTCCGGATCTGCTTGACCTGGGCGCCGGCTTTGGTCAGCTGCCCGGTCAGGAACATGGTGTAGCAGCCGGCGTGGGCCGCACCGATGAGCTCCTCGGGGTTGGTGCCCTTCTGGCCCTCAAACCGCGCGCCGACCGAATAAGGAGCTTTAACCGTGCCGCTCTGGGTCGAAACTTCGCCGCTGCCTTTGATGTCGCCGTTCCAGACGGCGTTGCCATGTTGGTTGATCATGATGCTGGGTTGATGTAGTTAATGAATGAGGTACGGCAGAAACCAGGGAAAGGATGACGCGGCCCGGCTGGTGGCAGGTTTGGCCGGAAGTGTACCTTTGAAACTGCCGGGGTTGGCGCCAGCGGCAAACCCCATCCTTTCACCGCTCACTATTTCCCAATGGGCCTAAAGTCACTTCTGAGCCGCCCCCTGGCCGCCTACGTCGTCAGCCGCTACCAGCAGTGGCAGAAAGACCCCGTGGGCACCCAGCAGCGCGTGTTCCGCCAGCTCATCGACCAGGCCCGGAACACCGCTTTCGGCCGCGACCATAGCTTTGCCGATATCCAGACGCCCGCCGACCTGGCCCGCCTGGTGCCCGTGCGCGACTATGAAGCCTTGGCCCCGTATTTCAACCGGGTAAAAGCCGGGGAGGCCGACGTACTCTGGCCCGGCAAACCCGCGTATCTGGCCAAAACCTCGGGTACGACCTCCGGGGCCAAGTACATTCCGCTCACCGCCGACAGCATTCCGAACCATATCAACGGGGCCCGCGACGCGCTGCTCCACTACGTGCACCGCACCGGCAAAAGCCGGTTTCTGGACGGCAAGCTGATGTTCTTGTCGGGCAGCCCGGAGCTGGAGCAGGTGGGCGGCATGCACACCGGGCGGCTGTCGGGCATCGTGAATCACCACGTGCCGGCCTACTTGCGCCGTAACCAGCTGCCCACGTATTCTACCAACATCATCGAGGACTGGGAAACCAAGCTCGACCACATCGTGGAGGAAACCCTGCCCGAGGACATGACCCTGATTTCGGGCATTCCGCCCTGGGTGCAGATGTACTTCGACAAGCTGGTGCAGCTGACCGGCAAGCCCGTCAAGGACATTTTTCCGCACTTCGATCTGTTTGTGTACGGGGGCGTCAACTTCGCGCCCTACCGCGCCAAGCTGTTCGAAACCATCGGCCGGCCCGTCGACAGCATCGAGCTGTTTCCGGCCTCCGAGGGCTTCCTGGCCTTCCAGGACGAGCCCAACAACCCCGGCCTGCTGCTGCTGCTCGACGCGGGCATCTTCTACGAGTTCATCCCCGCCGGGCAGTTCTTCGAGCCCGACGCGCCCCGCCTGACTATTGGCGAAGTAGAGCTGGATCAGCAGTACGCGCTGGTGCTCAACTCCAACGCCGGCCTCTGGGGCTACAGCCTCGGCGACACCGTGCGCTTCGTGAGCCTGAAGCCCCACCGCGTGGTGGTCAGTGGGCGCATCAAGCACTTTCTGTCGGCCTTTGGCGAGCACGTCATCGGGGAGGAAGTAGAACAAACCCTGCGCGAGGTGATGAGCCGGTTTCCGGAAGTGGAAGTAGTGGAGTTTACCGTGGCCCCGCTCGTCAGCGCCGATCCCGCCGAGCCCAGCCGGCACGAGTGGCTGGTCGAGTTTGCCCGCCCGCCCCACGATGCCGCCGCCTTTGCCGCCGCCCTGGACGCCGGCCTGCGCCGCCGCAACGTGTACTACGACGATTTGCTGACCGGCCGCATCCTGGCCCCGCTGCGTCTGACGAGCTTGCCGGCCGGGGCGTTTCAGCGCTACATGAAAAGCCTGGGCAAGCTCGGCGGGCAGAACAAGGTGCCCCGGCTGAGTAATGATCGGACGGTGGCCGAGGGGCTGACCCAAGCCGGTGAAATAGCGTAAATTGAACTATGATTGGCCTCGACGGAGCCGCCACCCGCAAAACTACCCCGCACGCCGACCAGGATGCGGAAGATGCTATTTATTGGCTTACCAAAACGCCGGCGGAAAGACTGGCGGCGCTGGAATACCTGCGGGCGCACTCCCTCTGGTTTTACTACCGTCACGACCCTAGCCAATTCCCTGGACCAGGATTACAAAGAGCTTATCGAGCTGTTAAACGCGCATGAGGTGCGCTACCTGGTGGTGGGCGGCTGTGCCGTTGCCTATCACGGCTCCGTGCGCTACTCGGTCGATATCGATGTCTGGGTGGAGGTAGCGCCTGAAAATGCGGCCCGGCTGGTGCGGGTAACGCGGGATTCTGGCTTTGGTAGTCTGTATAAGGAAGCCTACTTTCTGGAGCCCGGTGGAATCATCCAGCTGGGCGTGGCTCCGGTGCTCCGGCTTATGCACGCGGCCCGGATTTCGGCGCAGCGAAAAAAGCCACGCGCTTATTTTCAATCAGAAAACGCAGGGCTACCCACGGGTACAACGCAGCAAAGCGAAAAGGAAGCCGCACGCGGACTCGCCTCTTCGCTTTGCAAAAGAACCAAATAAAGCCCTGGCTAACGCGTGGTTGAGCTTGGGGTGGTGTTGCCGGAGGTGCTCATGCCCGAAGTGCTGGTTCCCTCGCCCGTAGTGGTTGAGCCCGGGGTAACCGCGCCGGAAGTGCTCATGCCGGAAGTACTGGTTCCCTCGCCGGCAGTGGTCGAGCCCGCCGTGACGCCCGTGGTAGAGCCCGAGCGGTCCACGTTGTCCATGGAGCCGTTCATAGTCCCAGCCGAGTCTGTACTCATGGTCGACTCGGTGTCCATTGCGCCCGTGGTTTCGGTGGTGGTGGTTTTGCTTTCGCAGGCCCCCAGCAGTGCCGTGCCGAGCACCAGCGTAGCCAAGTAGATGGATGATTTTTTGGTGAACATCGTTGTGAAAGGTTAGTTAGTCTAAATTGCTGTACGGCGCCCAGGCTCAACCGTCGAATAAGTGCGCATTTATTTTCGTATAACTGCTTAGCAGCAAGCCCTCAGCACCGGTATCCAGCAAAGATTGCTGGTTTTGCAAACGCAGGTGGTGCGGCCGTGGCCCGGCCCGGCAGGCTGGCAAATTGAAAACGATTCCGAAATACTATGGCAAGCCCAAGTGAGCTAACAAAGCAAACCCTCTACGCCCGCTGCCAAACCTACGTCCAGGACCGCCTCACCGCCATCCAGGCGGCCATCGACGCGGCCCAGGAATCGGCCAACAGCGAAACCAAGAGCAGCGCCGGCGACAAGTATGAAACCGGCCGCGCCATGGCCCAGAACGAGCGGGACCGAAACCTGGTTCAGCTCCAGCAGGCCCGGCAGCTCCAGGGCGAGCTGCTACGCATCGACCCCGCCCGGCCCTGCGACTCGGTGCATCCCGGGGCACTGGTGCACACCAGTATGGGCCGTTTTTTCATCAGCATCAGCGCCGGCCAGCTCACGGTGGACGGTGTGGACTACTTTGCCGTCTCGGCCGCCGCCCCGGTAGCGGCGGCGCTGAGTGGCCGGCGGGCCGGGGAAGAAGCCTTGTTCAACGGCAAGTCAGTGCGGATTGAAGCAGTGCTTTGAAGAGCGCCTGAAAATAGAAGACCGTCATGCTGAGCATTCTGCGCATCAAGCAGAGTGCTCAGCATGACGGCCTTCAACACAACTCCTCCGTTACAGCTGCGGCAGCAGCCCCGCAATGCCCTTGATATTGAGCCGTACGAAGCTCTTGACCCGCCCGAACCTGGCGGTGGTTTCTTCCAGCTCCTCATCCTTGTCCGGCTTGCTGGGCCGGCGCGTTTCCAGGAGCTCGAAGATGGATTCGGCAATGTCGAGGTAGCCCAGAATCATGAGCAGCAGCAGCTTTTTCTCGTCTTCCTGGTAGCTTTTGGTGCGCACGGCCTTCACCAGGCTGTCGAGCTGGGTGGTTTCGTCCACAAACAGGTCGCGCAGCCGGGCGCGCTGCCGCTGGTAGCCGGCCAGGGCTTCGGGCTCGGTGGCAGCGGGGGAGAAGGGAAAGGCCTCGGTAAAGGCGGTGGCGGCGCGGAAGTCCCTTTCGGCGGCGTACACGGTTTCCAGGTGCTTTTGCAGGCTGGTCCAAAGGCCCTGGCGGGCTTTGTCGAAGGCGGAAGGGCTGGCGGCGGGAGTAGGGCTGGTCACGGGCAGGGGAAAGGCTAAGAAAACAAAGTACGGGGTTTTCGGAGCGTAGGCTGCCAATCCGGCGGCTGCCGGGTAAAAACGCGGCGGCGCGGCGCCAAGCCAAACTTCCCCGTACTTTTGCTCCCCCGCACCCCGCGCTTCCCCGCTTCCGAATCCCCGCAATGTCTGCTTCCCTCAAACGCGTCACCCTGCTCGGTTCCACCGGCTCCATCGGCACCCAGGCCCTCGACGTGATTCGCGCCCACCCCGGCCGCTTCCGGGTGGCGGCCCTGTCGGCCCAGTCCAACGCCGAGCTGCTCATCGCCCAGGCCCGGGAGTTTCGGCCCGCCGCCGTGGTTATCGGCGACGAGCGGCAATATGAAACGGTGAAAACGGCCCTGGCCGGGCAGGGAACCGAAGTGCTGGCCGGCGCCGCAGCCCTGACCGAAGTGGCCGGCCGGCCCGCTACCGACATCGTGCTGACGGCCATGGTCGGCTATGCGGGCCTGCTGCCTACGGTAGCCGCCATCCGGGCCGGCAAAGACATTGCCCTGGCCAACAAGGAAACCCTGGTCGTGGCCGGGCAGCTGATTGCGGAGCTCGTCAAAAAGCACGGCGTGGGCCTGTACCCCGTGGATTCGGAGCACTCGGCCATCTTCCAGTGCCTGGTGGGGGAGGAGCGCAACCCGATTGAGAAAATTATCCTCACCGCCTCCGGCGGGCCGTTCCGGGGCCGCACGGCCGAGCAGCTGGCTGCCGTTACCAAAGCCCAGGCGCTCAAGCACCCCAACTGGGACATGGGCGCCAAAATCACTATCGACTCGGCCTCGCTGATGAACAAGGGCCTGGAGGTGATTGAGGCCAAGTGGCTGTTCGGGCTCACCAATGACCAGATCGACGTGGTGGTGCACCCGCAAAGCATTATTCACTCCCTGGTGCAGTTTCAGGACGGCTCCCTGAAGGCCCAGCTCGGTTTGCCCGACATGAAGCTGCCCATCCAGTACGCTTTGGGCTACCCCGAGCGGCTGCCGTCCGACTTCCCGCGGTTTTCCTTTCTCGACTACCCCCAGCTCACCTTCGAGCAGCCCGACCGTGCCACGTTCCGCAACCTGCCGCTGGCCTTTGAGGCCATGCGCCGGGGCGGCAACGCGCCCTGCGTGCTCAATGCAGCCAACGAAATTGCCGTGGCGGCCTTCCTGCGCGACGAAATCGGGTTTCTGGCCATGCCCACGCTGGTCGAAAACTGCCTCACCAAGGTTTCGTACCTTGCCGATCCTTCCCTCGACGACTACGTGCAGACCGACGCCGAAACGCGCCGGGTGGCCCAAGAACTTGTCGGCCGGGTGTAAGGTTAGTATTGGAACCTACCCAAAGGTCGTTGTCATGCTGAGCCAAGCCGAAGCATCTCGCGCGCTGCCCCAGGATTAGTAACCGTACGTCAGCACGCGAGATGCTTCGGCTTGGCTCAGCATAACGTTCTATAGTACCTGATTTCCCACTTCCCTTCCCACTCTACCACTTCCCTGATTTCGCTTTGGAAATATTAATCATGGCCGGCCAGATGCTGCTGGGCCTTTCCATCCTGGTTGGTTTGCACGAGTTCGGTCACTTCGCAACGGCCAAATACTTTAAGATCCGCGTCGATAAGTTTTACATCTTCTTCGACTTCCTGTTTCCGATGCCGGGCGTGATGAACTTCGCCCTGCTCAAGAAAAAAATCGGGGACACGGAGTACGGCCTGGGCTGGTTCCCGCTGGGCGGCTACGTGGCCATTCACGGCATGATCGACGAAACCACCGACGCCGACCAGCTCTCGGCCGAGCCCCAGCCCAACGAGTTTCGCTCGAAGCCGGCCTGGCAGCGCCTGATTGTGATGCTGGGCGGTATCATCATGAACGTCATCACCGGCATCATCATCTTCTCGGCCCTTACGTTCAAGTACGGCGAGGAGTACCTGCCGGCCACGGAAGTGAAGTACGGCGTGCTGCCCAACGAGCTGGGCCAGAAAATCGGCTTCCGCACCGGCGACAAGATCGTGAAGATCAACGGCCGCCCCTTCACCGAGTTTGACGACGTGTACAAGCCCGACGTGCTGATCGGTAAAAACGGCTACTACACCGTGCACCGCGGCGGCCAGCTGGTCGACATCCGCGTGCCCGTCGACTTCATGGACCAGCTGTCCGACAAAAGCCAGACGCCGTTTGTGCTGCCCCTGAACCCGTTCGAGGTCGACAAGATCAACTCCGGCAGCCCCGCCGCCAAGGCGGGTTTGCAGACCGGGGACCAGATTCTGCAGGTCGGCGGCCAGGATACCCGCTTCTTCCCTCAGCTCCAGGAAGCCCTCAAAGCCAACGCCGGCAAAGCCACCCCGCTGCTGGTGAAGCGCGGCGCCGAAACGCTGACGCTGACGGCCAACATCGACGACGACGGCAAGCTGGGTTTTATGCCCAAGTCGCTGCTGCGCTCCTCCACCCGCACCTACGGCCTGGTCGAATCGGTGCCGGTGGGGACCAAAAAAGCCTTTGGCGTGATTACTACCCAGCTCACGGCCTTTGGCAAGATCTTCCGCGGCGAGGCCTCGGCCCGCAAGTCGCTGGGCGGCCCGATGGCCATTGCCCAACAGTACGGCGGGCAGTGGGACTGGGAGCACTTCTGGCTGCTCACCGGCATGCTCTCGATGGTGCTGGCCTTCATGAACCTGCTGCCCGTACCGGCCCTGGACGGCGGCCACGTCATGTTCCTGCTCTACGAGATGGTGGCCGGCCGCAAGCCCTCGGATGCCTTCCTCGAAAATGCCCAGAAAGTCGGCATGGTCCTGATTCTGGGGCTGATGGTGTTCGTCATCTTCAACGACGCCATCAAAGCCATTTTTTAACTTCAGGAACTAGAACTAAGCTCCCCTCCTTTTTTAAGGAGGGGTTGGGGGTGGTCCGGCTAGAACTAGAAAGCTAGTGCTACTAATCGTTCAACGATTGAACCACCCCCGGCCCCTCCTTAAAAAAGGGGGGGAGCTGTTTTTTTTAATCTTAGTCCTAGTATGCGTCGCCTGATTTTTCTGCTCCTGCTGCTGGCCGCCGGCCTCGCCGCCGGGGCCCACGCCTACCACGCCTCCATCATGGATGTGCGCTACAACGCCGGGAAGCAGCAGCTGGAAGTGGCCCTGAAGGTCTTTACCGACGACTTCGAAAAGGCCCTGTCGGCGGGCCAGCCCCGGCCCGTGAGCTTCGAGGAGTCGCCAAAGCCGCAGGTAACCACGCTGGTTACGGCCCTGCTGACCCGCTCCGTAAGCTTCGGCACGAAGCCCGGGGAGGCGCTGCCGCTGCACTTCATCGGCTTTCAGAAGGAGAGTGATGCCCACTGGCTGTACTTCTCGGTAAAGCTGGCCAGGCCCGTCAAGGGCATCTACCTGCGCCACCGCCTGCTGCTCGACACCTTCCCCGACGAGATGAACATCGTGAACGTGGAGGCCGGCGGCAAAAAGCAAAGCGCCCTGTTCCGCGACGGCGAGGAAAGCCAGAAGCTGGTCTGGTAGCCACCGCGCCCAAACCCGTAAGCACAGGGCCCGAAGCAGTAGCCACAGCAGCCGAAGCGCCGGCCACAGCTCCCGAAGCTCCATCCATAGCGACCGAAGAGGCGTCCTACAGCTAATTTCGCCTTTTCGGGTGGGGTAGCTGAGCCTTCGGGACTCGTGGATAGCCTGACCGTAGCGCGAAGTTCCACTTCGCGGGGCGTTGAACGACCAGCGGTGACCGGGGCGCCCGTTTCGCGCAGTGCCACTTCGGGTTACAACCAAAAAGCCCCGCCGCCAGCAGACGTCGGGGCTTTTTGGTTTACGGGGCTTCGCACATTTCAGAGCACGGGTTGCTTCGTCTCGGCTTGATTCGCAGAATACCCGCCATGACAGGCTTACCTTACTTCCAGTCCACGCCGCCGGCGTCGTCCTTTTTGTCGGCGTCGGGCTTGAGCAGGCGGAACTCCACCCGCCGGTTGATGCCGGCGTCGGCGTCGGTTACCTCGTCTTTCAGGGGCTGGGAGCTGCCGTAGCCCATGCTTTCGATGCGGTTGGGTTTGAGCTTGCCCTTGACTTCGATGTACTTGCGGATGGCCTCGGCCCGGTCCTGCGACAAAGTCATGTTGGCGTCCGGGTCGCCGCTGGTGTCGGTGTGGCCCGAGATGCTGAGCCGGAACGTGGGGTGGTCGACCAGAAACAGGGCAATCCGGTCCAGGGTCTGGTGCATGGAAGCACGGATATTGGCCTTGGCGGGGTCAAACTCGATGTTTTTGAAGATCAGCGGGATTTTGTAGTCGATGGAGTTGGTCATCAGCTTCATCACCGTATCGCCCTTGAGCTCAAACTGCTTTTCGACGCTGAAAAAGTCGGGGCTCTGAATCAGCATCACGTAGTGAGAGCCCTCAATCAGGTCGAAGGCGAAGGTGCCGTCGGGGCGCACGTACTTGCTGGCCACCTCGATGCCGTTGTCGGTATCGATGATGCTCACGATGCCGCCCAGGGGCTTGCCCGCCACCGAGTCAATCAGCGTGCCCTCGACGTGCGTCGTGGCCAGGGGCTGGGCTTCCATGGGCAGGGGGAAGGAGTAGAGGTCAAGGTTTTTCAGCTCTTTTTCCTCCGAGCGGGCGTAGTACAGGTCCTTTGAGTCGCTGTCGATGGTGAAGTAGTACTCCGAGCCCTTGCCGTTGACCAGCGGCCCGATGTTGCGCGGCTCCTGCCAGTGGCCTTTCGCCCGGTAGGTTTTGTAGATGTCGAAGTCGCCGTAGTTGAGCAGCTGCCCGCGGGAGCTGAAGTAGAGCACGTGGTAGAGCGGGTGGTAGTAGGGGCTGACCTCACTTTCGCGGGTGTTGACCACGGGCCCCAGGTTTTCGGCCTTACCCCACTGCCCGGCCTTGTTTTTGGCCGTGTACCAGATGTCCGACAGCCCGAAGCCGCCGAGCCGGTCGGAGGCGAAGTACAGCGTATCCTCGTTCGGCGACAGGGTGGGCTGGGAGTCCCAGGCCGCCGAGTTCACCTGCATGCCCAGGCTTTTGGGCACCGTCCACTGCCCGTCCTTGAATGAGGCCACGAACAGGTCGCAGTTGCCGTGGCAGCTCGGGCACTCGCAGCGGGCAAAGTAGAGCGTCTTGCCGTCCTTGCTGATGCAGGCCGAGCCTTCGTTATAAGGCGAGTTGATGGGCTTGGGCAGCGGCTCGGCATCGGTCCAGGCAGTGCCTTCCCGGCGGGCCGTGTACAGGTCCTCGTCAATCACGCCGTTGATGCCGCGCATCTTGCGCTTGGAGGAGAAGATAATCTGGTCGGCGCCGGTGTTGAGCGTGGGGCCGTAGTCCTCGCGCCGGGAGTTGATGGCGTCGCCCATGCTGGTGTACACGCCCTTGGGCGGGTGGAAGGTGTTGATGCTCTTACGGTACTCCACGATGTCGTAGTAGGCCTTGAGCGGCACGTACAGGTCGGCCGTTTTCTGCTCCAGCGAGTCGTAGTAGAGCTGCACCCGGTTGATGTCCTGGCGGCGGTGCTTGAGGGCGAGGCGGAAGTAGACCTTGGCTTTTTCCTCGTTGCCGGCCTTTTCTTCCAGCTGTCCCAGCCGCCAGAGCATATTGGTGTTCTTGTAGAAGTTCTGAATGCCGAACTGGGCCACGTAGCCTTCGAGCAGGCCGCGGGTCTGGGTCCAGTTGCGGCGCTTTTCGGCTTTGGCAATGGCCCGCAACGCCTTTTTATCCTCGAAGTAGGGGATGCGGTTGACGTTCGGGAAATTCGGGTTGGCATCGGGCCGCAGCCGGAGCTGGCGGGTTACTTTGCTGCTGAGCTTGCGCTGCTTGATGGGGGCGGAGCTTGGCTGCTGGGCGTGCGCGGCCCCGAAGGCAACGAGACAAACCAGCAGCTGAACCAGGCGTAATAGGCGGGACATAGTCGGATAGGGCACGAAGGCCGGCCCTTTCGGCGCGGCGGGGTTCAAAAATAGTGATTTTCTCATGTAAATTGACCTGCGGCCTTATCTGCCGGAGTGGCCGGAACCTGTGCCGCCTTGTCGGGCCCCGGGCCGAAAATTAGCCGCGGGGCGTGGTGGCATAGCACTTGCCAAAACAGTATCTTCGAAAGCGCCGCTGCCCGCCGGCGCGCCGCTGCCCCGGCAGGCTGTCATTCTGACACCGCCGGCTTCTCCCTTCGCCCGCCCCGAACACCCTCCATTTTGCCGAAATCCGCCCTTTCCTCCCTGCTGCTGATGACCGACGACCCTGCCGAAGTGGTTTCCATTGTGGCCACCGACCCCGATCAGGCTTCGGGGGAGCAGGAGGCACCCGAGATGCTGGCCCTGCTGCCGGTGCGCAACACCGTTCTGTTTCCCGGCGTGGTGCTGCCGGTGACCGTCACCCGCAAAAAGAGCATTCGGCTGGTGCGCAAGGCCTACCGCGGCAACAAGATAGTGGGCGTGGTAGCCCAGAAGAACACCCAGAGCGACGACCCGGCCCTGGCCGACCTGTATCAGGTGGGCACCATGGCCAAGATTCTGAAGCTGCTGGTGCTGCCCGACGGCAACACGACCATCATCATCCAGGGCCAGAGCCGGTTCCAGATCGAGGAGCAAACCCAGGATGTGCCCTACCTGATGGCCCGGGTGAGCTACCTGCCGGAGGTGTTTCCCAGCAAGATGTCGAAGGAAGTGAAGGGCCTGGTGAGCACGCTCAAGGATGCGGCGGCCAAGATGCTCAAGCTCAACCCCGAGATTCCGCAGGAAGCCCAGGTGGCCCTGGATAACATCGAGTCGCCCTCGTTTCTGACCCACTTCCTGTCGTCCAACATCAACGTGGAGGTGGGCCTCAAGCAGAAGCTGCTCGAAATCAACGACGGCGTGGAGCGCGGCACCATGCTGCTGGAAATGATGCTGAAGGAGATTCAGCTGCTCGAAATCAAGCACGAAATCCAGACCAAGGTCCACACCGACATCGACCAGCAGCAGCGCGACTACTTCCTGCGCCAGCAGATCAAGGTGCTCCAGGACGAGCTGGGCTTCGACGGCCCCGACCAGGAGGTGGAAAAGCTGCGCCAGCGCGCCAAAACCAAGAAGTGGCCCGAAGCTGTGGCCAAGCATTTCACCAAGGAGCTCGAGAAGCTGGCCCGGGTGAATCCGCAGGCCGCCGAGTACCCCATCAGCGTCAACTACGTGGAGTTTTTGCTCGACCTGCCCTGGGCCGAGTACACCAAGGACAACTTCAACCTCAAGCGCACCCGCAAAATCCTGGATGCCGACCACTACGGCATGGAAAAGGTGAAGGAGCGCATCATCGAGTACCTGGCCGTGCTCAAGCTCAAGCAGGACCTGAAGGCCCCGATCCTGTGCCTCTACGGCCCGCCCGGCGTAGGCAAAACCAGTCTGGGCAAGTCCATTGCCAAGAGCCTGGGCCGCAAGTACGTGCGCATGAGTCTGGGCGGGGTGCGCGACGAGGCCGAAATCCGGGGCCACCGCAAAACCTACGTAGGCGCCATGCCCGGCCGTATTATCTCCCAGATCAAGAAGTCCGGGGCCTCGAACCCGGTTATCGTGCTCGACGAAATCGACAAGATTGCCTCCGACTTCCGCGGTGACCCTTCCTCGGCGCTGCTCGAAGTGCTGGACCCGGAGCAGAACTCGACCTTCACCGACAACTACCTGGAGGTGGAGTACGACCTGAGCAAGGTGCTCTTCATTGCCACCGCCAACTCGCTGGACACTATCCAGCCCGCCCTGCGCGACCGGATGGAAATCATTGACCTGACGGGCTACACGCTGGAGGAGAAAACCCAGATTGCCAAAAAGCACCTCTGGCCCAAGCAGCTCACCGAACACGGCCTGAGCCTGAAGGACGTGAACATCACCACCGCCGCGCTGCAGCGCGTCATCGACGACTACACCCGCGAGAGTGGGGTGCGCAGCCTGGAGCGCAAGCTGGGGGCCGTTACGCGCAATATTGCCAAGCACAAGGCCATGAAGGAGCCGTTTCCCGAGACGCTGGAGCCCAAGGATATTGCCCGCATCCTGGGCGCGGCCATCTTCGACCGCGACATCTACCAGGACAACGAAACGGCCGGCGTCGTAACCGGCCTGGCCTGGACCAGCGTGGGCGGTGACATCCTGTTTATTGAAAGCCTGCTCAGCCGGGGCCGGGGCAAGCTCACGCTCAGCGGGCAGCTCGGCGACGTGATGAAGGAGTCGGCCGTGACGGCCCTGAGCTACCTGCGCAGCCGGGCCGAGGAGCTGGGCATCGACTACCGCCTCTTCGATCAGTACGACCTGCACATTCACTTCCCCGAGGGCGCCGTACCCAAGGACGGGCCCAGCGCCGGCATTGCCATCTTCACCAGCATTGCGTCGGTGTTTACTCAGCGCAAAATCCGCAGCCACCTGGCCATGACCGGCGAAATCACCCTGCGCGGCAAGGTGCTGCCAGTGGGTGGTATCAAGGAGAAAATCCTGGCCGCCAAGCGCGCCGGGGTGCGCGACATTATTCTGTGCCACAAAAACCGCAAGGACATCGATGAAATTCCGGCCGAATACACCAAGGACCTGCGCATTCACTACGCCGACCGGGTGGACGACGTGCTGAAGGTGGCCCTGCTCGACGAGCTGGTGGCCCACCCCATTAAGCTGGTGGTGCGCGACGAGCCGCTGGGGCAGCTGGCCGGGCCGAGCGTGGAGGTGTCGTAGCTGCAAGCGGAACAAGGCCGCCGCAAGCCGGAATGGTGCCCGGTCTGGGCAATAAAATCCGGCTTGCGGCGTCTTGCTTCGGATACCCCCGAAACCCCGTATCTTAGAGCTATGAATCGACTGTTACGCCGCCCCGCTGTTCATGGGCTTTTTGCCATTGGTCTGACCCTGCTGGCGGCCCGGCCCGCGGCGGCCCAGCTGGGTGGGCAGCGGGCGTTTTCCTTTCTGGAGCTGGCGCCCAGCGCCAAAATAGCGGCCCTGGGCGGCGTCAACGTGTCGGCCCGCGACGCCGACCCATCGATGCTGCTGGCCAACCCGGCCCTGCTCAACGCCGACATGGACGGCCGCCTGGCTTTGACCTACATCGACTACCTGGCCGATATCAAGCAAAGCACGGCGGCTTACGTGTTCAATACCCAGCGCCTGGGCCGCATCGGCGTGGGCCTGACTTACCTGAGCTACGGCAAGTTTGAGCAGTATGACGCGGCGGGTAACAGCCTCGGCACCTTCGAGGTGAATGAATACGCCCTGCAGGGCTCCGACGCTTACACCAGTGGCAACATCACCGTGGGCGGCACGCTCAAGCTGGGCGTGTCGGGCATTGCCGGCAACCATTCGGTGGGGGCCCTGGCCGATGTGGGCGGCATCTTCAAGCACCCTACCCAGGAATTTACCGTGGGTCTGGCCGTAAAAAATGCCGGATTTCAGCTTCGGCCCTACGCCGGGGCCGAGCGGGAGCCCATGCCGCTGAACGTGGAGCTGGGCACTACCTTCAAGCCCGAGCACATGCCGCTGCGCTTCTCCATCACGGCCCACCACCTGCAGCAGCTCGATATCGTGTACCTCGACCCCAACGCCCGCGGGCAGCAGCTGGACGATGGCACGGAGAAAAAGCCCAAGAAAACCCTGGGCGACAAAATCGCGCGGCACTTCGTGGTGGGCGGGGAGCTGATTCTGGGCAAAAACCTCAACCTGCGCGTGGGCTACAACCACCTGCAGCGCCGCGAGCTGCGCCTCGACAACACCTCCGGCGGCGCCGGCCTGAGCTTCGGGGTGATGGTGCGCATCAGCCAGTTTCAGTTCGACTACACCCACGCCTCCATCCAGGCCGCCGGCGGGGCCAACTACTTTACCGTAGCCCGCAATATCGACACGCTCTTTAAAAAGAGTGATTAGCGCAATCCGGACCAGCGGCGGCTGCGTTTCTGAGTTGCTTTCAGTGCTGCAGTACCCACCTGACCTGTGCGGGAGGGAGCTACAGCCGGCAAAAAGTGGTTTTCTTAAGCGCATCCCACCCTTCTTTCCCTATTGCCCCTATGATTGACGCAGCTTCTTTCCTCACGCCCGCGCAGATTGTGGCGGAGCTGGACAAATACATCATCGGTCAGCACGAGGCCAAGCGCCACGTAGCCATTGCCCTGCGCAACCGCTGGCGCCGCCTGCACGCCCCGGCCGACATGCAGCGCGAAATAGTGCCCAACAACATCCTGATGATTGGCTCGACGGGCGTGGGCAAAACCGAAATTGCCCGTCGGCTGGCCAGCATTTCCGGGGCTCCGTTTACCAAGGTGGAGGCGTCCAAGTTCACGGAAGTCGGCTACGTGGGCCGCGACGTGGAAAGCATGGTGCGCGACCTGGTGGAGCAGTCCGTGAACATGGTCAAGCAGCGCCGTAAGGAAGAAGTGAAAGGCCGTGCGGCCCAGGCCGTGGAAGACGTCATCCTCGATGCCCTGATTCCACCCGTCACCGGCAGCAGCGGCGTTAAGCCCTTCGTAGGCTTTGGCGCCGACAGCAACGGGATGCCCGACTCCGACCAGGAGCTGAACGAGCGGACCCGGGAGAAATTCCGGCTCAAAATCCGCAGTGGGGAGCTCGATGAGCGTAAAATTGATATCAAAGTGCAGCAGGGCAGCTCGCCGGGCATTGGCGTCGTGGGTGGCCCCGGTGGAATGGACGAAGCTTCCATGGCCGGGCTGCAGGACATGCTCAGCGGCATGCTGCCCAAGAAAACCCGCAAGCGCAACGTCACCATTGCCGAGGCCCGCAAGCTGCTCTTCGATGAGGAAGCCGCCAAGCTCATCGACATGGACGAGGTCAAGGAGGAAGCCATTCGCCAGGCCGAGAATGCCGGCATTATCTTCATCGACGAAATCGACAAGGTAGCCAGCCGCAGCAATAAGGGTGGGGGTGGGCCCGACGTGAGCCGCGAAGGTGTGCAGCGCGACCTGCTGCCCATCGTGGAGGGCTCGGCCGTGAGCACCAAGTACGGCGTCATCAACACCGACCATATCCTGTTTATTGCCGCCGGCGCCTTCCACGTAGCCAAGCCCAGCGACCTTATTCCGGAGTTGCAGGGCCGTTTTCCCATCCGCGTAGAGCTGCAGAGCCTGACCAAGGACGACTTCTACCTGATCCTGAAAGACCCCAAAAACGCGCTGACCAAGCAGTACCAGGCTCTGCTGCAGGCCGAAGACGTAGAGCTGACCTTCGACGATGCTGCCCTCGAACGCCTGGCCGAAATTGCCTTCGAAGTAAATTCCGAAGTCGAAAACATCGGGGCCCGCCGTCTGAATACGGTCATGAGCCGCCTGCTCAACGACATCCTGTTCGACGTGCCCGACCGGATCAGCGCCAACGCCCGCATCCTCATCACCCGCGAGCTGGTAGAGGAGCGCCTGCGCGAGATGGTCCGCAACCGGGACCTGAGCCAGTACATTCTATAAGCTGAAAAGCTGAAATAAGAAGAGCCGTTCAACGGCAGCTAGGGTCCCCACGTAACGCTGCGGGGATGCTTGCTGCCGTCGAACGGCTCTTCTCGGTTCACTCCTCACCGTACTTTCGCATGCACTACTATATTATTACCGGGGCCAGCCGCGGCTTGGGCAAAGCGCTGGCCGAAGCCATTCTGCGCCAGCCCGGCACCAGCGTCGTGGGCGTGTCGCGGCATGCTACCATCGAGCACGCGCGCTACCGCCACCAGCCCCTCGACCTGTCTGACATCCTGGCGGTGGAGAACAACCTGCACAGAGTTTTTCCGCAGTGGCCTGATGCGGCCAGCGTTACGCTCATCAACAACGCGGCCGTGGTGGGTGAAATCGGCTACCTCGGTGAGCAGCCCAATGAGCACTTCAACTTTGTGTTCGACGTGAACGTCGTGGCGCCGGCCATGCTGATGAACACCTTTCTGCGGACCTACCAGCCGCTGTCGGTGCCGCGCACGGTGCTCAACATCAGCAGCGGTGCGGCCCAGCGGCCCATCGATGGCTGGGCAGCTTACTGCGCCTCCAAAGCGGCGCTGGAGTCGTTGTCGCAGATGGCCCAGAAGGAGCAGCACCTGCGCGGCTCCGGCATCCGGGTGCGCAGCCTGTCGCCGGGCGTTATCGACACCGGCATGCAGCAGCAGATCCGGGCCGCCGATGGCCGGCAGTTCAGCGAGGCCGCCCGTTTTGCCGATTTGCACGCTTCGGGCCAGCTGGCTACGCCCGAAGCCGTGGCGGACAGGATTATCGGCTGGCTGCAGCACCCGGTGCCGGAGCAGGAGCAGGTGGTTTTACGACTGGCGGATCTGCCCTAGCGCGCCCTGCTGAAGTACGATTGAGCAGGTACACCGCATAAAAAACCCGGCTCCATCACTGGAGCCGGGTTTTTTATGCGGTACTCAAAAAGCGGGTTCCCGTGGCTAGGGAGTACGAACAATCTCGGCCACGGCCGCAAAAGGCGCATTGATTTGCGCTCCGGTGATGACCTGGTTGGCGGTCGTGGGCGTCAGAATGATGCGGCGGCCGTCTTCGAGAATGTACTCGAAGGTAAACACGAAGGCATCCGGAGCCGGGGAGGAGCCGGCCAGACGGGGCAGAATGGCGTTTTTGATCAACTGGGTGGGTACCCCGTTAAACAGGCGCATGGTGCCCGCAATGGCGTCATCCCCATTGATGCGTACCGTGGCAGGGAAGCTGTAGTAGGTTCCTACCTTGGAGCGCTGGCTGTAGTCCGTAGAGCCCGCGTTGGTGCGGCGGAAGGTTTTCCATACTTCTACGGCCGCCAGCTTCACGTCCCGCTGGTCGCCGGGGTCGAAGGTGAACTCGATTTCGGGGAGCTCAAATCCGGCCGGGTACGGGGGACGGGTCGTGATTTTGTTGTAGTCGAAAGTCGACTTGCCCTCCGTAAACTTGGGGAAAATGACGGGCGCATACTCCACGTCGGGCATGGGGTCTCTGCTGTCGTCGGTGCAGGCAGAAAGTAGGCTGCCGGTAGAAACCAGGGTAGCCAGGATGATAAAAAGCTTTCTCATGTTGATTTTGAGGCGAAAGGAGGAGGAGAATTCTGTGCCGCCGCTAAGGCAGGTCCCAGAAAATCGGGGTCGTTACCACGTTCGGCTGCGGATCAGCATTCTGGTTGAATTGCAGCTCCGAACGGTCATACGTCAGACGGATCGGGAACGAGCCCTGGCTGATAGTCTGCGGATCATTGTCATCTACCACTCCCGGTCCCAGCGTGGGGCTGTAGGGGTCGCCGGTCATTGCCGCCGCCGGCACCGTGATGTTGGGGTAGCCGGTACGTCGGAAATCCGTGTAGGCATCAGGACCGAAACCAAAGCTGGCGACGTATTTCTCCGTCATAATGGCTTTAATTTTCGCATTGGGCGCTGCATTGTCGTACCGGCCCAGGGCGGCGTTCACGTAGCTGGTGATGGCCGCCTCGCTTATCAGGGGCACCAGCGTGGAAGGTAGCGGTGGCGATGAGCTTGGAATGCCTTCGGCCGTGGCAATGTCGTTCACCTTCTTAAAGCTGGCGCGGATCCCCTCCTCGTAGGCGGTGCGCGCGGCGGCGGTGTTGCCGAGCACCGTCAGCTGCAGCTCGGCCTCCGTAAACTTGCGGCTGAAATACGTGAGCAGGCGCTGGGCCACTACGCCCTTGCCAAATCTGGGGCCGGCGTTGCCTCCGCCGCCGGCATCGTAGCGCCCACCCACCGGATACAGGCCCGGCAGCGTGCGCACACCGGCGTTGTTGGTGGCCCGGTTTATCCCGGTGCTGCCAAAGCGCACCGTTACGAAGTTGCTGTTCAGGGGCTGGTAGTCGGCCAGCGGTGACGGCCCGGTGGCCTGGTTGTAAAAGTAATACTTGATCCGGGGGTCGTTGTTCCGGGTCATCAGGGTGTAGAAGTACACCCCAATTGTATTTTCCCGGGTGGAGTTGACGTAGTCGCCAATGTAGCCGAGGTTGCGGTTGTCAGGCTGGGTCGAGGGTCCGTATTTCAGCTCGAAGTCATCCGTAACCTGCAGCAGCCCGCTGGGCGCGTTCAGCAGGGCGGTGATCTGGGCGGCAAAAGCCGGGTCGTTCTGACGGGTCAGGCGGATCTGGTTGTAGAGCTTCAGCTTCAGCGTCCGGCCAAAGTGGGCCCACTTGTTCAGGTCGCCCGCATACATCAGGTCTTCGCTGCCCATGGTGCGCGACGAGGTCAGCGTCAGCTTGGCCAGGCCGTCGTCGATGAGGCGAAACATATCCGCGTAGATTTCGCTGTCCTTGTCAAACTTAGGGCTGCGGTTGCCAGTGCCATTCAGGGCTTCGGAGTAGGGAATGTTGCCCCACATATCCACCATCTGGCTTACCACGAAGGCCTTTTGCAGCTCGGCCACGCCCACGTAGGACCAGCCCTGCTCAGCCGTACCCTGCCGGATAATCTGCTCGTTGTTGCTCAACATATCCGCATACAGGCCTTGCCACTGCGTGGAAAACGAGTCGCCGGTTTGCTGAAACGTGCCGATGCCGCGCGTGTTGGAAAGCTGCTGCATCAGGGACGCCGTGTACTGGCTCAAACCATTCACGCTAAAACCCATATAAGTGCCCATGGCCACCTGCGTTACGGGCAGCATGTCGCTCAGACGGGCCTGCGACGGGTTCAGGGGGTCGACATTGACGTCAAAGAAGTCGCTGCACCCGGTATTAGTTGCCAGCAGGCCCACCAGGGCCAGGGCAATGGAAGCTTTACGGTAGGTATTCATCGAGGAAAAGGAAGCCATGATTAAAAAGTAACCTGCAGGTTTACACCATACCGCCGCGAAGAAGGCGCGTTGGTGTACTCAAATCCCTGGGCATTGCTGGCCCCGAAGGTGCTGGTCTCAGGATCGAAGTTGGTATACTTGGGCAGGTTCGGCGAGTACCAGTACAGGTTACGGCCCGACAGAGAAACGTTGACGCGGCCAATCGGCGTTTTAGCGAGCAGCGACTGGGGCAGGTCATAGCCCAGCGTTACTTCCCGCAGCCGGACAGTGGTGGCGTCATAAATCGAGAACTCGTCAGCACTGTTGATGGCGGCATTGCCGAAGTACAGGTCGTTGACGGTAATGGCCGTAGTATTTGGCCCGCCACCTTGGCCCTCAATAGGCAGCCGGGTATCCGGGTTGCCATAGACGCCCTTGATGATAACCGTCTTTTCCCGGTCTTCGGTGTCCTTCGTCACGCCCCGACCAATGTATTGCTGAATGGTGGTGCTGTAGATGTCACCGCCCTTGCGGTAGTCGATCAGGGTGTTGAGCGTGAGGCCCTTGAAGGTAAAGGCATTGATGAGGCCCAGGGTGAACTGTGGGTTTGGATTGGCAATTACCTGTGGATCAATGGCCTCGATGATGAAGCCCGTAGCGGGGTTGATGAGGATGTTGCCCCTGTCGTCGCGAGCGGCAACCGAGCCGGTGATTTCCCCATAAGGACGACCCGCAACCTGCAGCGCCCGGGGGCCGCCGGTGAAGGAAGCGCCAATGCCGATGGCGTCAACGTCGGGGCTCAGCTCCTCGATGATGTTTCGGTTGTGCGTGAAGTTGGTGGTGGTGCTCCAGCGGAAATTTTTGAGCTCAACCGGCACCAGCGTCACGGCCAGCTCGACGCCCTTGTTGGAGATGGCGCCGAAGTTGGTCAGCTCGGCCAGGTAGCCAGTGCTGGCTGCCCGCGAGATGGGCGCAATCTGGTTGGTGGTCAGCCGGTCGTAGTAGGTGGCGTTGATCTGCACCCGGTTTTTGAAGAAGTCCAGCTCGATGCCGCCTTCAACCTGGTTGGTGAACTCGGGCGTCAGACCCGGGTTGCTGATAACGTTGCTCAGGGCCAGACCCGGCGTACCCAGGAAGGGGAAGGCACTTTGGCCGGCGTTGTTGCCATACACGGGGTTCACGGCGTAGCGCGTCGGGCCCGCGTCGTAAGGCGAGGCGTCGTTGCCGGTCCGGGCGTAGCCGGCCCGGATTTTACCCAGCGTCAGCCAGGAGTAGTCCAGGCCCAGCGCTTCGGTGAAAATGACCGAGCCATCGACGCTGGGGTAGAAGAAGGAGCGGCCGCTCTGGCCGATGGTACCGTCTTTGTTCAACGTCGAGGAGAAGTCGTTGCGGCCCCCGACCGTCAAAAATGCCCAGTCTTTGTAGCCTACAGTGGCGTTAGCCAATACCCCCAGCAGGCGGCGTTTGGCGAAATCGGCCCCGTTGGAGTTTTTCTCGACCGTGTTGCTGATGTTGTCGATACCAAACACGATGATGTTGTTGCCCGTGAAGGACGTTGCCTCGAAGGTCCGCTGGTTGGCATTCGTTCCCAGAATGGCCTTCAGGCTGATGTCTTCGGTCAGGTTATTATCATACGACAAGAGCAGGGTCTGTTCCAGTTCCGTGTTGCGGATGTTGTCTTCCAGCACGTTGCCCAAGCCCCCGAAACCAACGGAGCCCGGCCGCACCGTCGTACGACGGGCATCGTTATAGGTGTTTACGCCGCCCGAGTAGGACAGCGTGAGCCAGTCTTTGAAGGCATAGCCCATGCGGATGCTGCTGACCGCCCGGTCTACCCGCGACGTGTAGGTGTTGTTGATGGTCGACCAGATGGGGTTGTCGGCCTGGCCCGTGAGCCATCCGAACACCGACGCATTGTTGAGCGGGTTGGTATTAGGCAGGCCCTGCAGGTCCATGTTGCGGGGCATAAACAGCACCCGGGAGAAGGCGGAGGAGTTGCCAATGGCGTTGTTGGCGCCCAGCTGCGGGCCCTGCTGCTCGGAGTTGGTATAAGCGACGTTGCCACCCACCGTGAACTTGTTGAAGCGGCCCGAGCCGCCCGCGCTGATGTTGTTCCGGATAAAGAAGGAATTCGGAATCATGCCCTGGTTGTCCGAGCGCGACAGGACCGCCGTAAAGGTGGCATTGTCGCTGGTGCCGGTGAGCGAAACCGAGTTTTCGAACACGCGGCCCGTGTTGAAGAAGTCCTTGACGTTATCAGCGTAGGGCTGATAAGTAGTCTTCCGGGCCGAATCTCCGCGGAAGCCGAGCACTACATCCGGCTTGTTGAGGTTGTTCGGATTGTTGACCGCGAAGGAGTACGGGTAGTCAATCGTGCGGCCGTCGAAGCGGGGGCCCCAGCTGCCGTTGGTCAGGCCGTAGTTGAATTGGCTGCCTGAGCCGTAAGAGTTCTGGAATTCCGGCAAGCCGGCTATTTTCTCAATCGAATACGAAGAGCTGTAGCCAATCTGCACGCCTTTGGGGCCGCGGTTGCCGTTGCCGGTTTTGGTGGTAATAACAATTACCCCGTTGGCAGCACGTGAGCCGTAAAGAGCCGCGGCCGCGCCACCCTTCAGCACCGTGAGGGAGGCAATGTTGTTCGGGTCAATGTCGGCCGTGCGGCTGGAGTAGGCAGCGCCGCCGCTCAGCTGGTTATCCGAGTTGGTCTGACGGTTGTCATAAGGAATGCCATCCACTACGAACAGGGGCTGGTTGTTGCCCAGCAGCGACGTATTGCCGCGAATGGTAATACGGGCCGAGGAGCCCGGTACCCCGCTCGAGCTGATGATGTTTACGCCCGGAATTTTGCCCTGGAGCGTGCGCAGAACATCGGGCTCCGATTTCTGCACTACCTGTTCGCTTTTGATTTCAGCAACTGCGTAACCCAAAGCCCGCTTTTCCCGCGAAATACCCAGGGCCGTCACGACTACCTCACTCAGCTGCTTGCTGTCGACAGCCAGTGAAATATCAATGGTCTTGCTGGCCCCGATGGGCCGCTCTTCCGACATGTAGCCCAGCTGTTTAAACACCAGGGTGGTGGCATTGTCCGGAACCAGCAGCGTGTAGTTGCCGTCCGCGTTGGTCGCTGTGCCGATAGTAGTGCCTTTGACCAGCACGCTTACGCCCGGCAGCCCTTCGCTGGTACCGGTATCAAGTACTTTACCTGAAATGGCCTTGTTCTGCGCCCAGGAGCGCCCGACAAAAACCAGGGACAGGAATAAACTCAGGAGTATGAGTTTTTTCATGAAGAAAGGGGTAAAAATGAAACAATAGGGTGGAGGGGAGGGAATCTACCTGTATTGCTAAAATTAGTATAAATTTTCTGGCTTCAGGTAGAGTAGCGGCGTGAATATCACGGGTTATTCCAGAAATCCGATTCGTGTAATTGTGGCAACGTGGCCAAGACCACCGTTAGAGTCTGGCGGCGGCCAACCCACCAATATTCGTATTGTACCAACAAAAAAAGGGCTGCCAAATCTGGCAGCCCTTTTTCACTATGGGAAGATGCAAGCTGCTTACAGCTTATCCCAGAAAACTTTGCTGTTCACGTTGTCACCTCCAATAGCGCTGGCAGCAGCGTTATAGTTAGCGGTATTCAGGTTCTGCTCAATAGCTGGATACGTCAACCGGTTTGGAAACTCGGACTTGGCCAGATTGGGCTTGATCAGCTTCGGCGAGTCGAGTCGACGTACTTCACGGTAAGCATCAACCGGCTGGTTGTAGAGAGCTATCCACTGCTGGACACCGATTCTTCTCTTTTGCTCTGCATCCGATGTGCTGGCCGACAGAGCTACCCGTGGCTGAGTTATATAAGTAGCTGCTACTGCTGGAGTATTGCCCCATTCTACGATGGATGCCGTGATACCAGCATTGTAGTGGCTCACTACGGTACCACCTACAGCAAAGCCTCTTCTTACCGCGTCGGCAAGCAGGAACTCAACCTGGGCATACGACATCAGCACACCTGGTGCCGTCTGGACTTCCTGGCGGGTGCCGGGTGCCGAGAAGGCATTGTAGCTGTTCGCATTGCCGTTGACGCCTCCTTTGAAAGTCGTTGCGCCTGGGCCCAGCTTGTAGAAGTCGTCGGTCCGGGGATCAGCAAAGCGATTCAGCGTATCGACCAGGGTAGCCGAAGCTACAAAGTCCTTACGTCCGCTCCGGACCAGATCTTCGAAAACAGGGTTGGAGTTAGGGAAAATGAGGAACGCCAAGTCGATGACGTCAGCATTAGAAGCCAGTGTCTTGCCGGCCGTCTCCTCTGCCATCGTCTGGGCTTTGGCTTTGTCAGCGTCAGCAATTGTCAGTGCCAGACGCAGCTTCAGGGAATTTGCAAATTTCACCCACAGCGCCATGTTGCCGTTGTTGAGCAAGTCAGCACTGGTAGTTACACCAGTGTTGTAACCTGCCGCAGTAGCATCCATCTGACCAATAGCCGTGTTCAGACGACTGATGATGTCCGTGTAGATAGCGGCATCATCGTCGTACTTCGGCTGGGGCTTGCTGAAGTCCAACGCCTCGCTATATGGTACGTCGCCGAAGGTATCTACCAGCGTTGCCCACGTGTAAACCTCCAATACTTCAATGATAGCCAATTGGTTGGCTTTCACTTTAGGATTGTCAATAGTGATGTCCGCAGCAATCAGGGTCTTGGCTTCTTTCAGGTCACGCAGTACGTCGCGGTACAGCGGAGTCCAGAAGTTCTGGGGAATGTTACGCGTGATGAGGTCGTAGCGGCTTTCATCGGCGTAGGTCGTAGCAGCCCATGACTGCACGAAAAAGCGGAACGGGTTGTTGTTGACGCTGCTACTTACTACGGTACGTACCAGGGCACGCTGAGCAGTGGATACAAGCGTGCGGCCTGGTACTACGCTGGCTCGCTTGGGGTCAACGTTGTAGTCGTCCAGGGTGTCCACGCAGGATGTTGCAAGCAACATCGCGGGTAAAGCTAGAAGAAGGGACTTTTTCATTATTCGAATTAGAAGCTGAGTCTGAGGTTAGCACCAACGGTGCGAACAGAAGGATAAGCACCCGACGAGTAGCCTTGGCCAAGGTTGCCCGAGCTCAAAGCCTCTTCCGGATCAGCACCGGGCAAGCTGTTGTTGAAGATGAACAGGTTGCGACCTACCAGGGAGATTTCGGCGCCTTTAACGGCTCCGATCTTCGACATGATAGACTGGGGCAGGGAATAGCTGAGCGTCAGCTCGCGCAGTTTCACGAAGCTGGCGTCATACACGAAAGCAGCCGCTGGGTTAGTGGAGATGCCGTAAGCGGTATGGCCCGTATCACCCGTGTTGTCAGCATAAACGTCGTTCGGCGTGCCGTCAGCCTTTACGCCGGGGAACTTAACGCCACCACCATCAGCTACGTCGCTGCGGGTTTCGTTGCCTTTGTCGTTTTTGCCAACCGTCTCGATGGTCTGACCCGTGTCCATGCCGTAGGCGCGGTCCAGCGAGAACACATCACCACCCTGACGGATGTCGAAAAGGAAGCTGAAAGCCAGACCTTTGTAGGAGAAGGAGTTGGTGATACCAGCAACCCAATCAGGATTTGGGTTGCCAATTACTACGTTAGACGTTGCTGAGCGCAGGTACTGGCCGTCCGCGCCAACCACTTTCTGACCGTTCAGGTACACAAAGTCGGTGCCGCGCAGCGAGCCGTATGGCTGGCCCACCGTGGCGTTGCTCGAAACACCGCCCTGGTAGTTGCCCAGTACAATGTTGTCGGTGCCCTGGAACAGGGAAACCACTTTGTTCTGGTTCTTGGTCCAGTTTGCGTTGACCGTCCAGTTGAAGGCATCCGTGCGGATTGGCGATATGAAAGTCGTCAATTCTATGCCACGGTTGCGAACCTCACCCGAATTCACGAAGCGGGAGCTATAACCGGTAGCGGTGGAAAGCTCAACTGCGAAAATCTGATCAAGGGTGCGCTGCTGATACACGGTTGCGTCGAAGCCAAGGCGGCTTTGCAGGAAGGCCATTTCAACGCCCACTTCAATTGCCTTGGTTCTCTCCGGAACCAGATCCACGTTGTTTTTGGTACTTGGTACCGAGAAGAGCGGAATAGAGCCGAAAGCCGTTGGCTTGTCGTACACGTCCAGGATGCTCTGGATTGGGGCACCCTGACCTACTTCGGCGTAGTTGGCCCGCAGCTTGCCATACGACAGCCACGTAGCATCTTTCATCATTTCCGAGAACACGAAGTTAGCCGCTACCGAAGGGTAGATGAAGGCGTTCTTCTTCTCAGGCAGGGTGGTCGACTTGTCGCGGCGAACCGTAGCATCCACGAAAATCATTTCGCGGAAGCCAATGGTAGCGCTGGCAAAAACGCCATCTACACCACGCTTCGACTCGTCTTCCGCAGGCGGAAGAGGTGGGTTAAGCGAGTTACCGATCGTGTACAGGTCCGGAACTACCAGGCCACCGTTGGTGGTAGCGCGGATAGATTTGAAAGCTTCACGACGGACGTTGACACCAACCAGGCCACGCAGGGAAATGCTCTCGGTAACGTTCTTGTTGAAGTTGCCGATCAGGTCGTAGTTGGCCTCACGAGCCGTACGGTTGAAGCGGGTGTACGAAGGAATAGCGGTCGTGTTGGAACCAACAGCGATACGCTCTTCCTGCTGCTCATCGTACGTATCCAGGGTTACGCGGCCCAGTACGTTAAACCAATCGGTTACTTTGTACGTGGTGGCTACGTTGCCGAACGTACGGAAACGCTCATCCTGCTGGAAGTTGCGGTTACGCGTCCAGTAGGGGTTGTTCCAGTAGAACGAGCTGCTGTTGCCGGGACCGTTCAGGTTCCAGCCGGCGTTCCGGCCCTGGAAGTCATAAGCAGCCTTCTGCTCCTTGATATCAACGTTGGTCTGCCACCACTGACGGAACATGGTCATGGGGTTAGAACCGTTGGCTCCATCGTAGCCGGTGCCGTAGCGGCCTTTGCCGTCTACGCGGGTGAAGTTCACCGCAGCACTGGTCGTCAGCTTAGGCGTCAGGTTAAAGGAAGCAGCGAAGTTGACAATGTTTTTGCCCACGCGGCTGTTTGGCAGCACGCCCTTGTCAACTACATTGTTGTACCCCAGCTTGAAGTAGCCGTTGTCGCTGCCACCATCAATAGAGAAGCTGTTGTTGGTCGTGATAGCCGTTTCAAAGAACGTAGTAGGGTCATTTTCAGCCGCTACCCATGGCGTAGCTTTGCCGAAGTTAGGGTTGCCGGGAGCGAAGGCATTCCACTGGAAAACCTGCAGATTCCGGTCGAAACGAGCACCCATCGAAGCATCGGCATCCAACTGAGGATACAGATCAACGACGCCGTCACCGTTCAGATCAGCTTCGTTGAAGTAAGGGTTGACGCTCGAATCACCGATGCGGCCGTAGCCGGCACCGTATTCTTTCTGGTGCTCAATGAACGTGTCTTTGTTGATGCGGCCCGCCGTGATACCGGTGTTGATGGTAACACCGAGACCTTTACGGCCTTTCTTGGTGGTGATGAGGATAACGCCGTTGGCGGCCCGCTCACCATAGAGAGCCGTAGCAGCAGCACCTTTCAGTACCGTCATGGTTGCAATGTCGTCCGGGTTTACGTCGGCGCCAGCGTTGCCATAATCGTAACCACCTGCTCCGCGCTGCTGACCAGCCGTGTTGGTGTTCGAGTTGCTGATCGGAACTCCGTCCACTACGAACAGAGCCTGGTTGTTACCCGTAATCGACTTCGTGCCGCGGATAACTACGTTGGACGAGCCACCCAGCGTGTTGCTCTGACGCACGGTCAGACCAGCCACTTTGCCCGACAGGCCGTTGATGAAGTTAGGGTTACGGGCTTTGGTGATTTCGGTACCCTCCACCTGCGTAGCCGAGTAGGCCAGCGAGTTGCGGGTTCTTTCAATGCCCAGAGCCGTTACTACTACTTCGCCCAGCTGCTTCGAGTCAACGCCCAAGCCGATGTCGATAGTAGAAGCAGTGCCAATCGGACGATCTACCGAGATGTAACCGATAGACGTGAACGAGAGAGTCGTTGCAGACGCCGGTACGTTCAGGGTGTAGGTACCATCCGAATTTGTGGAGGCCCCGATGGTAGTGCCCTTCACGAGGACCGTAACACCAGGCAGCCCCTGCCCGTTCGCACGGTCAGTGACGCGCCCTGAAATGGCTCTATCCTGCGCGATGGCCTGCTGCAACAGGCTAGTCATCAGCAGGATGACCATAAATAGTAGTTTTTTCATTTGACTGTTTGTTTGGTGAGTGAAAGGGTGAAAAAAAGATTGTAAAAGTGGGCGAATAGGCAAGTATAGAGGGAAAAATGCCATTTAGCAACTTTTAGGCAACATAGCCGGCGGAATGACCCGCTGCTTTCCCAGAAAGTTTGTCCGTTCAGCTGTTGGAGCTTTCGGTCCATACACTGAGGCTTCTCCGCACACCCTTGCACCTAAAGTTAAACATTATTATAACAGAAAAGCCTCCCTGATTTGCAGGAAGGCTTTTGCAAGTGGAAGTATATATAGTGCTAGGGCGTGTTCTCAAGAACGTTCGGCATGGCAAAGTCGTAATAGGCTTATTTTCAAGATGAATGCTGACCGTACGTTGCTCACCGATAATCATTGGGCACTG
>NZ_BAABDH010000099.1:0-38678 GCF_039539525.1 Hymenobacter algoricola | reverse complement strand
TACTTAACCCCCAATCAAGTCCATTCGCAAGGAAAAAGCCCCGCCGGAAAATCCGAGCGGGGCCCTTGCCTTATTCATGTCAACATATAGCCGGACGAGACAGTACTACCCGGCTAGGCGGGCAGCGCGTCGTGGCGGGCCTGCACGGCGGCAATGGCCCCGCTCAGAATCGTGACCTGACTGTCGATCTGGTCGGTGTCGACGTCGGCCAGGAAGGTGGCCACGCCGCCGCTATCGGCAGTGCGGTTGGTGAGGCGGGATTTCTGGTAGTTGGCCGTCAGCAGCTGGTCTTCGTAGCGCTGGCGGTCGGTGGGGTCCAGGTCGGTGCGGGCCAGCTGGCCGGTCAGGTAGGTTACCTGGTTGGTGGCTGTGGCCAGGCGCGCGGCGGTGGAGGCGTCGGCGCGGCCGGCTTGGCGGTCCTGGAAGCCCAGGTTCTGGTCGCGGTTCTGGAAGCCGTCCAGCTCGGCTTCCAGCTTGGCTTTGGCCTGCAGGCATTGCGCCCGGGTTTTGAGGGTGTTCACGTCGTACGTCATAATAAATAAGGTGAATGATGGAACATGACGCCCAACCCTGGGCGCTGGCTTGCTAACGCTGGCCCAGGCGTTTATTGCGTGCCTCCGGGTTGCGATGGCACATCTTACTGCTGGCTTCGCCCCTTAGCCGCAGTACTTTGCTTACGCCGGGGGCAGCAGGGCAGCCAGGGCGGCGGCTTCGGCTTCGAGGGCCTCGGCCTGCAGGCGCAGCAGGTGGTAGCGGGCGCTCAGGTGGGGGGGCAGAACGGTGGGGCGCTGGTCGAGCCAGCGGTGGCGGTGCCAGCTGAGCCAGCCGGGCCAGTCGCGGGCCGGGTCGGGCTGGGCGGCCGGGCCGGGGTCGGGGGGCAGGGCGGCGCGCAGGGCGGGCAGGGCCACGGCCCAGCGGGCGGCCACGGCGGCCCGGGCCGTGAGGGGGCGCAGCAGGCGGCGCAGGCGGCGGGCGTGGTGCTGGCAGTAGTCGAGGCGGGCGAGCAGCGGGGCGGCTTCGGGCGGGGCCAGGGCCAGGGGAGGAGCCGGAGCTGCCGAATCTAGGCGCAGGGCGGCCGGGGCGGGGCCGGGCGGGGGCAGCTGCCGCAGCAGCGGGGCCAGGGCTTCGGCGGCGGCTTCGTTGAGGATGCGGCGGCCGGCTTCGAGGTGGTTGGCCTGGGCCTTGGTTACGCCAAGCCAAGCGGCTATTTCAACCTGGGTGAGGTGGAAGTGTGCCCGGACAGCGGCCACGGCGGAGTCAGATGCAGGATTCGGAGGTTTCAAGACTGTATACTTTTGCCTGTCGTGCTCATGTAAAGTATACAAGCCATGTATACTTTCAGTAAGTGAAGATAAGAAAAGTATACAGCGCAGGCAATGGGTTTGCCTGCGCTGGGCATGGTGGGGTAGAGACGCCTACTTGCGTCTCGTCGTTGAACGACAGTACCAGGGCGCGGCCGATAAGACGCAAGTGGGCGTCGCTACCTTCCTATCGGCGCGGCCCCGGTTTGCCGCCGGCGCAACCGGGAGGCGACCAGCACCCCGTTGTGGCTGGGCACGAGCGACGCGAAACGCGCGCCAGGGCGAGGCGCATGTGTCCCCGGTACGCGGGAAATGGGAGGGGCACTTTGGGCAGGGTGCTGTATCTTACCCACCATTTTCTTGAACCAGCAGGAAGGTTGGATAGTAGTCGTGGCAGGCCTCAGGGAGTGGGCGGGCTCGCCACCCGGGCCAAGTAGATGTCGGTTTGGGGCGGCTTCAGGGTTCGCAACGTCATCGTATCAGTTCCTTGGGGCCGCATCACAACGCGCTGGGGGGCGTGTCCAGGAAAGATGAGCGTCAGCGTGTTGCCCCGCTGGGCAAAGGCAGCAACGGTACGCTGGCCCTGGGCGTTGCCCATTACCAGCCGGCCGGAGCCCGCCACGGACCACGCGACCTGCTCGCGGCACAAGGGCATCCACCAGCGGGTACTCCCGCAGGGGAAAGGTAGTGGGCAGCGTACCAGACCGAAACCGGTACACACGCCACCGGCTGCATGTTCTGGGCTCTGGCACGCGCCGGACAGCGTAATGAACAAGGCAAGAGCAGGAACGGAGCGGGGTATCAACAGACAGAAAGATAGGATGGGTGACCTTCAATATACCCTCCTTTTGCTAGTCAGACCGTTTCACGGACCAATTCCAAGGCGGACAGGGGCGGACCTGCTGCCCGAGTCGGGTAGTACCGTCCTGCGAAGCTGCCGGAGATGCTGGCACTGCCCAACCCGCTTTCCCCTGGTTCTGTAGCCGTGTGGTTAATCAAGTTGTTCGTATCGAGGCCACCGCCGAGGGCGTGGCCAGCCAGCGGGCGCACCCAGGGACCGAAGCTGCCCGCCGGCAGCCGTTGTACGCGGCTACAGCTGCGCCCGAAAATAGGGCCACGTGAAATAGAGCACTGCCCCTTGCAGCAGCGTCAGCACCAGGGTGATGCCCCAGAAAGCGGCTTTGCGGTTTTTATGGCGCAGCAGCACGATAGCTGCCCACGCGCCGGGCGCCGCGCCTGGCAGCGTCGCCAGATGCAGCGTTTTTTCGGCAATGCGCCGCTGGGCGCGTTGGGCTTTACGCTTATCCAAGGCGAAAAGCACGAAACACAGGACATTGAAAAAAAACAGGCAACTCAAGAGTATTTTCATGGTGCGGGGGCAGGCCTTTCTGATTCGTTGGTTCAGGGTCTCAGCCTGAGTGGTCGCTGCCCTGGTCTGACCCGGTTTGGCGGGTTCAACAAGGCCTTCTTATAGCAGTGGCGAAGCCGCTGTACTCTCCATTCTCTATTTGGACCGGGGCTGTTGCGGAACCCTGCGCCAGGCCCCGCCAATGGGTTTGCCGCGCCCGCACCTGCCTGAAAGGGCCGTTTTCCAAGCCTTTTTAGTTGTTTGACACCGGCTCAGGCAGCTTTTCAAGTCCTTGGAAGTGTTCTGCAACAGCCACGACCGTTTTCCTAAACATGCTCCGCTCCCACACGAAGTAGGTTGCTGGACCAAGAGCAGGGCCTTTACTCCAACT
This sequence comes from Hymenobacter algoricola, assembly GCF_039539525.1. NCBI lineage: Bacteria > Pseudomonadati > Bacteroidota > Cytophagia > Cytophagales > Hymenobacteraceae > Hymenobacter > Hymenobacter algoricola. The sequence continues at coordinate 35,638 of NZ_BAABDH010000099.1, read as the reverse complement.
CGACCACCAGCGGCCCATCCAAGGGCTGCTTGAGCACGTCCGGAATGCTCCACTTGGCCTTCGGGTCGATTTCGTCCACCCCCTCGGCTTTGGGGTCTGTCCGTGGGTCGTAGGCAATCAAGGCCGTTTGGTAGAAACCGGAGGCCACGTTTTTCAAGATGCGGCGCAGCAGCCGGAACACGTCCTTGTCCCACGCCGCCTCTTTCTGACTGGAAAACTGCGTGTAATAACTCGGCTGCGCGTGCCAAAACAGCATGACGGCAGTGGCCTTGTCGCAGCGGGGGCTGTCCACAATCCACGTCAAGACCTCGGACCCGTCGTCCCAGTTGTAATTCCCGGCAATCAGGTGCAGTTCCACCGGGTTGGTGATGGTCTCGAAGAAAGCCCGGTCGGGCTTGCGGTCGTCGAAGCTGAACTCAAAGAATTTTTCGGCTAACAGAGCGGCTCTTTCCGGGGAAACCGTGTAATCCATGCGGAGGGGGTGCTTGAGATGGGTAGGAACAAGGAAAGCGACGCAACCAAACGGGAAGGTAAGAACGCGAGCCTGATAGGAAGCGCCTTTTAACCCTCCTTTCGCTATTTGGACCGTTTTCGTGAACGCTGTTGGGCCCTGTAGACGCGCCCTGTGCGGTGCTGCTTGCAGGTACTTGAGCCGTAAACAGGACGGACGGGCTGCCGCTGTGTCTTCCGTCCAGGGTTAGGACCCGCAGTCACCGCACCTTACAGGTACAGCCGAAAGGTGGTGCCGTGGCCCGCCACGCTGGTCACCTCGATGCGGCCGCCGTGGGCCAGCACCAGCCGGTTGACCAGGAACAGGCCCACGCCGGTGCCGGCTGCGGCCTCCGGGTGGAAGCGCCGGAACAAGTGAAACAGCTCGGGGCCGTAGCGGTCCAGGTCGATGCCCAGGCCGTTGTCCTGCACTTCGAGCACGGGGTGGCCGGCTTCATGGCGGGCGCGCACCTGCACCTGCGGGAGGCGGTCGGGATGGTGGTATTTCAGAGAGTTGGCCAGCAGGTTCAGCAAGATGGTGCGCAGGTTGCTGCGCACGTACTGCAGCTCGGGCAGGGCGGCCAAATCCGTGCTGATACGGGCCTGGGTGGCCTGTACTTCGCGGCTCAGGGCCTGGGTTACTTCCGCCACCACGTCGGCCAGGTGCACGGTTTCGGTGTGCTGGCGGCCGGTAGGGCGCTCTTCCTGCACCACGGAGGCCAAGTCGGTGATGGTGGTGCTCAGCTCCTGCAGCGAGGCCTGCACCAGCCGCAGCACCTGGGCTTCCTCGGGGTCGTGGAAGGTGGCGGTGCGGCGCAGCTCGTCGAAGAGGCCGCGCAGGTTGTTGACCGGCTGCTTGAGGTCGTGGCTGGCAGCGTACACGAAGTTGTCCAGGTCCAGGTTGGCGGCCGTGAGCTGGGCGTTGGCACTGGTGAGCTGGGTGTTTTTGGCGAGAACTTCCCCGCGCGTGCTCCGCAGCTCGTCCAGCGAGTCGCGCAGCTGCTGGTTCACGCCGCGCAGCTCGTCGTGGTACGAAGCCACGTACTGCCGCCACTCGTTTTTTTCGATGGCGTGCAGCACCGTTTTCACCAGCATGCCCTGGTCGAACTGCTGCTTCACCAGGTAGTCGAGAGCGCCGGTATTGAGGGCGCGCACGGCCAGCCCCTCGCTGCCGACGCCGGTTATCATCACCACGCACAGGGTTTCGGGCGGGGCCAGGGCCACCAATTCGGCCAGCAGGTCCAGGCCGTCGGTGTCGGGTAGGTTGTAGTCCAGCAGCACGCAGTCGGGCCGGTAGGCCGCGAATTCGGCCCGGGCCTCGGCGCCGGTGGCGGCTTCGCGAATCTCCAGCCGCTCGTGCCCTTCGGACTTGCTCAGGTAGCGCCGGTACAGGGTGCGGTCCTGCTCGTTATCGTCGACCAGTAGTATCTTTTTCACTGGCGCGGGCTTAATTAATTTGGGGTAATTCGGAAGCCTCCAGCCAGTACTGCATGGTGACCTTGAGCTTGGCTTCCAGCGCGGCGAACTGAATGGGCTTGGTGAGGTAGCCGTTGGCACCCAGCTGGTAGCAGTGCTCCACGTCGCGGGTGCTCGACGAGGTGCTGAGCACCACCACCGGCAGGGCCTGCAGCGTGGGGTCTTTCTTCAGGGTTTCGAGCACCGTGCGCCCGTCGGTGCCCGGCAGGTTCAGGTCGAGCAGCACCAGGGCGGGCAGCGCGCCGGGCCAGTCCGCGGCCTGGCCGTGCCCCTGCAGGTAGGCCAGGGCCTGGTCGCCGTCTTCGCACCGCACCACCAGATTGGGCAGGCCCAGCTTGCGAAACACGCGGCTCAGGGCCGTGAAGTCCTCGGCGTTGTCTTCCACCACGAGCAGGGGACGGAGGGGATAGTTTACCACTTACAACGATTGGGGAAGTGTGAAATAAAACGTGGCCCCCTGCCCGGGGGCTGACTCCACCCACAGGCGGCCGCCGTGCTTCTCCACCATCTTCTTGGCAATGGCCAGGCCCGCGCCGGTACCCCCGCCGTACTTGTCCTGGGCGTGGAGGCGCTTGAAGAGCTTGAAGATGCTGGTTTGGTGCCGGGCGTCGATGCCAATGCCGTTGTCGCGTACGTAAAAAGTGTAAAACTCGCCGGACGGGGTGGACCGCGCGGCGCCGGCCGTGGCTTCCGGCGGGGCCAGGCCCACGTCTACGGTTTTGGCCGCTTGGTCGTTGTACTTCATGCCGTTGCTAATCAGGTTGTGGAACACTTCCTGCAGCCGTACCCCGTCGGCGCGCACGGTGGGCAAGGGCCCGGCCACCGTGAGGGTGGTGTGGGTTTGCTCGAAGCGCGGCTGCAGCAGCTCGGCCACTTCGGCCAGCACCGCGTTCAGGTCCACGTCGGCCACCACCAGATCGGTGCGGCCCACGCGCGAGAGCTGCAGCAGCGACTCAATCAGGCCCTCCATGCGCTGGCTGAGGCGCACCAGGGTTTCGAGCTTGTGCACGCCCTCCGCGTCGAGGCGGTCGGCGTAGTCTTCGAGCAAAAACAGCGAGTAGTTGTGGATGCCGCGCAGGGGCTCCTTCAAATCGTGCGAGGCCACGTAGGCAAACGAGTCGAGCTCGTCGTTGCTGCGCTCCAGCTCTGTGTTGAGGCGGGCCAGGCTTTGGGCGCGGGCCTGCAGCTCGTTGAAGACCTTGAGGCGCAGGTCAGAGATGTGCAGGCGGATGTCGCGGGCCGCCGCGATTTCCACGGGCTTCCACGGCGCGGCGGTGTTTTCGACCAGCTCTTTCCAGGCCTCAAACGACTGCCGGGGCGAGAGAAATACCTGTCCGTCAATCAGCACCTGCGGCTTTTCCTGCTGGCCGGCCCAGGTCACGGTTTCCACCACCTCGGGCCGGAACCAGAGCAGGTAGTTGTCGGGCGCGTCGGTGAGGGAAGCGGCAATGAAGCCGCTGGCCGTGGCCCGCAACGCCAGTCCGTCCGGGTTGAGGGCGGCGTAGGAGTTGGTGTGAAAAACGTCCGTCTTGGCATTGGCCTGCAGCCAGTCCAGCAGCTCCCGAATCTGGGGCTGCGTGGGCGTGGCGCCCACCGTCACCATATCGTCGTCGAAGCAGATGGCCGCCCCGCCGCACTCGAACACGTCCTTCACCGTGGGGGCCTCCTGGTGCAGGCCGTCCACGAAATTAGCGTGGGCCGACACGTGCTCGAACAGCTTGGCCTGCTGCGTGTGGATGCGCAGCTGGTAGTCGTCCTCGTCGTGCTGCAGCTTGCTGGGCAGCAGTGCCGAAAACGTTTTGCCGATGAACTGGCACAGCTCGCGCAGCTCGTAGCTCACCAGCCGGGGCGTGAGGTGGTGGCAGGTAATCATGCCCCAGAGTCGTCCCCGGTGAATGAGCGAGATGGTCATGGTGGCCGCCGTGCCCATGTTGTGCAGGTACTCCAGGTGGAACGGCGACACGCTGCGCAGCACCGCGTGGGTCATGTCGGGCGGCCGGTGGGTCACCGGGTTGTTCACTGGCACCAGCGGCACGGGCTCGTAGCCGGCGTCCGGGATGAAGCGCAGCCAGTTCTTCAGGTACATGGCCCGCGCCTGCTGCGGAATGTCGGAGGCCGGGTAGTGCAGCCCCAGCCAGGGCGCCAAATCTTCGCGGATGGCCTCGGCCACGATTTCGCCGCTCTCGTCGGCCGCAAACTGGTAGATGGCCACCCGGTCCAGGCCCGTGATGGCGCGCACCTGGTCCACGGCGTGCTGGCAAAACTCCTGCACCTTGCCGGCGGCCAGCATCTGGCCCAGGGCCGCGTTCAGGAAGGACAGGTCGAGCGTGGCAGCGTCAGTTTCGGCCACCGGCTCAAACTCCAGCCACAGCAGGTCGTCGTAGCGGTGCAGGATGATTTTGTAGAACGGTTGCCCCGCCACCAGTTCGAGCCGTGCGCCCAGCAGCTTCGGCGCCTGGGTGAGCCCCTCAAGCAAGGTTCCGATTTCGGCCAGCTTATCGGGTCCCAGCAGCTGGTCGAGGCCGCCGTGCAGCAAGCCCTCGGCGGCCCGGCCAATCAGGGTTTCGGTGTTGGCGCTGGCCTGCACGATGCGGCGGGTGGCCGGGTCCAGGCACAGCAGAAAGCCGTAGGGCTGAATGGCCCCCGGCAGGTGAATCGGCTCCCGGTCGCAGTTGGTGAGGGTAATGGGCACGCGGAGCATCGCCACGTCGGCCGCGCTCACGGTTGGGTTATCCACTGGTCAAGTTGTTGAAAAGTAAGGCGGGCCGAAGCCACAATCTCGTCCTGGTCGGCGGCCGCGGGGGCCGCTTCCGTCAGCAATTGGCAAAACGTTTTCCACCGCGGCCCGGTTCGTGCGCCATAGCCCGTGAAGTAGGCGCGCAGCGGAATGCCCGCCTGCGCCAGCTGCCGGGTGATGACCTGCCCGCCCAGCGTCGAGCCCTCCATTACGTACATAGCGCCCAACAGCTGCAGCCGCGTGTGCAGCGGCGGCATGGCCGGGCACAGCGGCAGGCCGGGCGCGGCTTCGGGCAACGCCAAGTCCTCCAGAATCAGGTGGGCCCGCAGCCGCTCGGGCACTTCCCAGGCCGGCGAAAACGCCGCCGCGTGCTGTTGCAGCGCGATTTCGTAGGGCACTAAGAACCCGTACATCTTGGCCAGAAAATGTGCCGTTGTCGGGGCGGTCAGGGTGCCCGCCGTCAGGGCTTGGTTGAAGGCGTGCTGCTCCAGGGCCTCGTGCTGGGGGCGGGTTTCGCTGCGCAGGCGCGACAACAAGGTCGGCGTTTGAGGTACTGTAGACAAAACCGGCCGAATAGAGAAAAGCTGCTGAAAACCACAAGATAGCGAATAAGCCGCACAGGCACTCCCCCGAAACCGAGCCGCTGAACCGGCAAAAAACGACGAAGTCAAGGACATAGGTACTGAAGGGGGCAGTTGCCGGCTATATATGGTTTGGGCAGTGACGCGCCGGGGCCGGCAATTAAAATCCTCTTTTCACTGAACCGCTACCTATGGATGCTTAGTAACCTGTTAAAGGTGGCCTGTTGCCCGGATTGGGTTTAAGAAACTCGTTCACCTTTCAACGTTCACGAAATGCTAAAAGGAGATGAGTTTCGTGAACTGCCGCCTCGGGCCAGGGTGTAGGCTCCCCCATGCGTCGCTCGGCCGGGCCGGGTGACGACTACGCCGGAGCGACTCGGCCCCGAGCGTCCCGCGCCGTTCGGCCGTTCTGATGGCATGGCCGGGTTCGCAGCCCGGCTGCTCAAGCCCGCAGTCACTCGGCCGAGCCGAGCAACGGCACGCCCACAAAAAAGGCTCCGCATCCTGGCCAGATACGGAGCCTTTTACTTGCTCATTTACAAACCTACCCCGCCGCAATGGCCTTGCGCCGGCTGGTTTTGGGCAGGCGGTCGACGCCCTGCTCCAGCAGCTCGTCGTCGCGGTCCGACTTCTTGATCGTCCAGCTCAGCGAGTAGAGGTCTTTGCGCCGGTCGCGCAGGTTGCGCACGGCCCCGCTGGTGTTCAGGTCCTTGAGCAGGTCCAGGTCGAGGTCGGCAATCAGGGTCATCTCCGTGTTGGGCGTGGCTTCGGCCACGATGGCGTCGTGGGGGAAGGCGAAGTCGGAGGGGCTGAACACGGCGCTCTGCGAGTACTGGATGTCCATGTTCTCGACCCGGGGCAGGTTGCCCACCGAGCCGGTGATGGCCACGTAGCACTCGTTTTCGATGGCCCGGGCCTGGGCGCAGATGCGCACCCGCTGGTAGGAGTTCTTGGTGTCGGTCCAGAAGGGCACGAACAGGATTTTCACGCCCTCGTCGCTTAGCATGCGGGCCAGCTCGGGGAACTCCACGTCGTAGCACACCAGGATGCCGATTTTGCCGAAGTCGGTGTCGAAGCACTTGAGCTTGTCGCCGCCGCGCATGCCCCAGTAGCTGGCCTCGTCGGGGGTTACGTGCAGCTTGTACTGCTCGTCGACGGTGCCGTCACGGCGGCACAGGTAGGCCACGTTGAAGAGCTTGCCGTCCTCGTAGACCGGCATCGAGCCGGCCACGATGTTGATGTTGTAGCTCACGGCCAGCTCCATCATCTTGGTTTTGATGGGCTCGGTGAAGGCCGCCATGGCCCGGATGGCCACCGCCGGCGAGTCCTCGTTGGTGAGGGCCATGAGCGGGGCATTGAAGAACTCGGGAAACAGCACGCAGTCGGACTTGTAGCCCGAGACGGTATCGACGAAGAACTCAATCTGCTGGAGCAAATCTTCCAGGCTGCGGGTGGCGCGCATCTGCCATTGCACAATGCCGATGCGGACGTTGCTTTTCTGGTTGCCGATGAGCTTTTCCTCCTCCTCGTAGTACACGTTCAGCCATTCGAGCAGGGTGGCAAAGGCCTTGCTTTCGGAGTCGTAGGGCAGGTAGCCGCGGATGATTTTGCGGACGTGAAACTCGTTGCTGAGCTGGAAGGTGAGGATGGGGTCGGTGATTTCCTTGTTGCGCACCATCTCCACGTACTTGGCCGGCGTCATCTCGTTGGCGTAGGCGGCGTAGCCCGGAATCCGGCCCCCGGCAACCATGGCGCGCAGGTTCAGGTTTTCGCAGAGCTCCTTGCGCGCGTCGTAGAGGCGGCGGCCCAGGCGCAGGCTGCGGTACTCGGGGTCCACGAATACGTCGACGCCGTAGAGCGTGTCGCCGTCGGGGTTGTGGGTGTTGAACTTGCCGTTGCCGGTGATTTTGGCGTAGGTGTGCTTGTCGCCGAAGTCGGAGTACTGCACCGTGATGGCCAGGGCGGCGGCTACTACCAGCCCGTTGTCCTCGATGCAGATCTGGCCCTCGGGGAATTTGCGCACCAGGGCCCCAAACTCCTCGGCCGACCAGGCGCCCTCCATGTTGGAGTATACCTTGTCCATGATGCCTTTCACGGCCTTGAAGTCGGAGCGACGCAGGGTGCGCAGTACCAGCTTGTGGGCGGGTACGGCAGTAGGGGTGAGCAGCTCGGTGGGACTGGGGGCGCCGGGCAGAACTTGTTTTTTGGCGTGGCTGCCGCCGGACTTGGCGGAGGAGGAAGTGGCCATATAAAGCAGAAAAAGGAAGTCGTGGGAGAAAGCGCAAAGATACCAGCCCGGCCCGTAGGCGGGGCGCCTATCTTACGGCAGAATAACGGCCGGGGTAAAAAAGTGGCTTGCATTGGCTCGATTTGCTGCGCCGGCGCGGCCTATGCAGGCCCGCCCGCCGGCCCCGAATCCCTGGCCGTACCGCCCGAAGCGCCAGCTGTACCGCCCGAAGCGCTGGCCGCCGCCACCCAAGCCGCTGCCACCCCGACCGGAGCCCCAACTGCCCCAACCGAAGAGGCCGGCGTAGCAGCCGAAGCGCCAGCCATAGCGACCGAAGCGCCATGCTACAGCTAATTTTGCCTCTTCGGGCGCTCCGCCCGCTTCTTCGCTGCTGGCAGAATGCCTAGCAGCCTCGTCCTGCTGCTTGGAGCGTGTTTGGGTTGGGCCTGCGGCGGCAGTGGCCGGATTTTCGGACCGGGTACGCGGGGCGGCGGGGGAGTTATTCGCGGCTTACGCCGCGGTCTTTTACTGCCGTACCACCCGGCGCACCACTACGGCCCGGGCGGTCTGGATGCGCAGCAGGGCCACGCCGTGAAAAGAGCCGAGTGCGGCGGCGGGAATGGTCGCTTCGGTCGGGCCGGCCTTCAGGGGCCATTCAAACAGGCGGCGGCCGGTCAGGTCGGTGGCCTGCACCAGGGCGGCGGTGCCGGGCAGGCCCGTCAGGTGCAGGGGCCCGGCGGCCAGCGGGTTCGGATACACTCCGACGCCGGCCAGCGCCGCCGCTTCCTGCTTCGCCGCCAGGGGCACGATGCGGCGGTACCGGTCGCGGTAGCGGATGCTGACGATGGTTTCCTGGCTGCCCACCAGGGTGGTGGTGATGGTGAGCAGGGGCACGTGGTGGGTTTTGGCCAGCCACTTATACTCCCGGGTCACGGGCAGGTCGAAGCCGATGCCGGGTCCGCCGCCGAAAGCCACGCTGTCGTGGTCGGTGAGGGTGGTTACCACCCGCACGGTGGAAAAGGAGCCGAAGGGCGTGATGAGCGTACCCCAGGCGTCGGGCCGGTTGACGCGCTTGCGCTTCTGGCTCAGGTAGCCCACGGCGCTGGCCGCGGCCGGGGTGGCGAAGAACGAGGAGCTGGAGTCGCGCGGGCTGGCGTAGCTCAGGGGGAAGCGGTAGATAACGTCCTGCTGGGCCTGGCTGGCGTAGGTGACCGGGATGGGCGTGCCGGCCAGCTTGGCCCCGAAGCCCACCGAGCGGAAGTCCTGCGCGGGCGCGGCGGCGGCCGTGGTGCTGTAGAACTGGTACGAATCGGTGACCTGAACCGGCGCGCCGGGCGGCAGCGGCAGCGCCTGGGGCGAGGCCGCGGTGGCCCGGTTTACGCCGCCCAACGGGCCGAAGTAAAGCAGGTACAGCGGAGCCGTAGCCGTGACGCTGCTTACCGTTACGTAGCGCTCCACTTGCTGGGAAACCGGCGTCAGGGCCGCGTAGCTCCAGGTTTGGGCGGGGCCGCGCTGGCTCAGCAGCGGCGCCCCGGCCGGCAGCCCCGGGCCAGCCACGCTCAGCCGCAGCGTGTCGACGGGCGCGGCGGTGGTCGGCGCGGGCATGTCGGTGCGGTCGATGACGGGCGACTGGGCCCGGGCCGTCAGGCTGGTGAAAAGCAGCAGCGTAGCGTAGAAGGAGCGGTTCATAGGCAGTAGAGGCAAGGGGTGCCGAAGATACGAAGGAGTACGTGTCATTGCGAGGACGAAGGACGAAGTAATCCGTCCTCGGAAATGGGAAAAGCTCCTTTTCAAAAGAAAGCCCCGGCGTTGGCGTACGTCGGGACTTTCTGCGTTTACAGTGGTTGGCTCATTGTCCAGGACGGACTGCTTCGTCCTTCGTCCTCGCAATGACAGTCGGTTTACACTCCTTGCATCTCCGGTACGCCGGCGGCCGGAATCACCAGCTTGCCGGCGGTGGCAGCCTGAATCTGCTCGACCGTGACGCCGGGGGCCCGCTCGCGCAGCACGAAGCCGTCGGGGGTCACGTCGAGCACGGCCAGCTCGGTCACGATTTTCTTCACGCAGCGCAGCCCCGTGATGGGCAGCGTGCAGGCGGGCAGCAGCTTGGAGCTGCCGTCGCGGGCTACGTGCTGCATGGCCACGATGATATTTTTGGCCGAGGCCACCAGGTCCATGGCCCCGCCCATGCCCTTGACCATCTTGCCCGGAATCTTCCAGTTGGCGATGTCGCCGTTTTCCGACACCTCCATGGCGCCCAGAATGGTCAGGTCCACATGCTCGCCGCGGATCATGCCAAACGAGTCGGCCGAGGAAAACAGGCTGGAGCCGGGCAGCGTGGTCACGGTTTGCTTGCCGGCGTTGATCAGGTCGGGGTCTACTTCGGCATCGGTAGGGAAGGGGCCCATGCCCAGCAGCCCGTTTTCGGACTGCAATTCCACGTTGATGCCGGCGGGAATGTAGTTGGCCACCAGGGTCGGAATGCCGATGCCGAGGTTGACGTAAGAGTTGTTCTGAACTTCCTGGGCAATGCGCTTGGCGATGCCGTGTTTGTCGAGCATAGTCGTTGTTTTGTGAGTCATTCCGAGCGAAGTCGAGGAATCTCGCGTGCTGACGGTTGATTAGTAATCTAACATCAGCACGCGAGATTCCTCGACTTCGCTCGGAATGACGTTCTGGTTTATACTAGGCCCGAACGGTACGCTGCTCGATGCGCTTTTCGTAGTCCTTGCCCTGGAAGATGCGCTGCACGAAGATGCCGGGGGTGTGGATCTGGTTGGGGTCCAGCTCGCCGGCGGGCACCAGCTCTTCCACTTCCGCCACCGTGATTTTACCGGCTGTGGCCATCATGGGGTTGAAGTTGCGGGCGGTGCCCTTGTAGATCAGGTTGCCGGCCGTGTCGCCCTTCCAGGCTTTCACGAAGGCGAAATCGGCGTGCAGGGCGGTTTCGAGCAGGTACATCTTGCCGTTGAACTCCCGGCTTTCCTTGCCTTCGCCCACCTCGGTGCCGTAGCCGGCCGGGGTGAAAAAGGCCGGGATGCCCGCGCCGCCGGCCCGGCACCGCTCGGCCAGGGTGCCCTGCGGAATCAGCTCTACCTCCAGCTCGCCGCTGAGCAGCTGGCGCTCAAACTCGGCGTTTTCGCCCACGTAGCTCGAAATCATCTTGCGCACCTGCTTGGTCTGCAGCAGCCGCCCGATGCCGAAGTCGTCGACGCCGGCGTTGTTGCTGATGCAGGTCAGGTTCTTGACGCCCAGGCGCAGGACTTCCTGGATGGAGTTTTCGGGAATGCCGCAGAGGCCGAAGCCGCCCAGCATCAGCGTCATGCCGTCGGTGAGGCCGTGCAGGGCGGCCTGGGCGTCGGCTACAACTTTGTTGATCATAGAGAGTGGGGGAATTTTGGAAGCGGGAAGATAGGAATCAGCCATGAGCAATGAGCAAGGTCGGGCAACGAAGTGGTGCCACGACTCCAAGTCGTGGCACCACTCAGCCACTCAGCCGCAGCGCTGCCTACTGCAGGGCCAGTCGGGTAGCCTGCTCATCCCGCGCCAGCTGGGCGGTGAGGGCGGGCAGGCCGTCGTACTTCTCCTCGGCCCGCAGCCAGGTCACAAACTCCAGGGTGAGCAGCTGGTCGTAGAGGTCGGCGCTGAAGTCGAGCAGGTTGACTTCAATGGTCTGGGCCAGGCCCTCGCCGATGGTGGGGCGCACGCCGATGCTGAGCATGGCCGGGTGGCGGGTGCCGGCCGCCGTGCGGGCCCACACGGCGTAAATGCCGCGGGCGGGCACCAGCTTCAGCGGCTCGGCCAGCGCCAGGTTCGCCGTGGGGTAGCCGATGGTGCGGCCCAGCTGCTGGCCCTTCACCACGCGGCCGGTGAGCGGGTAGTGGTAGCCCAGGTAGCGGTTGGCCGTCGTCACGTCGCCGGCCAGCAACGCCTGGCGGATGCGGGTGCTGCTCACGCCCACCGCGTCCACGTCCTCGCGCGGAATCTCCTCCACGCTCAGCCCGTAGCGGCCGGCGTGCCGGCTGAGGTAATCGAAGCCGCCCTCCCGGTTTTTGCCGAAGCGGTGGTCGTAGCCAATGACCAGCTGCTTGGTGCCCACGGTGTCGAGCAGAATCTGCTGGATGTACTCCTCGGAGGTAAGGGCCGCAAATGCGCGGGTGAAGGGCAGGATGAGCAGGTAGTCGACGCCAAAGCCGGCCAGCTTCTCAATCCGCTCGTCGAGGGTATTGAGCAGGCGCAGCTCCAGCCACTCGGGGTGGGTGAGGGGCGGCCCCAGCACCAGCCGCGGGTGGGGCCAGTAGGTGATGACCACGGTAGGGCCGCCGTGCTGCCGGGCCACCTCGCGCAGCCGCCCCAGAATGCGCTGGTGGCCCAGGTGCACGCCGTCGAAGCTGCCGGTGGTGACGGTGGCCTTGCCTAAAACCGGAAACTGCGCCGGGTCCCGAACAACTTGCATCGGCAGTAAGGTTGGTGAAACAGGGAGTAAAGCCGGGGGCTACGAAGCGTCGTCGGTGGGGGCAGCGGCCGCCGGAGCGGGGGCCGCCGGCTGCTGGGCGTTATAGAACTCCAGGCCGGCGCGCCGCTCGGGGCGGCGCTGGTTCTGCTGGCGCGGGGGGCGGGCTTCCTCACCCTCGGGCCGCGGCGGGCGCAGCGCCTCAATCTGCTCCATCGTCAGCGCGTCGGTCAGGCTGTAGGCCCCGATGCGGGTGCGGATCAGCCGGGTGAGGTGGGCGCCCACGCCCAGGGCCGCGCCAAAGTCGCGGGCCAGGCTGCGGATGTAGGTGCCTTTGGTGCAGGTCACCCGAAAATCTACTTCCGGCAGCTCGACGCGGGTCAGCTCAAACTCGCGGATGGTCACCTGCTTGCTCTTGATTTCGGCCTCGCCGCCGCGGCGGGCCACCTCGTAGGCTCTTTCACCGTTGATTTTGACGGCCGAAAACAGCGGCGGCGTCTGCTCAATCAGCCCCAGAAACTGCGCGGTGGCGGCCCGCACGGCGGCGTCGGTGAGGTGGGCGAAGGGCTGCTCGGCGTCGACCGGCGTTTCCAGGTCGAAGCTGGGCGTGGTCTGGCCGAGGCGGAAGGTACCGGTGTATTCTTTTTCCTGGGCCTGAATCAGGTCAATCTGCTTGGTTTTCTTGCCCGTGCACAGAATCAGCAGGCCCGTAGCCAGCGGGTCGAGGGTGCCGGCGTGGCCGATTTTGCGGATGCGCAGCGTGTTCTTCACCTTGCGCACCACGTCAAACGAGGTCCAGGTCAGCGGCTTGTCCAGCAGCAGCACTTCGCCCTCCTCAAAATCAAACTCCTGCGGCGTTACGTCGCTCATACCAGCTTTAGATTAATGCCCAGGCCAATGAGAATCAGCAAAATGCCCCCCACGATGATGCGGTAGATGCCGAAGGCCCGGAAGCCATACTTGGTAACGAAGCCCACGAATACCTGAATGGCCAGCAGCGCCACCACGAAGGCCACCACGTTGCCCAAAGCCAGCTGCTTAAGCTGCTCGGCCGTGAACAGGTGGGCCAGATCGGTGCCCTGCGCGTGGGCATCCTTGTAGTAGTCGTAGACGTCTTTGACGGCCGCGGCGGCCATGGTGGGCATGGCCAGGAAGAAGGCAAACTCGGCCGCGGCGCGGCGGGTGAGCTTCTGGGTGAGGCCGCCGATGATGGTGGCCGCCGAGCGGCTCACGCCCGGCACCACGGCCAGGCACTGAAACAAGCCGATGAGCAGCGCTTCCTTGAAGCTCGGGTTGGTGACCGGGCGTCCGCCCTCCTGGGGCGTCTCCTGCGGAAACCACTTATCGACGAACAGCAGCACCACGCCGCCCACGAGCAGCATCACGGCCACCGTCGTCACGGAGTCGAGCAGGGCGTCGATGTGCTTTTTGAGCAGCAGCCCCACCACCACGATGGGCAGAAACGCCACCAGCAGCTTCAGGTAGAAGTCGAAGCTCTGAAAAAAGCGCTTCCAGTACACGGCCAGCACCGACAGAATGGCGCCCAGCTGGATAACGACCAGGTAGAGCTTGGTGAAGGCCGTAACCGGAATGCCGAGCAGGGCGGAGGTAATAATCATGTGCCCGGTGCTGGAAATGGGCAAAAACTCCGTCAGCCCCTCAACGATGGCCAGGAGCACCGCGTGCCAGTAGCTCATCTACGAAGGGCGCGTGTAGGTAGGCCGGACCGGGGCCGCGGGGGAAGCCGGGGCGGGGGCGCCGCCGGGAACCGGGTTGGCCGCCAGCTCCTCGCGGGTCACGGCATCGGTGGCTACCGCGGCGTGGTGGCCGTTGCGGGCCATGACGGCCCAGAACTCGATGCCGAAGCCGATGGCCAGCAGAATCGGGCCCAGGGTGATGCCCAGGAAGCCTTCCCCGTAGGGGGCCGAGTCCAGCGTCATGGTGACGAAGCCGGCGGCCAGCACGGCCAGCCCGATAAACATCAGCCGGTAGTTGCGCGGCCCGAAGGCGAAGCGGGGAGTGGGTTTCTGTTCCATTTTAGGCTCTTGGGGTCTTGGGGACTTAGGGTCTTGGGGACTTGGTTTTTTGGGAATCCTGGGAGGTGACCTCGCGGGTCAGGGCGGGCGGTTTGGGCTAAGGCCTTACGGTCGGTGGCGTGGTCTGGCAGTCATCAGAGCTAAAAACCAAGACCCTAAGCCCCCAAGACCCCACCAACCAATCAATACAAATCATCGAGGGCCATGCCCAGGTACTTGCGCACGGCGCGGTAGGAGCTCAGAAAGCCGATGCCCGCGCCCAGCGCCACCATCACCACGAGCAAAGCCCCGATGAGCCGCTCGTCGCGCAGCAGCCGCAGCTCGTCGACCTGCAGGTAGGCGTATTGCAGCAGCGCCAGCAGCAGCAGCCCGGCCAGCACGCCGCTGACGAAGCCCTGCCAGGTAGCCCGGCGCAGAAACGGCCGCTGAATGAAGAACGATGTGGCGCCCACCAGCTGCATGCTCCGGATCAGGAAGCGCTGGGAAAACAGCGCCAGCTTGATGGTATTGTTGATCAGCACCGTCACGACCAGGGTCAGGATGACGGCGAAGCCCAGCAGCACCAGGCTCAGCTTGCGCACGTTCTGGTTGATGGACGTTATCAGGCTCTGCACGTACTGCACCTCAAATACGCCCTTGGCCGTCTTCAGGTCCTGCTCGATCTGGCGCAGGGCGGCGGTTTCGGTGTAGTCGGCGTTGATTTTCAGGATGTAGGCGTCGCGCAGGGGGTTGTCGCCCAGAAACTGCTGGAAATCCTCCCCGGTCTGCTCCACAAACTGCTTGGCGCCTTCCTCCTTCGACAGAAACCGCACCTGGGGCTGGTCGTCCTTGAAGGCAATGTACTTTTTGCGGCCGAAGTCCTGCTGCAGGCGCAGCAGCTCGGTTTCGGGCAGGTCCCGCTCCAGGTACACCTGCATTTCGATGTTCTCCTTCACCAGGTTGGAGAGCTTGTGGGCGTGGATCAGCAGCAGCCCGAACAGCCCGATAACCAGCAAGGCCAGCGTGATGCTGAACACCACCATCAGGTGCGGATAGTTGCCAAGCTTCTTTTTACGGGTAGGACGATTCTGGGGCATGCGGGGCAAAAGTACGGGGTTCGGAATTATGAATCGGCACAATAGCCGCCGCGGGCCGGCCGTACGTCAGGATTCCTGGGTTTTTACATCACCGTGCGCGGGTCGTCGTCGATGTTGAGCACCTCGCGGGCTTTGCGGGTGGCGGCGGCGCGGCGGCTCAGGCGCTTGCGCGAAAACAGCTCCCGGAACGAGTCGAACTGCTCGGTGTGCAGCAGGCTGACGCCGGCGCGGGCCTGGTTGCTGAAGCCGGTCAGGTCACTGTAGTCGCGCGGGGTGGTTTCGTAGCGCAGCTTGGCCCGGAACTTCCCGTCGGGGCGCAGGTAGTATTCCAGGCTCAGGTCGCCGAGCAGCGAGGCCTGGGCCGTGTTCTGGTTGCCCGTCGTGCCGGGCGGGGCGCTGGCCGTGTTGCTGAAGCCGCCTTCGCGGGTGACGCGCAGCCGGCCGTTGAGGAAGCTGTAGCTCAGGCGCACCTGCAGGGCCTGCAGCTGCTCGGCGGTGAGGCCGGTGAAGTTGAAGGAGATTTCCAGGTTGGGGTCAATCTGGGAGGTGAGCAACCCCAGCTGGGTGGAAATAATCTGCCCCAAGCTGTTGCCCAGGGCATTGTCCTGCCCCCGGAACGAGGCCACCGACGCCAACGAGCCCGGCGAGGTCAGCTGGCGGAACACGATCAGGCTGAACACCTGCCGGTTGAGCTCCTGCTCGTCGTTGCGCAGCGCCGACAGAAACGGCGTCAGCTCGCCCTCGAGCGAGGAGGGGATGTCGTTGAATTCCAGGTTCAGGCGGATGATGGGCAGCAGCAGCGGGCCGGTCAGATTCATCACGGCCGTCACGGGCACCACGGCGTTGTTGGTTTGCAGAATCGGGGCCAGGGACGTGCGCTGGGTGTAAGCCGCCGTCACGTTCATCTCGCCCTGCAGCGGGTCGCCGTTCCAGGTGATGCTGCCCCCGGGCCGCACCACAAACTCCTTGTTGACCAGCCCCTGCAAAGTGAAGTTGTAGGCCCCGCGCACAATCTCGACCGCGCCGTACATGTTGAAGTCGCCGCGGGTGTCGATGTTCAGGCGCAG
This sequence comes from Hymenobacter algoricola, assembly GCF_039539525.1. Taxonomy (NCBI): domain Bacteria; kingdom Pseudomonadati; phylum Bacteroidota; class Cytophagia; order Cytophagales; family Hymenobacteraceae; genus Hymenobacter; species Hymenobacter algoricola. Next base: position 19,496 of record NZ_BAABDH010000099.1, on the reverse strand, counting down.
CTGCCCGGTGGCCGTGCCCCGGATGACGTCGCCGGTGCTCTCGTCGAGCAGAATCTCGATGTAGGCGTCCGGCGTCACCGTCAGGTTGAAGTTGAGCCGGATGCCCGACAGATCGGAGCGGCCCGCGGCGGCCGTGGGCACCCTGATCGTGCGGGCCGTGTCGGTCACGTTGCGGTTGACGAACCTGATGTAGTTGGCCTTCTCGGCCTTGGCCGCGTTGTCGAGCGGCAACGACAGGCGGGTGCCGGCCTCACTGCGGGCCGTCACGTTCACGACCAGGTTATCGGCCGGGCCGCGCACCCGGGCGTCGCCGGTGGCGTAGGCCGTGCCGAAGTACAGCTCATTGTCCTTGCGGGTGGTGTTGAGCACCAGCAGCTTGGTGAAGCTGGCCCGCAGGTCGAGGCGCATATCCTGAAAGCCCTTCTCGTAGATGGTGCCGTCGAGCACGCCCGAGTTGCCCAGCGGGTCGCGCAGGCGCACGTTTTTCAGCACGATGCCGTCATCGGCAAACCGGATACGGTCGGCGAAGGTGTAGGTAGTGCCCAGGTAGATGAAGGTCAGCTTGCCGTCGCTCACGTCGATGTCGCCGAGCAGCACCGGGGCCGCCAGCCGGCCGGTGAGGCGCAGCGTGCCCATGGCCGTGCCGCTCATGTCGCGAAACAGGGTGTTCAGAAACGGCTCGGCCAGCTTCACGGGGGCGTTGTCGAGGATGGCGGTCAGGTTGAGCTGCTGCTCGGTCTCGCGGGGGGCGTAGGTGCCCGCCAGCCGCACCACGCGCTGCCGCTCCCGAATCACGTCGAGGTCCACGTCAAGGTGGTTGGTGCCGTTGTGCCAGTTGCCTTTGCCGCGCACGTCCCCGATCAGGGTTTTGTCGAACGTGAGCGAGTCCACGTTCAGGGTGCTGTTTACTTCCAGCGTGCCGTACAGCCCGCTGATCTTTCCTTCCGCATTCACGCGGCCCTCGATTTTCTGGGTAGTGAGCGAGCTGAGCGTGCCGAGCTGGAAGTCCTTGACGGCCAGCTGCAGCACCTTGCTGGGGTCGGTGGAGATGAAGCCCTGGGCGCTCACGCTCTGCGTGCCGCTGCTCAGGCTCAGGTTCTGGATGTCGAACTCCTTGCCCAGCCCGGAAATAATCACGGAGTTATCGGCGGCAATGGTCCAGTCCTTCCCCAGCAGGTTCACCCCCGACTGCCGGAACACAATCTGAATAGCGCGGGGCAGAAAAACCAGTCCGCCGTTGATGGTGGCTTTGTTGGAGGTGCCGGTCTGGGCCAGGGAGGTGGAAAAGTTGATGCGCTCCTGGTCCCACACGCCTTCGACGTAGAAGTTCTCCGTCTTGCCCAGGCCGGGCAGCACCTGCCGCTCCGAGGTAATGTTGGCCTGGGCCAGCACCTCGGGCTGGTAGGGCAGCTTGGAAGTCGTGAATTCAAAATCGGTGTTGACGGCCCTGATGCTGTCGTACTGCACGCCGTTGAAGTGGCCGCCCAGCTGGAAGATGGAGGTCAGACCGTTGCGGAACGAGCCGTCGATGCGGGAGTAATCCGACAGCGTGAGCTGGGGCACGAAGACGTGCAGCACGGGGTTGGCCTGCTTCAGGTACAGGTTCAGGGCAATTTCGTAGTCCGCAATCGGGCGCTGCTGCTTGCGGCGGTAGTAGTCGGCAATGGCCGCGTCGTTGCTTTCGAAGTTGAGGCGGTACTCGGTCAGCAGCGTCTGCACGTCGCGGGCCACGGTGGTGAAGTTGAAGGTGCCGGCCGCGTCCAGGTTCAGCACCTCGGAGCGCACGCGCAGGGTGCGCTGCCCGGCCACGCGCTGGCTCACCACGTCGAAGGTATCGATGGGTACGGTCTTGCCCTCGTAGTCCAGGCGGGAGTTGCGCAGCTTGATGGTGCCGATGAGGTCGTCGAGCTTCAGGCCGCGGAAGTTAGCGTCGGCGGTGGTGGCGATGGTGACGCGCCGGGTGGTCAGACCCAGGGCGCGCAGGTCGGCGCGCTTCACCAGGGCCTTCACATTGAAGGCCTGACGGGTTTTATTCAGGTCCACGGTGCCGGTGGCGCTGATCTGCAGGTTGGGGTCGTTTACGGCCAGCTTGCCGTCGAAAAACTGCTTGCTGAACCGGCCGTTGGTGGTGATGTTGCGGAAGCGGTAGCCCTTGAGCCAGATGCTCTGCACGGTGGCATTGGCCGTGAGGCGGGCGTCGGGGGTGAAGCCCACGCCTTCCACGCGGCCGTTCATGGTGATGTCGCGCACCAGGCTTTCGTCGCCGAGCAGCTTGCCCAGCTGGAAGCCGGTGGTGCGCACCTGGCCCTCGTAGCTGGAGTAGCGCGGGTCGGTCTTGAACTTGATATTCACGTCCGATACCACGTCGCCCAGCGCCGTACGGAAGGCGCCGTTGGCCACGAAGTCGTTGTAGAAGCCCAGAAACTCGCCCTGCAGCCGCACCGTGCCCAGGCGCTGCACGTAGGGCCAGCCCGCGGCCGGGATGTAGCGCCGGATGTCGCGCCCGTCAATCACCGACGGCTTCAGGCGCATCGACACGAAGCTTTCCTTCAGGTTGGGCAGGCCTTTCACGTCGAAGTTGCCGATGACGTGGGTGTTGCGGCCGTAGGTGACGTCGAGGTTTTTGGTGGTGAAGTTGGTCACGTAGCCCTTGACCTGCCCCGAAATCAGCACCGTTTCCTTCAGGTCGCGCACCGCCTGCTGGGGCGCAAACTGGGCAATGTCGTCGGAGTAGATGCGGGAGGGGAGCAGGCTGGCCGTTACTTTCACCGAGTCGTTGAAGTCGGTGAAGTTCAGGAAGTGGCGAAAGTCAAAGCGCAGGTAGTCGTGCAGCTGGGAGTTGCCCACGCGCAGGTTCAGGTCCTTGAATTCCCAGAACCGGGTGGCGTAGGTCATGTCGGCCGTCAGCTCCCGCAGCCGGGTTTTGGAAGGCCGGTCCACGGCCCGCAGGCCGGCCAGGTTGGCGTGAATCGTGTCGGCCCGCAGGCGCAGCCCGGTGGCGTCGGCGTAGATGCTGTCGACGTACATGTGGGCGTAGTCCATCGAGCGGCCGTACTCGGGCGCTTTGGGCGTATCCTGCCGGTCGAGGATAAAGCGGCCGTTGCGCAGGCTGACGGCTTCAATCTGGAAGTCGAAGGGCTTGCTGGCCTTGGTGGTGTCGGGCGGGCCGAGCAGGCGCTTCACGGCCCCCAGAAACTCGCTCAGGTTGGTGGAGTCGGGCGTTTCGGGGTAGGTTACCAGCGCAAAGCGGGGCTCCTCCAGCGTGAGCCTGCCCACGTGCAGGTGGCTGGGGTCCAGCACCGAAAACAGCCGGATGTCGGCATCGGCGCGGCCCACGCTGAACAGCTCGTTGCCGCGGCGGTCCAGCACCTGAATGCCTTCGAGCAGCACCCGCGAAAACGGGCGCACGTCCACCCGGCCGATCAGCACGCGCTGCCCGAGCTTGTCGCTGAGCAGGGTGGCGGCGCGGTGGGCCAGCCGGGTTTGCACGCTCGGAACGCGCAGCGCCAGCAGCAGGCCGCCCACGGCCAGCCCCACCAGCAAAAGGAGGCTAAGCAGAACTTTGAGCGTGATGGAGAGGAAGCGGGGCACGGGCGGCGAAACGGGAAAGGAAGGCGGGCAGAATACGAAGATGCGGGATTTTAGGCAACGGCTGCCTGCGCAAACCCCTTGCCTTAAAACCCCGGCCCCGGAAAAAGTACGCGAGTTGGGTCAGACTATCTGCAAAATCCCCGGTTTACTGATTTAAACGACCTTTGTGCTTCCGCCGCCGGCCCGGCGCTTTGCTCGCCGGCCGCCGACGCTTTTTCACGCTGAACTTTTTCCCATGCTGACCCCCGTTATCCTGGCCATCGAGTCTTCCTGCGACGATACCGCCGCCGCCGTGATGGCGGGCGGCGAAATCCTGGCCAACGTGGTGGCCACGCAGCAGGTGCACGAACAATACGGCGGGGTGGTGCCGGAGCTGGCCTCGCGGGCGCACCAGCAGCACCTGATTCCGGTGGTGCAGGAAGCCCTGCGCCGGGCAAAGGTAGAGAAATCTGCCCTCGACGCCGTCGCCTTTACCCAGGGCCCGGGGCTGCTGGGCTCCCTGCTGGTGGGCAGCATGTTCGCCAAAACCTTCGCCCTGGCCCTGAATAAGCCCCTGATTGCCGTGAATCACATGCGGGCCCACATTCTGGCCCACTTCATCCGGGCGCCGCGGCCGCAGTTTCCGTTTCTGTGCCTCACCGTCAGCGGCGGGCACACCCAGCTGGTGATTGTGCGCAGCGCCCTGGCAATGGAGGTCATCGGCCAGACCATCGACGACGCGGCCGGGGAGGCCTTCGACAAAACCGCCAAGCTGCTCGGCCTGCCGTATCCCGGCGGCCCCCACCTCGATAAGCAGGCCCGGCTGGGCAACCCCACGCGCTTTCCGTTTCCGGTGGGCGCCATGCCCGGCTACGACTTCTCGTTCAGCGGGCTGAAAACGGCGGTTATGTACTTTTTGCGCCAGCAGACGGCCCAGAATCCGGACTTCATCCCCGAAAACCTGCCCGACCTCTGCGCCAGCATCCAGCACACCATCATCCTCACGCTGCTGCGCCAGCTCACCCGCGCCGCCCACGACCAGGGCCTGACCCAGCTGGCCCTGGCCGGCGGCGTGGCTGCCAACTCCGGCCTGCGCGCGGCCCTGACCCAGCTGGGCACCGAAAAAGGGTGGGAAATCTTTATTCCCGACTTCGAATTCTGCACCGACAATGCCGGCATGGTGGCCATGACGGCCCACTTCCAGTACCAGGCCGGTGACTTCACCACCCAGCTCATCAGCCCCGACCCGCGGCTCAAGCTGAATTAGCGCGGAATCCCGCCGGTGGCGGCGAATTTCCGTACTTACGCTACTCTCCTTTATTACCCGCCGCTGCCGGCAAGGCGCCGACGCCCCCCAGAACATGGCCAAACAGAAAGACGATACCCCCAAGCGCGTCAACATTGTGAACCGCCGCGCCAGCTACGAATACAGCTTGCTGGCCAAGTACGACGCGGGCATGATGCTGCAGGGCACCGAAATCAAGAGCATCCGCGAGGGCAACGTGAACATGCAGGACGGCTTCTGCGCCTTCCACGCCGATGGCAGCCTGTGGGTGCACAACCTGAGCATCTCGCTTTACAGCCTGGGTACCTACAATAACCACGAGGCCAAGCGGGAGCGGAAGCTGCTGCTGAATAAGAAGGAGCTGCGCCAGCTGGCCGGCAAGGCCGTGGAGCAGGGCGTGACCATCGTGCCCATCCGCTTGTTCGTCAACGACCGGGGCTTCGCCAAGCTCGAAATTGCCCTGGCCAAAGGCAAAAAGCTCTACGACAAGCGCGACGACATCAAGGCCAAGGACCAGAAGCGCGAAATGGACCGCGCCCGGGAGTACTAAGAGCAGGAGCGGGGCCGCCGGGAAAGAGGGCGTGGGCTGTGCAGTTGGTGCCGATAAAACTGCGAACTTGCCGCCTGATCATTCTACCGCTCCCCGGTTCACTACCACTACTACTCTCCACCTCCTTATTTTGGAACACGGAATCTGTGCGCTGAGCGCCGTGCCGGTGCGCGCCGAGCCCACCGACAAGGCCGAGCTCGTCACCCAGCTCATCTTTGGCGAGTGCTACACCATTCTGCTCACCCAGGGCAGCTGGCACCAGATCCGGCTGGCCGCCGACCAGTACGTGGGTTGGATCGACTTCAAGCAGCACCTGCCCGTCACGGGCGAGTATTTCACTGCCTGGGGCCAGCAGGACCACCCGCGCAGCCTCGACGTGGTGCAGATGGTCAGCGACGCCGCCACCCGCATTCCGGTTACGCTGGGCAGCCGCCTGCCGTTTTTTGATGGCATGACGCTGCGCCTGGGCGCGCAGACGATGTTCTACAACGGGGCCGCCACCAACCCCCTGAACGGGCACGGCCCCGGCGGCCCGGTGGATAAGCGCCTGGCCCTGGTGCAGAAGATGGGGCAGGTGTACCTGAAGTCGCCGTACGTGTGGGGGGGCAAGTCGCTGTTCGGGCTGGATTGCTCGGGCCTGATGCAGCAGCTCTACGGCCTGATCGGGGTGCAGCTGCCGCGCGATGCCCGCCAGCAGATCGACCACGGCCAGACCGTGCACTTCGTGTCGCAGACCCGGCCCGGCGACCTGGCGTTCTTCGATAATGCCGACGGCGCCATCGTGCACGTGGGCCTCATGCTCGACGACCAGCAGATTCTGCACGCCAGCGGCGAAGTCCGCATCGACCCGCTCGACCACAACGGCATCTACCACCGCCAGCGCCAGAAGTACAGCCATAAGCTGCGCCTGATCAAGCGGATTCTGGCCGATTGAGATGTCAGTCTGGCATTGCGAGCCTTCTGCGAGTAAAGCAGAGACGAAGCAATTCGTCCTCGGAACTGTAAAAAGCCTTGTTAATCCACAAAGCCCCGACGTTAGCAAACGTAAGGGCTTTGTAGCGTAACAGGGCTTGGCGCATTGTCCAGGACGGATTGCTTCGCTTTGCTCGCAATGACAATCGTTGCCATCTCGCCAGCGCGAAGCGCGCAACTGAAACCCTTGCGCTGTTGTTAATACGCTTAGAATCATCTAGCTTTCGCTGTACCCCGATGATTCACACCCTAGCGTATGGACCAAAAAGTGCTTGTACTCAATGGCGACTACACTGCCATTACGTTGTGCAGCGTGCAGAAAGCCTTTGTACTGCTTTATCTCGACAAAGCCGAGATGATTGCTAACTCGGACCACGGCACGCTGCGAACCATCTCCCACACCTATCCCAAGCCCAGCATCATCCGGTTGCAGCGCTACGTGCGCGTGCCCTACAAAGGCATTGCCCTGAGCCGCCACAACATCATGAAGCGGGACCATTTTGAGTGCCAGTACTGCGGCTCGACCAAAAACCTGACCCTCGACCACGTGCTGCCCCGCTCCCGCGGCGGCGAGTCGAGCTGGACGAACCTGCTTACGGCCTGCTCGCGCTGCAACCACGCCAAGGGCCACCGCACCCCCGACGAGGCCGGCCTGCACATCCGGCAGAAGCCCAAGAAGCCCACGCTCTCGGGCTTCCTTAAGCTCAGCGCCGGCACGCTCGACCACAACTGGCACGCCTACCTGAACTGACGAGCTGAACAAGCCGACTGCCCCGCAGTCGGTTTTTTTGTGGCTTGTGGCGTCCGGTGGCTCCACTCTGACGCAGGCGGAATGGGAGCGGGTGCCTGCTCGCTGCCCACCGCCAGACCGGTCGGTGAAATTCCTGCCCTCCTTCTCCGGCCCCTTGCGCCGGCGTTTTGGTGGCCGAGAAAGAGGTACAGGTTTTTGGCTCTTTTCGATGGGTGTCGGCGCCGTGGCAACTGCGTGCAGAGGTGGGCTGCGCCGGCGTTGAGGCTGTTATTCAGCTGGCTAAATGCATTTTCAGAGGAGCTTGACGGCGGCAATGAGGAAGACGGCCCCGGAATCTGGCAAACCGCGGTAAACTAACTCCCGTTAGTTGAGGTTGCAATGGGGTACCTTTGCCTCCGTTCACCCAACTCTACTTCATGGCCGTTCCTAAGTTCGCCGCTTCACGCTCCTTTCATGCCGAGCTGAAGCGCAGAATCAACATCTACTTCGAGGAGAACGAGAAGTCTACGACCGGCAACGCCAGCCTGTTTGTCAAGGCGGTGGTGCTGACAGCCACGTTTGTGGCCCTGTACGTGCATCTCGTCTTCTTTACCCCATCGGTTTGGCTGGGAGTGGCCGAGAGTGTGCTGCTGGGCCTGACCGGCGCGGCCATCGGCTTCAACGTGATGCACGACGGCGCCCACGGCTCGTTCAGCAAAAGCCGCTGGCTGAATCAGTTTGCCTCTTTTACGCTGAATGTAATGGGTGGCAGCAGCTTCATGTGGAACGCGAAGCACAACCTGATTCACCACATGTACACCAACATCGAAGGGGTTGATGATGACATCGACGCGCAGCCCTGGCTGCGTTTGAGCTCTACCCAGCCGCGCCACAGCATGCACCGCTTTCAGCACCTGTACTTCTGGTTTTTCTACTCCCTGCTGTTCATCGCCTGGATTTTCTTCATGGATTACCAGAAGTATTTCAAGGGTAAAATCGGGGAGATGCCGATCAAGAAGATGGAGCCTACCGACCATGTCGTGTTCTGGAGCTTCAAGCTGCTCAACTTGTTTCTGTTCGTGGGCCTGCCGCTCTACACGCTTGGGTTTGTGAGCTGGCTGGTTGGGTTCCTCATCTTTATGGCCGTGGCCGGCTTCTCGCTGAGCCTGGTATTTCAGCTGGCCCACACCGTGGAGCACACTTCCTTTCCCATGCCCCACGAAACGACCGGCAAGCTGGAAGACGAGTGGGCCATTCACCAGATTAAGACCACGGCCAACTTCGCCACGCACAACAGCGTCATCAGCTGGCTGGTGGGCGGGCTCAACTTCCAGGTGGAGCACCACCTGTTCCCGACCATTTCGCACGTGCACTATCCGGCGCTGAGCAAAATCGTCCGGCAGGCCTGCGAGGAATTCGGCATCACCTACAACGACTACCCCAAGATGCGCTACGCGGTGGCTTCCCACGTTGCTCACCTGCGCGAAATGGGCCGGGCTTAGGCCTGCCCACAAGCCCGCACGAAGAAGGGCCCGGCACCGAAGCAATGCTTCAGTGCCGGGCCCTTCTTCGTGCGGGCCGCGCTACCGGCTAGTAGTTGGCGGGCTGCGCGGCTTTGGTGCTGACGGTGGAGCCCACGAAGGCCAGCAGATCCTGGTTCAGCCGGTCTTTCTCGGTGATGAACAGGCCGTGCGGGGCGCCTTCGTACGCCACAAACCGGGCGTGGGGCACGTACTGCGTCATCCGCTCCCCGCTGACCTTGGCCGGGACGGTTTCGTCGCTGCTGCCGTGAATAACCAGCGTGGGGACCTTCAGCGCCTTCAGATCCTGGCGGAAGTCGGTGGCGGCAAAGGCGTACACGTCCTGCTCGGTGGCCCGGGGCGAGGCCAGCTGGCACATGGCCTGCATCCAGTCCAGCGTGGCGCTGCTCACGGGGTGGCTGATGGTGCCCACGCCGAAGAACTTCTTGCCGAAGGAAGACAGGAAATCGAAGCGGTCTTTGCGGAGGCCCTCGACCATTCCGTCAAACACCTTCTTGGGGGCGCCGTCGGGGTTGTCGTCGGTTTGCAGCAGAAAGGGCGTCACGGCCGATATGAAGGCGACGCGGGCCACGCGGGCCCCGCCGTGCCGGCTCATGTAGCGGGCCACTTCGCCGCCGCCCATCGAGAAGCCGACCAGCGTCACGTTCTGCAGATCCAGCGTGTCGAGCACGGCCTTCAAGTCGTCCGCCAGCGTGTCGTAGTCGTGGCCGTCCCAGGTTTTGGTGGAGTTGCCGAAGCCGCGGCGGGTGTAGGCAATAACGCGGTTGCCGTGCTTGGGCAGCTCGGCCAGCTGGTATTCCCACATTTCGTGGGAAGCGGGCCAGCCGTGAATTAATACGATGGGGTTGCCTTGTCCCTGGTCGGTGTAGTGCAGTTTGACGTCTTGGCCATTGGCATCCTGGCCGGCTTTGATGTAGCTCATGGGTAGAGAGGTTGGTTGTGGTTGTCGGATACGTCGTTCCATACTTCTCCCGGCTGCTGCAAGTTGCCGGGGGCGCGGCTCCCGATTTGCCGGGGCGGGGACTAACGTCTGAGGCCGGGCGGTGAACGGTCGCAAACGCGGGGTAAACCAGAAAGGCGAAGCCAAAATTTTGAACAGATAATCCGGCCTCCCGGGCAAATCGGCCGGTTTGGGCCACCGTGACGGCGGCCCGGGCGCGGGCAAAACCGGTGGTAGCGCGCCGCCGGGCGCGCCGGTATTTTAACCCGGTGTTTTTCAACTGATTCGGCGCTGGGAATCCTGCCGCCAACTCCGTATCTTTGCCGCCCCGCCAGGGTGGTGGGGCCTGAGGCTGAGCCTTAGGAAGTTACTCATAACGCGTTCCGGTTGGGGGCCCTGCGCCGGACGTGTACAGAAGGGCCAACACGTATTATGGCAGTAGAAGTAGTAGATAACTTCGATTGGGAAAACCTCGGAGCCTCGCAGTTTGGCGGTAACTATACCGCGGAGCAGCGCGCCGAGATGGAGCAGATGTACGGCGACACGCTGACGACGGTCCAGGAAGAAGAAGTGGTGAAAGGTACCGTAGTAGGTATCACCGACCGCGACGTTATCCTGAACATCGGCTTCAAGTCGGACGGCCTGGTGCCCCTGTCGGAGTTCCGTGACCTGGTAGACCTGAAAATCGGCGACCAGGTTGAGGTATTCATCGAAGACCAGGAAGATTCGAACGGTCAGCTGATTTTGTCCCGCAAGAAGGCCAAGATCAAGCAGGCCTGGAAGTCGATTTACGATGCTTTGGAGAATGACACCATTCTGGAAGGCGTGGTAAAGCGTCGGACCAAAGGTGGTCTGATCATGGATCTGGACGGCGTAGAAGCCTTCCTGCCCGGCTCGCAGATTGACGTGAAGCCCATCCGTGACTTCGACATCTATGTCGGCCGTCGCATGGAAGTGAAGGTGGTGAAAATCAACGCCGCTTTCGACAACGTAGTTGTATCGCACAAAGTCCTGATCGAGAAAGACCTCGAGAAGCAGCGTGAGGCTATCCTCAACAACCTGGAGAAAGGCCAGATCCTCGAAGGCGTAATCAAGAACATGACCAACTTCGGCGTGTTCATCGACCTTGGTGGGGTAGATGGTCTGCTGCACATCACCGACATCTCGTGGGGCCGTATCGCTCATCCGAGCGAAGTGCTGCAATTGGATCAGAAACTCAACGTTGTCGTTCTCGACTTCGACGAAGCCAAGAAGCGTATCAGCCTCGGCCTGAAGCAGCTGACCCCGCATCCGTGGGATTCGCTGCCCGCCGAAATGGGCGTAGGCACCAAGGTGAAAGGCCGGATCGTGAACGTAGCCGACTATGGCGCCTTCATGGAAATCGTGCCGGGCGTAGAAGGCCTGATCCACGTTTCGGAGATGAGCTGGAGCCAGCACCTGCGCAACCCGCAGGACTTCATCAAGCAGGGCGACGTAGTAGAGGCTCAGATTCTGACCCTCGACCGCGAAGACCGCAAGATGAGCCTCGGCATCAAGCAGCTCAGCGAAGATCCATGGACCCGTGGCGACTTCGGCACCAAGTACGCCGTGAGCACCAAGCACAATGGTCTGGTGCGTAACCTGACCAACTTCGGCCTGTTCGTCGAGTTGGAAGAAGGCGTAGACGGCCTCGTGCACGTTTCGGACCTGTCGTGGACCAAGAAGATCAAGCACCCATCCGAAATGGTGAAGGTAGGCGACCGTCTGGACGTGGTAGTACTGGAGCTGGACGTCACCAACCGTCGCCTGGCCCTGGGTCACAAGCAGCTGGAGGAAAACCCCTGGGATACGTTCCAGACGGTATTCACCCCCGGCTCGGTGCACAAGGCTACCATCACCGAGAAAAACGACCGTGGTGCCGTGCTCGAGTTGCCGTACGGCATCGAGGGCTTCGCGTATCCGAAGTCGCTGGTGAAAGAGGACGGCTCGAACGCCGAGAACGGCGAGCAGCTGGACTTCCGCGTAGTGGAGTTCTCCAAGGATGACCGTCGCATTGTACTGTCGCACACCGCTGTATTCAACCAGCAGCAGGAAGAAGACAGCCGCAACTCGAAGTTCACCAAGAAGAAGCCCGCTGGCGGCGCTGGTGCTGCGGCCCAGGGCGAAGGCAAGCTGAGCGACCTCAAGAAGCCCGCTACGGGTGAGAAGTCGACCCTCGGCGACCTGGATGCGCTGTCGGCTCTGCGCGACAAGATGATGGGTACCGAGCGTCAGGCTGGTGAGCAGAAGCTCGCGGCCCCGGCTGCTCCGAAGGCTGAGAAGGCTGAGAAAGCTGAGAAGGCTGCCCCGGCTGAGGCTGCTGCGCCAGTTGAAGCTCCCGCTGCTGAAGCTGCTCCGGCCGCCGAGGCTGCTGAAGCTCCTGCTGCTGCTGCTGCCGCTGGTGGTATCCTGGCTGCCGTAACCGGTGCCGCTTCCGCCGCCTTCGACAAGGCCAAGGAAGCTGCCGGCGAAGCCATCGACGCCGCCACGCACTCCGACGCTTTCAACAAAGCCAAGGAAGTTGCCGGTGACGTGGTAGGCAAAGTAACCGAAGCTGCCGGCGACGCCATCGACAAAGCCAAAGACCTGATTGCCGGCGACGAAGCTGCCGATAAGAAGGACGAGGAGAAAGCCTAAGCTTTCTGCTTTTGAGTAAGAGAAGAGGCCCCGGCGCAAGTCGGGGCCTTTTTTTGTGCAGCTCACCAACTACCAATCAAAGCCTGTGCTGCCGAGTAAAGCGGGCGGTATCCTTTGCCGCTTCGCCTGAATAGTATTGTCACGGAGCAGGAGAGATGCTTGGACTTCGCTTCGCCGGGCGTGCCGGGTTTATGGGGCAGAGGCCTCTGGATATTTCTTCTTTCAGATGCCCAGCGCGTTAAGCGGCTACCCGAAGAAATTGCGCGAGCAGGTTTGGTAAAAGCCGGCCAATGGCTTAGCTTTGCAACCCAAACCAAGCCCGGTGACGTGACCGAGTGGCTAGGTAGAGGTCTGCAAAACCTCCTACAGCGGTTCGAATCCGCTCGTCACCTCTTTTTCTAGTTCCTGTTTTCTATGTAGCTCTGTTGCCCGGTCGATTAGCCCCGACCGGGTTTTTTGCGTTCGGGCTTTTCGGTCCAGGGTGCAGTTTATCTGGGCCGGGCGGCGGGGTTGCTGCTATTTCCTGAATCATTATCCCTACATTTCAAATCCGCGTACAACCGCCCACAAGTCGACCTCCACCCCAAAACACAGTATGAAGATTATTGACCTCCGCACGATGCGCGGGCCCAGCTACTGGTCCGTAAAGCACTTTAAGCTCATTGTTATGAAGGTGGACCTCGGCGATTTTGCCGACAAGTGGTCCAATGCCGTGCCCGGCCTCGCCAGCCGCCTCACCAAACTGCTGCCCGGCCTGGGCAAGCCCGGCGAAACCTCCGCCAACTCGGGTTACACCTCCGCCAAGCAGTCGGCCAAGCACCCGCCGCTGACGCTGGAGCAGCTGACCGACGGGGAGCCCATCGGCCACGTCATCCAGCACGTGGCGCTGGAGCTGCAGCGGCTGGCTGGCATGCCCGTGTACTGGGGCAAGTCGTATCCGGCCAAGGAAGAGGGCGTGGAGTTTGTCGTGTTTGCCTACCAGGAAGAGCGCGCCGGCCGCGTTGCGGCCGAGGCCGCCGTCGAAATCGTGGAGGCGCTCTGCAGAAAGGAGAAGGTGGATATCAAGCCCATTGTGGCCGAACTGCACGAAATCCGGGAAGACGAGTTCTTTGGCCCCAGCACCTGGAGCATTGTGGCCGAGGCCGCCTCGCGCAACATTCCCTACATCCAGCTCAAGAACACCAGCATCATCCAGCTGGGCTACGGCGTGAACCAGAAGCGCATCTGGGCCACCACTACGTCGCAGACCTCGCACGCGGGCGTCGAAATTGCCGGCAACAAGAACCGCACGAAGGCCATGCTTAAGGATGCCGGCGTGCCGGTGCCCAACGGCACGACCGTATATTCGGAAGCCGGCCTGCGCGACGCCATCGAAGAGCTGGGCTTTCCTATCGTGACCAAGCCGCTCGACGGCAACCACGGCAAGGGCGCCACCATCCGCATCATGAACTGGAAAGAGGCGGCTGCCGGCCTGAAAGCGGCGCAGGTGTATTCCCGCGCCGTCATCGTGGAGCAGTTTATCGAAGGCCACGACTTCCGCCTGCTGGTGGTAAACGGGAAGCTGGTGGCCGCTGCCAGGCGCACCCCGGCCGCCGTCACCGGGAACGGCAAGAGCACGATTCAGCAGCTCATCGACGAAGTAAACAAGGATCCGCGCCGCGGTGTGGGCCACGAAAAGGTGCTCACCAGCATCAAGGCCGACAAGCACACGCTCGACATGCTGAAGGGCGCGGGGCTGAGCCTGAAATCGGTGCTGCCGGACGGCGAAATCGTGTATCTGAAAAGCACCGCCAACATCAGCACCGGCGGCACTGCTACCGACGTGACCGATCAGCTGCACCCCTACAACGTGCTGCTGGCCGAGCGGGTCGGGGGCATCATCGGGCTCGACATCTGCGGCATCGACCTGCTGACCAACGACATTGCCGTGCCGCTGAACGAGTCGCGCGGGGCCGTAATTGAGGTAAACGCCGCCCCGGGCTTCCGGATGCACATTTCGCCCACCGTGGGGCTGGCCCGCAACGTGGCCGCGCCCGTCGTCGACATGCTGTTTCCGCCCGGCGCCACGGCCCGTATCCCGATTATTGCCGTGACGGGTACCAACGGCAAAACCACCACCACCCGCCTGATTGCGCACATGGTGGCCTCCAAGGGCTACAAAGTGGGCTTCACCACCACCGACGGCATCTACATTCAGGGCAAGCAGCTGCAGAAAGGCGACTGCACCGGCGGGCAGAGCGCGGAGTTTGTGCTGAAGGACCCGACGGTGAACTTCGCGGTGCTCGAAACGGCCCGCGGCGGCATGCTGCGCTCCGGCCTGGGCTTCCACACCTGCGACATTGCCGTGGTAACCAACGTGGCCGCCGACCACCTGGGTTTGCGCGACATCAACACGGTGGAGGAAATGGCCGCCGTGAAGGGCGTGCTGCCCCGCACCGTGCGCAAAAACGGCTGGGCCGTGCTTAACGCCGACGACGACCTGGTGTACGCCATGGCCAAGGGCCTGCAGTGCCGCGTGGCGCTGTTCAGCATGGACGAAAACAACCCCCGCATCCTCGACCACGTGGAAGCCGGGGGCGTGGCCGCCGTGTACGAGGAAGGCTACGTGACCATCTACCGCAACAGCTACAAGCTGCGCATCGACCGGGCCGCGGAGTTCCCGATAACCTTCGGGGGCCGGGCCGGCTTCAACATCGAAAACAGCCTGGCGGCGGCCCTGGCAGGCTACCTGGCCGGCTTCGAGCGGGACGACATCAAGACCGCGCTGCGTACGTTCGTGCCCTCGGCCACCAAGACGCCGGGCCGCATGAACCTCTACAAGTTCCCCAAGTTTGAGGTCATCGTCGACTACGCCCACAATACGGCGGGCATTACCAAGTTTGCCGAATTCCTGAATGCCACGCCGGCTACGCACAAGGTGGGCATCGTGTCGGGGCTGGGCGACCGGCGCGACGAGGACACGCTGGGCTTCTCGCGCATTGCGGGTCAGATCTTCGACGAGGTAGTGCTGCGGCAGGACCGCGACCTGCGCGGCAAAACGGCCGAGGAAATCAGGGCGCTGATGGAAAAAGGCCTGCAGCTCGACAAGCCTGGCCTGCCCATCACCTACATTGAGCACGAGCCGGAGGCCATCGACCACGTGCTAAGCACGGCCCGGGAGGGCTCGGTGGTGGTTATCTTCACCGAGAACATTACAGCTACCCACAAGAAGCTCGACGAGTTCGAGGCTTCGCTGAAGTAGACTTTCAGCAACGGAAGGCTTAACACGTAAAAGGCCCCGGCTACTGTAGCCGGGGCCTTTTATCGTTTTGATAAGGGCCGGAGTAGCGCTCCACCCTTGCCGTCAACTCCCTACTTGAGCGTGAACGTGGTTTTGCCGATCATCACGCCGCCTTCGTAGAGCTCCACCGTGTGCAGGCCGGTCTTGTAGGCCGCGCCTTTGGCGTAGAGAAACTGCACGGGCTGGCGCGAGTTGTCGTAGACGATGTCCTGCTTGGCCGTGTAGAAAGCCTCGGAGCCGTCAATCATGAAGGTGCCGCCGCCGGTGCTCAGGTTGTAGAGGGCCGCGCCGTCGGGCTCGATCAGGCGCATCATGATCTGCTTGGTTTCTTTGGGCGACACGTCGTTGCGGGCCAGGTTGAAGGTGATCTTCACCTTTTCCACGCGCTTGGCCTTAAACTCGTTGTCGTCGTCGTCCTTTTCCTTGTTGCGGGAATTGACGACGTTGATGCGGATATTCTCGGTCTGCAGGTGGGAGGCAATGGTCACCTTCTCGGCCAGCTCCCGGTTGGAGCGCACGACGGTGGTAATCGTGTCGGACAACCGGTTCTGCCGCTCTTTCAGCGTGGTGGTTTCGGTGTACAGGGCTTCGTTGTCCTGCTTGAGCTGGGCAATTTCTTCGTCCTTCTTGCGCAGCTGCACCTCGAAGTTGGCGGCCCGGTCGCGGAAGCGGCGCTGCTCGCCGATGGAGAAGCTGCCGGCTTTAAAGGAGCGCAGCTTCAGCAGGTCGGCGTTGATGGAGGCAATCTTGGCTTCCAGCGAGTCATTGGCCAGCCCCATGCCCTGCACTTCCTGGCTCTGCCGCTCAAAATCGGCCTTCAGGGTTTCGTACTGTTTGATCTGCTCTTCCAGCTTGGTGTCCTTGACCTTAATGTCGGCGACGAGCTGCTCATTCTGCTTGCCTTTCTGCTGGTTCATGTAAAACAGCACGCCGTTGATACCGAGCAAAACCAGGATGAGGGCCACAATCAGCAGCACGCGGTTGTTGTTCTTGGGCTCGGGGTTTTGATCTTGTTCCATGCGGAAAGGGGTTAAATGAAGCCGGAAACAATCCGGAGGGTGGGTTACCTTTGGGCAAAAATAAAGGGATTGCCGCGCCGGGCAAGTTTAAGCCTTAAATACTACATCCGCATGCAAATGGATTCGCCCCTCGACGCCGCCTACTGGCAGCAGCGCTACCAGGCCGGCCGTACGGGCTGGGATGCGGGCGGGATAACGCCGCCCCTGCGCGATTATTTTGCCCAGCTGGGCCCACCCGACGACCGGCGTATTCTGATTCCGGGGGCGGGGCGGGCCTATGAGGCGGAGTATCTGCACGATCAAGGATACGAAAATATTTTCGTGGCCGACCTGGCGCCCGCGCCGCTGGCCGATTTGCAGCAGCGCGTGCCGACGTTTCCGGCGGCCCACCTGCTGCTCCAGGATTTCTTCGCTCTGCCCGCCACGCCGCCCTACCACCTCATCGTGGAGCAGACGTTTTTCTGCGCCCTGCATCCCCGCCTGCGCCCGGCCTATGCCCGCAAGTGCGCCGAGCTGCTCGGTCCCGGCAGCACGCTCATGGGCCTGCTGTTTGCCACCGACTTCGGCCCCGGCACGGAGCCTCCCTTCGGCGGTACCCGCGAGGAGTACCGCGGGTATTTCGCCCCCTACTTCGACTTCGTGCACTTTGAAACGGCGTACAACTCGCTGCCGCCCCGGCAGGGGCGGGAGCTATTCATCTGTCTGAAAAAGAAATAACCTTCTCTCATGCTCACTTCCCTAGCCCAGGCGCTGCCCCATTTCCGCAATACCAACTCCGGCCAGTTTTTTCTGATGGCCGGCCCCTGCGTCATCGAAGGCGAGGACATGGCCCTGCGCATCGCCGAAAAAGTGCAGCACATGACCGATAAGCTGCAGATTCCATTCATTTTCAAGGGCTCCTACCGCAAGGCCAACCGCAGCCGCCTCGACTCCTTCACCGGCATCGGCGACGAAACGGCGCTGAAGATCCTGGCCAAAGTAGGCCGCGAAATCGGGGTGCCCACGGTGACGGATATCCACGAGTCGGATGAGGCCGCTTTAGCCGCCGAGTACGTGGACGTGTTGCAGATTCCGGCGTTCCTGTGCCGGCAGACCGATCTGCTGATTGCCGCGGCCCAGACCGGCAAGGTGGTCAACGTAAAGAAGGGCCAGTTTCTGAGCGGCGAGTCGATGCAGTTTGCCGTGGAAAAGGTGCAGCAGTCGGGCAACCCGAACGTGATTCTCACCGACCGCGGCAACTCCTTCGGCTACTCCGACCTGGTAGTGGACTTCCGCAACCTGCCCGCCATGCGCAGCTTCGGCGTGCCGGTGGTCATGGACATCACCCACTCCCTGCAGCGGCCCAACCAGGCCAGCGGCGTGACGGGCGGGCAGCCGGCCCTGATCGAAACCATTGCCAAGGCCGCCATTGCCGTGGGCGCCGACGGCCTGTTCATCGAAACCCACCCCACGCCCGCCACAGCTTTGTCGGACGGGGCCAACATGCTGGCCCTGGACCAGCTCGAGGCGCTGCTCATCAAGCTCACCCGGGTGCGCGAGGCTATTCGGTAGTCAGCTCCCAAATATATAGAACGTCATGCTTCGACTTCGCTCAGCATGACGTTCTTTTTGTTCTGCTCAGGCGGAGAGGCCCTTCACGCGGTTCAGCAGCTTGTCCAGCAGGTTATCGAAGCGCAGGGAGAAGTGCTGCCGGGGCTGGTTGGGGCGGAAGAAGACCAGCCCGACAAAAAACAGGTCGATGGTCAGGCGCACGTCGGGGTGGGCCTTGATGGTCTGCCAGGCCTGGGCCATTTCCGCCGACCAGTGAATGTCGTCCAGAATGAACACGCTCTGGTCGGTGCGGTAGGGCAGGCACTGCTCGAAGTAGCGCACCGTGGGCTCGTAGCGGTGGTTGCCGTCGAAAAAGGCAAAGTCCAAGGGCCCGGGCAGGGCCGCCAGCGCGGCGGGCAGCGTTTCATCTAGGTTGCCTTCCACCTGCTCGACGTTGGTCAGGCCCAGCTGCTCAAAGGTCTGCCGGGCCACGGCGGCCGTCTGGGGGCAGCCCTCGAAGGTGACGACGTGGGCCGCGGGCGCAGCGGCGGCCAGGTAAGCGGTGGTCAGTCCCAGCGAGGTGCCCAGCTCCAGCACCACCCCGGGGCGGAAGTGCTGCACCAGCCGAAACAGCAGCTGCCCGAACGGCCGGGGCTTGGCGGCGGTGCGGGCAATGTCGCGCAGGCGGCGCTGCCGGCCCGCCCCGGTGTGGGAGCCCGCCCCGAAGTCGCGCACGGTGATGGAAGCCGGGCTGCGAAGCAGCTCCCGGCGGCGGGCCTCAATGGGGATGTAGGCGGCGTAAGCCGTTTCGTCGTGGATGACGCGGGTGTAAAGCCCAAAAACGAACGGGGAATGCAGACCGTGCGCATTCCCTGAACGGAGTAAGAAGCGGAAGTATCGTAGGATCAAGTTTTTTGAAAATAAGCCATCGGAAGTGATGGCGGTTTTACAGCGTGCAGCACAAATCTAGGGCGCTGCTTCAAATAATGATTTGTGTATATTCAGGGTAATTTTTAGCTTGTTTTCTTAACCAAATTATCTACTGACATGAAAAAATTTGTTCTAAAGTTTGCCGCCAGCTGTTTGTTGCTGGCTGCCTGTAGTAAGCAGGAAAATCCGAAGCCGAATGCCACTGGCACTATCTCTCATGGCGTAGAAGCAGAAGGCTTACGGGTAGAGGCAAACAGACTGGTATTCCAGGATGAGAATGCCTTTGTTGCGACCATTCATGAGCTGGGTCTGAAGGATGATTTTCAGACCCGGGAGTGGGAAGCTTTGCTAGATGTATAGTCCCAGAGTGAGATGGGTCGGGTCCTGAGTAAAGTTAACGGGGTTTTTCTGCCACTGGGCACACACAAATTCATGTGACGTGAGGCCGCGTAAGGTCTTGAGCCTTTTGGCGTGGTTGTAGGCCAGCAAAAAGG
>NZ_BAABDH010000098.1:0-34986 GCF_039539525.1 Hymenobacter algoricola | reverse complement strand
CCGAAGTTGTGCGGGCGCTGCCGTGGAGTATTTGTCCCATAAGTGTGTACGAAATTCCAGCCCGGAAAATACACCTTCTCTCCCTGGGACTATACACCTAGCCAACGAGCTTCAGCAGCCATTTTTTTACCAGCGGCTGCCGGGCCACCCGAAAGCCGGCGTTTACCACCCAGGGTTTGTCGGCAAAAAACCGCATCAGCCGGTAGCTGCGGGTGAGCTTGCGCCCGATATTCTCCTCCACCTCCCGGTCGTACTGCTGCACGAAGGCGGCGCCGAACTCCTGCTTGGCAAAGCAGCGCTGCACCTGCGCCGCGGCCAGAATTCCGCTTTCGATAGCCGTGTCGATACCGTGGCCCTGCAGCGGGTCGATGAGCGAAGCGGCGTCGCCGCAGAGCAGGAAGCGCGGGCCGCTGATGGGGCGGGGCGTGCCGCCCAGGGGCAGGCCAAAGCCCACCACCGGCGTGAGCTGCTCGGCCCGGGCGAAGCGCGGGGCCAGCTCGGGGTGCCGGCCCAGCAGCTCCAGCATCGTGTCGCGCAGGTTGACCTGCCCGGCCGCAATCTGGTCCGACACCATCCCGAAGCCCACGTTGCAGGTGCCGTCGCCGACGGGAAAAATCCAGAGGTAGCCGGCCAGGTATTCCTTCAGAAAGAAGAACTCGGTGGTTTGCTCGTCGGTGCCCTGGATGCCGCGGTAGTAGGCCCGCACGGCGGCGCAGTTGTAGTTGCGGTCGACGGGCCGGGGCAGCAGCTTGCGGGCCGCTACCGAATTGGCGCCGTCGCAGCCGATAACCAGGGCGGCGGTGAGCGGGGCGCTGCCGTCGGCGGGCAGCACGGTAGCGTGGTGGGCATCGGTGTGCACGTCGCGCACGGCGTAGTTTTCCAGAATGACGGTGCTCGTGTGGCGGCGCACCAGGTTTAGCAGGTGGTGGTCGAAGTGCTGGCGGGGGCTGCTGAAAGTGGGCAGCTGCCACTGCACCCGGGCCTCGCCGCCGTCGGGGGCCACCAGACGGCTGGTCTGGGTGTCGGCCCGGGGCTGCAGGGCGCGCAGCTCCTCGTAAAACGTTTCCGAAAGCTTGCGCAGGGCCTTCAGCGCCGGCCCGGGAATGGCGTCGCCGCAGACCTTATCCCGCGGAAACCGAGCCTTGTCGAGCAGCGCTACGCGCAGGCCGCTGTGGCGCAGGGCCAGGGCGCAGGCTGCTCCGGCCGGGCCGGCGCCAATCAGGATTACGTCGTAGGACAGCGGGGCGGAGTGGGGCACGGGACGGGATAAAACGGGCAGCGGTCAAAGGTAACGGCTCCGGCCGGCTTTGGCACCGCTGCCGGGGCAGGGCTGGCAATAGCATCTATATACCATATTCTTTATTTCGGCCGTTACCACGGCTCCCGGCCTGATCTGGGCCCTGATCCTACGGCGTTTCTATGAAGATCGTACTGCTGGCCCTTGCGCTGGCCGGCCTTATCGGGGCCTGCACCGCCCAGTCGAATCCTACTCCATTCCGCGACCAGCAGCAGCAGTTTCCGCGGGTGCGGGCCGCTTACAGGCGCACTTGGCCAGGCCTGCGCCTGCTGCTGCTCCGCCACCACATCGACCCCAGCCGGCTGGAGGTATTTGTGCGGGTGTTCAAAGTGGGGCGCAAGGTGGAAGTGTGGGGGCGCAACCAGGGCGCGGCCGGGTTTGAGCTGCTGCGCACCTACCCCATTGCGGCCTGCTCGGGCAGCCTGGGTCCCAAGCGGCAGGAAGGCGACCGGCAGGTGCCGGAGGGCTTCTACACCATCAACCGCTTCAACCCCAGCAGCCTCTACCACCTCTCGCTGGGCCTGGACTACCCCAACGCCGCCGACCGGACCCTGGGCAACCCGAAGCCGGGCGGCGACATTTTCATCCACGGCTCCGACGTCACCATCGGCTGCGTGCCCATCACCGACGCGCTGATTGAGGAGCTGTACGTGCTGCTGGTGGAAGCCCGCGCGGCCGGGCAGCAGGAAATTCCGGTGCATATTTTCCCCTTTGAGCTGAATCAGGCAATGCTGGCCCGCTACCGGCAGCACCGCCACTACTCCTTCTGGCAGAGCCTGCAGGCCGGCTACGCCTACTTTGAGCAGCACCGCTGCCCGGCGCCGGCCGCCGCGCCGGCCAACGGCGCGTACGCCATGCCGTAGACGGAGCTTATTTTGGCCGTATGAACTCCTCCCCTGCTCCCTTGCTGCGTGAATCGGCCGTGCTGGTACCCGTGTTCCGCGACGCGGCCGGGGAGCTGCGGGTAGTGCTGGTGCGCCGCGGCGAGCGGGGCGTGCACGGCGGGCAGCTGGCGTTTCCGGGCGGCAAGCGCGACCCCGACGACGAAACCCTGCTGGCCACGGCCCTGCGCGAAACCCGGGAGGAAGTAGGCCTGGGCGCGGCCAGCATCCGGGTGCTGGCCGCGCTGCCCGAAATCCAGACCTTCACCACCGGCTTCCGCATTACCCCGTTTCTGGCCCGCATCAGCCCGCCGCCGAGGTGGCAGTTTCAGGCGGGAGAAATTGCCGAGGTGCTCGAAGTAAGTCTGCGCCATCTGGCTGATCCGGCCACCTACGGGCAGGAAGACTGGCAGCTGGCGGGCTGGACGCAGCCCGCGCCGATATCGTTTCTGCGGGTAGGGCCGCACCAGCTCTGGGGCGCCAGCTACCGGATTCTGCGGCCCCTGCTGCCACGGCTGCTGGCCGGCGAGTGGGAAGTTTAGCGGGCAGAAAAAGCGGCTATTCATTGCCCAGCCCGCTTTTAGAGTCGTCCTTGCAGGCAGTACGCCGACTTCCCCCTAGTTCTGCTTCATGACTGCGCCCCCTATCATTACCCGCAAGCCGCTTTATTACTTTATCGTCCTCACCCTGCTGCTGCTGGCTGGGGAGCTGACTATTACGCGCCTCGCACGCTTTACTACCACGCCGGGCCTGCCTTTTGCCGTAACGGTGGACCTGGTGGTGGGGCTGCCGGTGTTGTACTACCTGTTCATCGTGCGGCGCTACAAGGTGGGTTGGACCACAGTGGCAGGCGTTTTTGGGCTGGCGCTGGTGGTCGCCGCCGGGATTTTGCCCCCGGCGCAACAGCTGTACCTGGGCTGGTTCCGCAAGGCGCTGCTGCTGGCCGAGCCGGCGCTGTTGGTAGTGCTGGTGGTGCGTCTGCGCCGCCTGGTGCACCACTACCGCCTGGCCGCCGCCATCGAGACGGATTTTCTGCTGAATCTGGCCGCCAGCTTCCGGGCAGTTTTTGGTCATCCCCTGCCTTTTTTGGTCAGTGAGGCCGCTATGGTGCGCTACGGCCTGCTGGGGTGGCTCAAGCCGGCGGCGGCGGCAGCGCAGCCGGCTTTCTCGATGCACCGCGAATCGGCTTTCACCGCCATCATGGGCACACTGCTGCTGGTTTCGGTGGCCGAGATGGGCGGCGTGCACCTGCTGGTGATGCGCTGGAGTCCGGTGGTGGCCTACTGGCTGCTGGGCCTGAGCGTGTATGGTACGGGGTTTTTACTGGGGCACCTGCAGGCGGTGCGGCAACGGCCGCTGCTGCTCACCGCAACCACGCTGCGCATCCGTGTCGGGTTGGTCTGGAACTTCGACCTGCCCCTGGCCGCCCTGGCCGCCGCCGAGCCCTGGCGCGATGCGGAGCCGCTACCCGAAGGGGTGCTGAATCTGGCCCAGCAGCTCATCACGCCGCCCAACGTGCTGCTCAGCTGCCACCACGCCATAACGGCACTGGGCCCTTACGGCCTGCGCAAAACTACCCGGCAGCTGGCCCTGTACGTGGATAAGCCGGCCGAATTCATGCAGGCGCTGAATCTGCCCCGGGCTATCTGATTGGCCGGCGCCCCAGGCTTCTCCCGCATCATTCTGGCACGAAATTGCGTTTGGCTGCTTCTACCGGTGGTAGATTGCCACTTCCTCACCGGCTTACTGCTGTTATGAAAAGACTTTCCTTCTTCGCCGCCCTGCTCCTGACCTGCGCCCTGCGCCCCGATTCGGCCCGGGCCCAGGCTGAGCAGTCCATCTGGTACTTCGGCCAGCAGGCCGGTCTGCGCTTCACGGGCACGGCCGCCCCCACACCCCTGCTCGACGGCAAGCTGACCACCTACGAAGGCTCGGCCGTAGCCACCAACCAGCAGGGCCAGCTGCTGTTCTATACCAACGGCGAAGTGGTGTACAACCGCAAGCACGAGGTGATGCTGAACGGCAAAAGCCTGATGGGCAGCAAGTCCAGCTCCCAGAGCGCCCTGATTGTGCCCGACCCGGGCAGCGGCAACGTGTTCTACGTCTTCACCACCGCGCCCCAGGGCACCAGCAACGGCATGCGCTACTCCGTGGTCGACATGACCCGCGAGGACGGCTTCGGCGACGTACCCCGGGCCAATATGCTGCTCATCACGCCCGTGGCCGAGAAGCTGGCTGCCGTGAAGCACAAAAACGGCCGCGACGTCTGGGTTATCGGCCACCGCTGGAACTCCAACGCCTTCGTGGCCTACCTCGTCACGGCCGAGGGCGTGGAAACCAAGCCGATTCTGAGCAACGTGGGCAGCATGAACGCCGGCCCCGGCCGCAACGCCATCGGCGCCATCAAGTTTTCCGCCGACGGCAAAAAGCTGGCTACCTCCATCTGGCGCGAAAGCAACAAGTTTGAGGTCTTCGACTTCGACGCGGCCACCGGCAAGGTCAGCAACCCGAAGTCGTTTGGCACCTACGAGGAAGCCTACGGCGTGGAATTCTCACCCGACGGCACCAAAGTGTACGGCACCTGCAATGGCAAAGGCGGCGGGCAGGCCGAAATCTGGCAGTTTGACCTGACCCCGAAAAAGCCCACGGCCGTCAGGATCGGCACTTCCGCCAACCGCAAAATCGGCGCCCTGCAGCTCGGCAACGACGGCCGCATCTACGTGGCCCGCGAGGATAACCCGTTTCTGGGCGTGATTCAGAACCCGAACGCCGCGGGCCTGGCCTGCAAGTACGCAGACGACGGCCTCAAGCTCGGCGGCCGCCGCAGCAAGCTGGGCCTCCCGATTTTTGTGCGGTAGGTCAGCCAACAGCACCACCAACGTGTCATCCTGAGCGCAGCGAAGAACCTGCCTCCTAAGCGCTGCAAAGCTCCTTGCAAAGCAAAAAGTCCTTTTCCACGCCAGGGAGAAGGACTTTTTGTATTTCACAAAGCTGCTGAGCTAAAGCAGGCAGGTCCTTCGCGCTGCTCAGGATGACAGTAATTTTTAGTCGGGCAGCCTCGGAGGCAAGAGCCGACGAGGCTGCGCCACCCGGAATCGTCAGGTTCCCCTCTCCCTTCGGAGAGGGGCCGGGGGTGAGGCCTACTCTACCTTGCCAAACTTAAACCGCAGGAAGCCCGCGGCCATCGACAGGTAGGGATTCTCGGACGAGAGCAGGCCGGCCACGTCGCGGGTGCTGATGCCGGCCTCGTAGATGCCGGTGGTGAGCGTGAGGCCCAGCGGCACGCTCACGTTGTAGCCCGCCCCGGCCGATACGCCGCTGCTCAGCCGCAGCCAGCGCACGGGCTTGTAATCGACGCCCAGGCCCACGAACGGCGCGGAAATATTGCCCGCTACCGTGTTCAGGGGCAGCGTCACGTCGAGGCCAGTTTCGAAATACTCGCTGACGCGCAGGCCGGCGCCGGCGCGCAGCTTGGTGGGCAGCGCGGCCTTGCGGGTGGCGCTGGGCTGGTACTGAAACAGGCTGTCGGAGCCGGCGGAGAAGATTTCGGCCGCTTCCTCGAAGAAGTTGTAGCTGTCGATGCCGCTGGAGCGCAGGCGCTTGAGCTTCTGGTCGTTGGCCGTCACCAGGTTGCCTTCCCAGCTCATGTTGCCAAGGTCCGTCACGGCTAGCCCCAGGCGCAGCTTTTTGCCCGCTTCCAGGGCCAGGCCCAGGTCGAAGCCGTGGCCCTCGCCCACCGGCTGCAGGCCGCTGGCTTTTTCGCGCAGGTTAAACGAGGGGTTGTTGACCAGGGCGCCGTAGTTGATATTGAACAGCGGCGACATGGACCCGTACGCTTCCACCTTGCCATCGGCCACGCGCGTATCCACGATGCCCACGCCCTGAATGTAGCGGTAGCCGACCCCACCCGACAGCTGCACCAGGGGCAGGTCGAGCAGGCGGGTGCCCAGGGCCACGTTGAACTCGTTGAGCCAGGCCATCTGTATCTCGGTGCCGTCGAGCGCCTCCGACACCAGCGGTGAGGTCTGGATGCTGTAGTTCTGAAAAATAGGCGCGTCTTTGCCCAGGAAGGCAATTTCGGCCGCGTTTTTATTCAGGGCCACGTGGCTGGAAATGCGCTGCCGGTTGCTGATGGCGATGCTGCCCAGGCCCGGCACGGCCACCGCCAGTCCGAAGGTGGTGGCGTCCACGTTCACGTTCAGGGCATTGTCGGAGGTGAACGTGCGGGCCAGCTCCTGCTTGTCGGCGAGGCTGAGCTTTTCGTCGGCCTGGTAGACAATCTTGTTGAGCTGGGTGCGCGTAAGGGCCTGCGACCCGATGCCGGCCCCAAACTCGCCGATGGTAAAAGCGAATCGGGCCCCGCCCACCCGGCCCAGGTTGCCGGGGTTGATGCCAATGGCCTGATAGTCGGTGGCGAAGGTGGTGGCCACGCCGCCGCGGCCGGTGGCGGTGAAGTTGCTGAGTTCATTCTGCGCCCAGCCCAGCGTAGGCACGGCAAGGCAGGCAGCGAGCAGGGAACGTTTCAAAACGGAAGACATGAGCAGGTAGCAGTAGAACCGAACGGCGGGGCTGAAAACAAGACAGTTTTTCAAATGTACTATTATGAGGTAGTTTGCGCGTTCAATAATCCTTAGGCAGGCAAAATTTCCTGCTCCGCTCCGACTTTACCCGATGGCCCGCCGCTTTTCCGCTTCCCAGTACACCGACGGCATCCTCAGCGGCAACCGGGTGCGCCTGAGCCAGGCCATTACGCTGGTCGAAAGCACGCTGCCCGCCGACCAGGCCCTGGCCCAGCAGGTGCTCGACGCGGTGCTGCCCCACGCGGGCCGCTCGGTGCGGGTGGGCATCACGGGCGTGCCGGGCGTGGGCAAAAGCACCTTTATTGAAGCCCTGGGCATGCATCTGGTGAATGAGCAGGCCCACAAGCTGGCCGTGCTGGCCGTCGACCCCAGCTCCCAGCGCAGCGGCGGCAGCATTCTGGGCGACAAAACCCGCATGAACCTGCTGGCGGCCCACCCCGGGGCCTACATCCGCCCTTCCCCCGCCGGCCGCAGCCTGGGCGGCGTCACGCGCAGCACCCGCGAGGCCATGCTGCTGTGCGAGGCCGCCGGCTTCGACGTCATCTTTGTGGAAACCGTGGGCGTGGGTCAGAGCGAAACCGCCGTGCACGGCATGGTCGACTTTTTCCTGCTGCTGATGCTGGCCGGGGCTGGCGACGAGCTGCAGGGCATCAAGAAGGGCATCATGGAAATGGCCGACGCGGTGACCATCACCAAGGCCGACGGCGGCAACGAAACCGCGGCCCGCCTGGCCCGCCGCGAGTACCAGAACGCCCTGCACCTGTTCCCACTGGCTCCCAGCGGCTGGAGTCCGCAGGTGACGGTCAGCTCGGCCGTGACGGGCGCGGGCGTGGCCGAGGTGTGGCAGGTGGTGGAGCAGTACCGCCAGCAAACCCAGGCCAGCGGCTACTTCGGGCAGCGCCGCCAGGAGCAGAACCTGCACTGGCTCCACGAAACCATCCGGCAGGCGCTGGAAGAGCGGTTTTATGCCCGCCCCGAAGTAGCGCGCCAGCTGGCCGCGGTGCAGGCGCAGGTCCGGGCCGGCGCCAAGTCGGCCTTCGGGGCGGCCGAGGAATTGCTGGGGCTGTAAGACCTCCGGCCCTCTTTCAGCCCGGCTGGCTCGGCTCCAGCAGGTCCCACTTGTTGCCGTACAGATCCCGGAACACAACCACGGAGCCGTAGCTTTCGTGACGGGGCTCCTCCACAAACTCGACACCCCGGGCCCGCAGGCGGGCGTAGTCGTGAGCAAAGTCGTCGGTGTGCAGAAACAGCCAGACGCGGCCTCCGCCTTGGCTGCCGACGGCGGCTTCCTGTTCGGGCGTGTCGGCCCGGGCTAGCACCAGCCGGGTCGCGGCGGCGGGTGCGGGTGCAATAACTACCCAGCGTCGGCCGCCGCCCTGGTCGGTGTCTTCGAGCAGGATGAAGCCGAGCTTGCCAATATAGTACGTCAGGGCTTCGTCGTAATCGCGCACGAGCAGGCTGAGGGCGCCCAGGTGAGTCAGCATACAGTCAGGGTTAGCGTCGGGCCAGCTTTTCGGCGTAGCGGCTCTTGGTCAGAAAGGCCGCATAGTCGGTGATGGTGAGAATGTCGTGGACGGCCCGCTGCTGGTCGGCCATCTCCTCGCAGTAGGCTTTGCAGATCTGGTAGCCCAGGAAGTAGCCCAGGTCGGCGGGCTTGTCGGCAACTTACGGGCAAGTCATTTACTAGGCGCGGCAGAAGCTACCCCCGGTGCGGACGCAGCGTCAGGTAATCGAGGTAGTACAGGATTTTGATGCTCACATTGTTGTTGTGCGGCGTGTTGATGGTGTTGTTCAGGTTCTCGAAGTAGAGCGGGGTGGCTTCGTTGGCCTGCAGGAAATTGGTGCCGGCGTTTTTCCAGACGATGCTGACCTGTGAGCCGGGCGCAAACCACCACGAGTACACCGCATCTATGTTAAAGGCGTTGTAGGTATTGTCGCGGTTGCGGCGGTAGGCCACGGGCTCCTCGGTGCCGCCGGGCCGCAGCATGGCAAAGTCCTGGTAGCGCACGGTGCTGGTGTAGTGGCGCGTGCGCACGGTGAGCGACATGCGGTTGGTAAACGTGTAGGCCGCCGATAGCACATTGCTCACCGTGACCACCTGCCGCCGGCCCAGCAGCACATTATCACCCAGCTGCCCAATGAGGGCTGTATCGAGCGGCTCCCGGCTGTTCAGGCCGCCGTTGACGAAGCCAATCTGATTTTGGCGCAGGCTCCAGTCGGCGGAGTAGCGGAAGTTGAGCTTGTTGTTGACGCGGTAGCGGGGCGAGACGGAAAAGTTGTAGTTCATGCGGCGCGGCCGTTCCGGCAGGCGCGTATCGAGGGCGTAGGGCCGAATAACACCGTTCAGATCCAGCGCCAGCTTTTTACGGTAGTCAGTGGAGATGTAGCCGCCCAGGTAGGAGCTGCCCGGTGTCAGCACATAGTACTTGCCCAGCGGCTGTTTGCGGGGCTCAAAATAGTCGCGGTTGCGCGGGTCAACGTTGATATTGAGGCCCGTGCTTAGGAAGTTCTTGGTGAAGGTGGTGTTGAAGCCGCCGTAGAAATTCACGCTCTGGAAAGCGGTGGGCTGGTAGAGCAGGTTGTGGTTCAGGCCAAAAAAGCTGTTGAACCGGTTCACCTTCCAGAAAGGCTTGAAGATGTTGTAGTTGCCATAAAGTCCCTGCGAAATGGAGTTGTTGCTGAACAGGATACCCAGGTCGTTGGGGTCGTAGGTATCGGACTCGATGCCGTGCGACGCGCCGTAGGTGAAGTTGCCGCTGATTTTGCTCACGTCCAGGCTGTACTTGTAGCCGTCGCGGTTATCGATCCGGACCGTATCGGAGCCAAACGTGTTGCCGCGGCGGCGGGAGTAGTTGGCCTGGCCGCTGAGGGCGTAGCGGTTTTTCTTGTCGGCGAAGCGAAACAGGCCGCCCGTCACGTTGGCATCGTAGGTGCGGCCGGCCCGCGTCACGTTGGTATTGATGAGCGAGACGTAGGAGTTGTTCTTCAGGCTCTGGTCCAGCACCACGATGCTGTAGTTGCTGAACGGCTGGGTGAGCACCTCCCGCTCGGCTCCCGATTCCGTATCGCGCACGGTGGCGTACACGTTGTTGCTGAGGGCATTGAACACCCCCACCCCCAGCCCCTTGCTGGTGCGGCCCGATACTTTGGTGGCGTTCAGCAGGCGGGTTTCGCCAGGGTTGCGCACCAGCTTCTCCTTGTCGCCCACGGCCACATCGTAGAACCCGATGGGCGTGGCCCCTACCCGGCGGGAGTAAAACAGGTTGCCTTTGGTGAACAGCTCGGTGCCCTCGGTGAAAAACTGCCGGTTTTCGTTGAACTGCACCTCAAACGGCGAGAGGTTGAGCACCTGGTTGTCGCTCTGCACCTGCCCGAAGTCGGGCACCAGCGTGGCATCCAGCGTGAAGCTCTCGTTGAGGCCCCACTTCACGTCGGCCCCACCATTGAAGCTGGTGGTGCGGCGCGTGCCGTCGGCACTGAGCGGATTATGATTGACGTAGCTGGAAATGTAGGGCGTGAGCGACAGGCGCAGCGGGGGCTGCACGTCGCGCACGCCGTTGAGCGTGCCCCACTGGTTCACGAAACCATCGACCTGGGGCTGCACCTCATTCCAGAAGAAGGCCTGGTTTTCCTTTTTGCGCTGGCGCATAAAGTTCAGGCCCCAGAGCTGCTCGGGCTGGCTGCTGAAGCGAATGGCCGAGTACGGAATCCGGATTTCGGCAATCCAGTCGGTGCCCCGAATGGCCGTGCGCGAGTCCCAGACGGCGTTCCAGTTGAAATCTTCGCCGCTGGCGGGCGAGTAGCGGGCATCCATCTGCACGCCGCCGGTGGTCACGAAGAACCCGTAGCCGTTGAGCTTATCCTGATAGGTATCGAAAAAGACCCCGATAAAGTCAGTGTTGCCGAACTCGTCGCGCGGGGTCAGCTCGCGCAAAATGGAGTCCGGCGATACGTCGTGCATCACGGCCCCGATGTAGAGGTTGGCATCATCGTAGAGGATGCGCACTTCGGTAGGGTGCTTTTCGTGCGGGCCGGGATTGGGCCGGTTCTGGATAAAATCGGTAGCAATAGCGGCCTGCTGCCACACGGCCTCGTCGAGCTGGGCATCGAGCTTGATGGGCTCGGTGATGCGCAGGGCCGAGAGCTGGCGCTTGGGCGCGGCGCTGGCGGTCGTCGCCGGTGGGGCCGGGGGCGGCGCGTCCTGGGCGCGGGCCAGGGTGGCAAACAGTCCAAGCAGACAGGTAAATAGGACTCGTAGGCGCATATTCTAGTAGAAAGACCGGGTGAGGGAGGTAGCTAAACAGATGGCGCAAACCCGCCAAGGGTTGCTCAAAATGGCCGGATTGGGCAAAAAAAGGGCGACCTGCTCCGCGCAAGCCGCCTTTTTCACCCCTCCCGACTACTCCGAAACGGAGATGTTGAGGTTGAAATTCTTGTCGTCGGCATGGTTCAGCAGCTCCCGGTATTTTTTCGCCACTTCCTCCGGTTGCTTCTGCCCATTCACGCTCATGCCCGCCTGGTTCAGTTGCAGCTGATAGGCTCTGTCGTCCTTTCCAATGAGGCCGTCTTTGCGCAGCTGGTCGCCGATAAGGTTGGAGTCAGCTGCGGGTTCGCGCGGGGGCATCGGCGGGGCCGGCACGCGCAGCACCTGGGGAGTCCGGGGTGCCCGCGGAGGCCGCGGAGCCTGCGGGGCGCGGGGCAGCTGCGGCGGCCGGGGGGGCGTAGGCCCCGTGGTCGTCGTCGAGTTGGTATTGCGGGTGATGCCGTAGGTACTGCTGGCCGTCAGCTTGCGGCCGCTCTGCTCTTCCACCAGCTTCAGGTATTTGTCGCGCACGGCGGCCGGCTGCTTTTTGCCGTTCACTACCATGTCTTTGGAGTTGAGGCTGAACTGGTAGTTGTCGGCGTCGGCCAGCAGGCCGTCGGCGCGCAGCTGGCGCACCACCTGCTCGTCGCCGCGGCGGCGCACTTCGTCGCGCTGCCGGCGTTCCTCATCCCGCTGCCGCCGCTCCTCGTCGCGCTGGCGGTATTCCTCGTCGCGCTGCCGCCGCTCTTCATCGCGCTGGCGGTCCTCGTCGTCCAGCTCGCGGCGGGCTTCCTCCCGCTGCTGCCGCTGCTCCCGCAGCTCGTCGCGGCGCTCCTGCAGGCGGTCGAGCTCTTCCTGCAGCTTTTCGCGCGCCTGCTCATCCTTTTCGGTCCGCATAGCTTCCCGAATCGAGCGTTCCGCATCTTGCAGCGCCTGCTGCCGAATTTTCTCCGGGTCGATTATCTGCACATTCCGGCCGCTGCGGACCTCCACCCGGCTGCCATTGCGCGACACGTAGGTTTTGGCGGCCCCGCGGGCACTGCCCCGGGCTTCGTCCATCGTCAGATCCAGGTCGAGGTTGAACTTGGGCAAGGCCATCCGGAATGCCTCCCGGTCCTTGAACGTCATCCCGTAGTTGCCCGAGCCATCGTTGAAGCTGAAGGCAAAGTCCTCGTTGCTGTCGGTGTGGCGGCTGCGGCGGCTGTCGGCGCGGCGGGCCGCCGGCAGCCGGATGATTTCGGTGCTGCCCCCCTTCGCCTTCTTGTTTTCTTCCTGCAGGTCGATGCGGCGGCCATCCACGATGATTTCGGTGGCCCGGCCTTTCTTGTCGCGCTTCACAATCACGGTACCATCACTGCCGCGGCCGTAGCGCCCGGGGCCGTCCTGCTCATCGTTGCGCACGATTACTACGTGCTGGTTGCCGTCCCGGTCCTTGTACTTGCGCTTCTTCTTGTCCTTGTCCTTGTCGTCGCCTTGCGCTACGCTCCGCGGAGCCCCGGCCGCCGGCAGGGGCGGCAGCGTGTCCTGGTGCATGGCTTCGAGGCTGTGCAGCCAGAGCGTGTTGTCGGCGGCCGTTACCAGGCCGGCCAGTTCGGCCTGGGCCTGGTCGGCCCAGGGCCGCGGGCTGGCCATCGATACGGCGGCGGTAAGGCCCAGCAGCACGAGGCCGCCCATCACGACCAGCGCGGCCATTACGCCTTCGGAAAACGTGGGCGCGGCCCGCCGCTGCACCAGCCGCTTGATGCGGCCCAGCAGAGAGCCATCGGTGCCGACGGCCGACAACGCCAGCCGGGGCACGGGCGTCACGTCGTGGCCCATTTCCGCCAGGGCGGCCAAAGCGCGGGCCAGCGTGAGCGGGTCGCCGCAGATGGCGGTGGCTTCGTCGTCGCAGCAGTTTTCGCGTTCCGTACGCAGGCTGGCAGTAATAAACCAGGCGGCCGGGTGGTAGAAAAACAGGATTTCCGCTACCGACTGCAGGATGTTCATCAGGTAGTCGCGGCGGGCAATGTGGGCCAGCTCATGGGCCAGAATGGCTTCCAGCTGCAGCTGGGTGAGGCCCAGCACCGTGCCCAGGGGCAGCAGAATCACCGGCTTCAGGTGGCCGGCCACCAGGGGCGCCTTTACCAGCGCCGATTCCAGCAGCGTGACGGTGCGCTTGAGCCCGGCCTTGGCAGCCAGCACTTCCAGCCGCTCGTTCCAGTGCGCGCTCAGCGGCTGCACCCGGTAGTGCCGCAGCCGCTGCACGTAGGCCAGCCCGCCCAGCAGGCGCAGCGTCATGGCCAGCAGCCCGAGCAGCCACGCGGCCACAATCAGCGGCAGGTTGTTATCAAAGTACTGCAGCCACGACGGCCCGCTGCCGGTTACCACGGCTTCGGTAGCCGCCGCCGAGCTTTGCAGAAAATCAGGAGAAACGCCGGCCGAAGCCGCGGGCAGCGGGGCGGCGGCTACCACGGCCGGGTTGGCCAGGGCGATGGAGT
Source organism: Hymenobacter algoricola (assembly GCF_039539525.1). Taxonomy (NCBI): domain Bacteria; kingdom Pseudomonadati; phylum Bacteroidota; class Cytophagia; order Cytophagales; family Hymenobacteraceae; genus Hymenobacter; species Hymenobacter algoricola. The sequence continues at coordinate 21,448 of NZ_BAABDH010000098.1, read as the reverse complement.
AATGGCGCACAAACGTCACCAGGGCCAGCCCGACCATGGTAGCCAGGGCCACGCAGGCCACGTTGTAGCGGACCTGCGCCGAGTGGCGCCGCAGCACCAGCAGCAGCCCGACCAAAGCCAGCCCCACCACCGCACCCTGCCAGAGCGAGTGCACCAGAGTCCAACCCAGAGCCCGCACCAGCGCGGGGGATAGTGCGTTTTCAAGCCAGTTCATCGGGAGTCGTTTTATCGGTTTCGCCTTTCTGATTTTCCATGTCGTTGAGCAGCGTGCGGATCTGCTGCAGCTCCTCCTTCGAGGTGCGCCGGTTGCCCAGGGCCTGCAGTACCAGCTTCATGGCCGAGCCCCCGAAGGCGGCATCCACGAACCGGTCGAGCAGCAGACCCTGGGTTTCTTCTTCGCGCACGGCGGCGCGGTACACGTGGGTACGGCTGTCGTCGTCGCGCAGCACCAGGCCCTTGTCGAGCATGAGCTGCAGCAGCTTCAGGGTGGTGGTGTAGCCGACGTCGCGCTTACGGCTCAGCTCATCGTTGACCAGCCGGACGGTAGCCGGGCCCTGCTGCCAGAGAACCTGCAGTATTTCCAGCTCTGATTCGGTGGGTTTGGGCAATGGGGACTTACTCATATTGTGCCTGCTTAGTGGTACGATACTTTTCGTAGATCAAACATATACGAAATCTGTCGTACATCCAAATATTACCTACGAATATTTTCGTATAAATACTCCTACAGCAAAAAACCAGTCTTAGCCGACTGGTTTTCAAGAGACATACACTTTTCCTTATGGTTGCACTCCGCGCTTGCGCGTCAGCGTTACCCGGGCCCGGCGGCAGATGCCGCCCAGCGGCGGGTTGAACTTCGACACCCGCACCTTCACCGAGTGCACGTGCGGAAACTCGCCCAGCACCCGGTCCAGCACCCGGTGTCCCACGTGCTCCAGCAGCCGGGCCGGGGCGCGCATCTCCTCCGCCACCACCCGGTACAGCACCTCGTAGTTCACCGTTTCCTGCAGCTTGTCCGAGGTGCCCGCCGCGTGCAGGTCAGTGCTGATATAGAGGTCAACCCCGTACTTGTTCCCGATTTTCTGCTCCTCGTCGTAGTAGCCGTGAAACGCGAAAAACTCCATTCCTTCCAGTGCGATCTGACCCATAGTTGTGGTGGTGTGCTGATGTTTTGGGGTGATGCCAGGCCGGCCGCAGTACCAGCAGCCAGCAGCCGGATAAAAGAAAACCCGCCCGGTCAGGCAGGTTTTCTTCTTGGCTATAACAGCCGGACCACCAAACTGGCCGCCGGACGCTCCGGCTAGATTTCGTCGAAGAAGGACTTTTCCGCCGGCACCGATGCCGCGGCCATGCCGGGGTGCGTGGCGGGCGACGGCGGCGCAATTTCGGGGTGGCTGGGGCCGACGGGCTGGATATCGGGGCGCGCGGGCTCCACGTAGGGCTCTACCGGGTTGGGCACCGTGGCGGGGCCGGGCTGGTAGATACGCCCCGGGTCCGATATACCGGGGTTTTCGTTGGGTGCCGGATTGGGCCGGATATCGGGGCCGGGCGTCTGGGCCGGGGCCCCGCGGTCGGGCTCCTGCCCGGGCTGGGGCTCCGGGTGCGGGTCGGGCTGCTGACCGGGCTTGGGGTTGTAGCTGCCGGGCTGCGGGCCAATGGGCTGGCGCGGCTGGTCGGCCGCAGTCCCGCCGGGGGCGGCAGCCGAAGCGCCGGCTACGGCCGCGGCGGAGGAAGTGGAAGCAGTGCTTACGAACATGGCAGAATCGGTTTCGGGTGAAGGATCAGGTCGAGTCACCTTTACGCTGGCGGCCCGCGAAAGGATGGCGGCCACCGAGGCTTTCGGCCGGGCCTTCACTTTTTCCACTTTGTCCAGCGAGTCGGCAGCCAGGCGCTGCAGGTCGCGCACCAGGCCTTCGAGCTGATTTTCGAGGCCCTGGCACTGCTGGCCCAGCCCGTTCACCTCGGTCTGCATTTCGGCAATGGTTTTTTCGGCCTGCTTGTAGGCGTCATCCACCACCGTGCGGGCTTTCTGGCGGGCGTCCGACAAAATCTGCTCGGCCTTGAGCTGGGCCTCGCGGATGCGCAGCTCCGACTCGCGCTGGGCCTGCTCGGTGATGCTGTTGCCGGTATCTTCGGCCGTTTTGAGCGTACGGTAAAGGCTGGTTTCCACCTCGCGCATCTTGCTCACCTCCTGGGTGGCGTGGTCGAGCTTGAGGCGTAGCTCCCGGCTTTCGTCGCCCATACGCTCCCACTGCTGCGAGAGGGTAATCAGAAAGGCTTCAACTTCTTCTTTGTTGAGCCCCCGAAAGGCTTTCTCAAAGGTTTTCTGACGGATATCGAGGGCAGTAATTTTCATTTTAAGAAGCTAGAAGTCAGAAGCCAGGGCGTGGCAGCAGAAGCGACAAGAAGTGGGATGTAGGAACGGAAACCCCAAATGCTTGGCGTCTTTCCATCCATATGCTAACACGTAGCTTCTATTTCCTAAACTTCTCCTGCCAAAACCAGCTCCCATACCGCAAGGCTGCGGTCGTCGCTACACGAAACTACCCGATTATGCCGGCCCGACCAAAATAACTTGTTTACCGAGGTGCCGTGCCCGGCGCTCCGGGCCTTGTCGGCCACGCGCAGCAGGCGCAGGCTTTCGGCATCCCAGAGCTTGATGGATTTGTCCATGCTGCAGGTCGCCAGAAACTGCCCGTCGGGCGAGTACGCCAGGTGGTTGATGGCAAACAGGTGCGCGACAATGCTTTGGTGCTCCCGGTAGCCGGTAGCCACGTCCCACACCCGCAGGTGGGCGTCGCGGCCGGCCGTGAGCAGCCAGCGGCCGTCGGGCGAGTAGGCGGCGGTGAAAACGGAGTTGGTGGAGCCCGCCACGGTATATTTCAGGGCCAGCGAATCGGCGTCGAGCACCCGGATCAGCGCGTCGCTGCCGCCGATGGCCAGCTCGTTGCGGTCGGGGTGCAGCGCCAGGCAGCGCAGGCTTTTTTCGGCCAGGCGCAGCAGCTTTTCCACCCGGAAGCTCTCGTCGTGCAGTACGGCCAGCATGCCGTCGCCGAGGGCCACGTACACGCGGTGGTGGGCCGGGGAATGCAGAATGTCGAAGATGGCCGCGGGCGGCAGCGCCGCGGCGTGGAGCAGCTGCTTTTCGGCCAGCGCAATAACCTGCAGGCCCTGAAAATTATGGCCAATCAGCAGCAGGTCCCGCGCCGGCAGGTAGCGCAGGGCATACACCGAGTTTTCAACCCGCGCCACCAATTCTCCGTCCTGCTCGGGCCTGTCCGTGTTCCAGGCCACCACGAAGCCATCGGCGCCGGCCGAGAAAACCGTGGGGGCGGCGGGGTGGCCGGTCAGGGCGTACACGCAGTCCCGGTGGCCGGTAAGGGTGGCCAGTTTATGAATCTGCGGGCGGTGAAGCGGAGGCATGGCAGGCGGTGATTGAGGCCGAAAGGTAAGCCCGGATCCGCAGCTCACCCGAGTTCCGGCCCGATCTGCTTGCTTTGTGCTTTCCTCGTGCCCGGATTTTCCGCCCGCCCATGCCCCTGCACACCATCACGCCCCTTGCCCCCGATGCGCTGCTGGGACTCTGGCACCTCACCGACCTGCCGCCCGATTTGCTGGCGCTACTGCCCCAGGCCGCGCTTTATGCCCCGCTGCAGCCCGCCGGCCGCGACGAGACCCGCGCGCGGCAGTGGCTGGCCGGCCGGGCCCTGGCCCACGCGCTGCTGGCCGAGCTGACGGCTACGCCGGCGCTGCTGCGCAACGACCCGAACGGCCGGCCGTTCTTCGAGCAGCTGCCCGAATACGCCGTGTCCTTGTCGCACTCGGGCGAGTGGGTGGCGGGGGTGGTGGCCGCGCGCGGCCGGGCTGGCACAGATATTGAACTAGTGCGGGCCAAAGCTCAAAAGTTGGCTCCCAGGTTTTTATCGGAAACCGAGCGGGCCGACGCCGGCGACGACACTGCGAAAAACAGTCTCTATTGGAGTGCCAAGGAGACGCTCTACAAGCTGCACAGTCGCCGGGGCCTGGTGTTCAAGGAGCAAATTCAGCTCAACCCGTTTGGGCTGCGGAAGGCAGGTGTGTTGACGGGACACTTGCTCACAGAAAACTTCCGCAGCCAACACCAGATCCAGTACCAGCTTCTGGGCCCGAATTACGTACTTACGCACTGTTTCGAGCCCGATGCTCCCTCCCTTTCCCACTGACTTTCCCCCGCGCATGACCTTTCGCCGCATCTCGATTATCGCCGCTGCCGTTCTGCTTTTTGGTGCCCTGGCCGTTACGACGGCCCGCGCCCAGAGCACCGTCGGCGACTTCACGCTGAAGACGGCGGCCAACGCGGACGTGTCGCTGAGCAGCTACGCCAAGAGCAAGGCCGTGGTCGTGGTGTTTGTGAACCCGACCTGCGCGTTTTCGAAGCTCTACCAGAATCGTCTGAACGAGCTTAAAAGCCGCTACGGCAGCCGGGGCGTGGAATTCCTGTTTATCAATGCCCCCATCAACCTGGAAGCCAGCGCCGAAACCGACGTGGAGAAGCTGAAGGTCAAGACCACCGGCACGGAGCTGGCTTACCTCACCGACGAAGACCACAAGGCCAGCACGCTGCTCGGGGCCACCAAAACCCCGGAAGCCTTCCTGCTGGTGCCCGCCGGCAACGGTTTCGTTGTCCGCTACAAAGGCGCCATCGACGACAACGCCCAGGTGGAAAGCTACGTGAAGGAGCAGTACCTGGCCCTGGCCCTGGACAACATCCTGGCCGGCAAGCCCGCCGGCGTAACCGATAAGCGGGCCGCCGGGTGTCTGATCAAGAAATTCTAGCTGGCCTTGCCCGGGGCTGTCAGTGCGAGGCGTAAGCCATTCCGCGCATCAAACGGCGTCAATCCGTCCCGGACAAGAAGCAGCCTGCTGTTGACGCAGAAAGCCCTGACGCCTTCCAACGTCAGGGCTTTCTGTTGCAAAGGAGCTTAGCCCATTTCACAGGCCGGACTGCTTCGGCTCTGCTTTATACGCAGCATGCTCGTAATGACAGGCCCCGGCTACTCGTCGCCGGCGCCGTCGTTTTCCTGGGGCGGGGCGTCGGTGGGGTTTACGTCGTCGGTGAGGATGGCCAGCAGCTTGCCGACTTCGGCGGACTTGCCGGGCTCCTGCATTTTCTCGAAGCTCATCATCAGGTTGCGCAGGGCGCGGCGCACGATGTCGAGGTGGGTGCAGGGCTCGTAGAAAATATCGTTCTGCGACAGGTTCAGCTGGCCCACGTAGTGCTCAATGTCGGTGCGCGACAAGATCAGGCCGCGGTTGTAGCAGTTGATGTAAAACGGCAGCACGGCCAGGTCGTCGGGCTGAAAGGTGAGCACGAAGAGGTTGGGCAGGTTCACGCCGAAGATGGGCAGATTCAGCCGCTGGGCCACCAGCAGGTAAATCACGCACAGCGTGAGCGGGTTGCCGCGCCGGGTTTCGAGCACCAGGTGCAGCATGGAGTTGGCCGGCGAGTGAAAGTTCTGGGTGTTGGCCGAAAACTTATGGGTGCGAAACAGCACGTAGTTCAGGGCCTGCACCTGGTCGGCGGGGTGCATGTCGGGGCGCAGCAGGGTCCAGACCTCGAAGCGCAGCTGCTCAATGGCCCGGCTCAGGGCCTGCAGGTCGGCGTCGGGGTACTGATAGGAATTGAGCAGCCACATGCCTTCGAGCAGGTTCTCGCCACCCGAGTCGCGCCACACGCGCAGGCGCTGCTGCAGCCCTTCAAACTGCAGGTTGTGAATCAGGTCTTCGAGGCGCTGCTGCTGCTGCGGGTCGAGGCTTTCCTCCCACGACTCTTCCAGAAACGGAATGATACTCTCGCCCAACGACTCAATCTTGCCCTGAATCTGGGGCGCAATTTCCGGGTCGTCGAGCAGGGAAATAAGGGCTTTGATTTCTTTATTCGTCATTCACTTGGGTGTCCAATTCTGCATTCCATTCTTACCCGGCACTTCTCCCCTGCTGGCCTACCGGTAGGGCATCAGCCCCTATTCATTTAGCTTATCAATCAGTTCCTGAAGTTCCTCTACTTGTTCTCTGGCCTGCATTTCAAGTTCGGCAAACATCCCCGCATACACGTTTAAAAGCTGCGCCGCCTGTGGCACATTGTCGGCGTGCATCATTCCGTGCGGCCCCAGCATGTCGCTTACATCCGACACGGCCTTGTGGATGCTGTCCGAGAGCCTGCCGACCACAATTGACAGCACCTGCTCTTCATTACAGATGTTCCCGAGGGCTTGCTGAACGCGTTCCGCCCTGGCGGCGGAATGCAGCCCAAAAAGCGCCAGAAAGCTATTTGAAAAGCGCGGCGCGGCTTCCCGCTTCAGTCTTTCGGTGTGCGCAACTATTTTTCCGCAGCTTCCTTTCAAACTCCGGATCAAAGACTCTATTTCCGTTCTGTCGTCTTTGTACTTTATGAAATACTCATTGAATCGGGTTGGTTCACTGGCAATTGCCCCAGGCGTGGTATTAAAGCGAAAATGCGTCATTACCGCCGAAGCGGTGGCAATGGCATTGCACGTCTTGCGTAACTCCACGCACATGCCCGAAACGTCCTTCTTGATGTCCGGGTACGTCTTTTCGAAGTATCCCAGGCCCTCCTGCACCACGGCATACACCTCTTTCAAGTTTTTGATGCTTTCAGCAACAAGCTTAATCCCATCAGCAACCTCCTTCACAACTGTCATGGCCGTAGGTGTTAGGTTTAAGGGTGAGCATCCAGCACCAGCGCAGGTGGCCTACTTATGCCGGCAGGCCGCCTGGGGTGGCCCGGCAAGTCTAAAATAAGTAATCCTGCGATTCTCGGCCGACTACAGGCAAAAGTAGCGCTGTTCTACCTGACTGCTGGCTTCTACCAAAACAAATTGCTCGTGGCCAGCTTCAGCACCTCGTCGTCGCAGCCGTTGATAAGGCATCTTAGCGCCTACAAGCCAAAGCCGGCTTGCCTGAACCCGATGGTCGGTGGCCTAGACAGCTCCAGCGGGTTTGCCACCGCCCACCGGGTTCAGTAGGCGAGTCGCCGGCGACGCCGTAGCGGTGCCGGACGTGGGCCCGTAGCAGGGTATCTACGAGCAGTCCAGCAATGGCGTTTTTAGTCATAGCTGCGGTGTTGAAAGTCCGGGAGGCTATACGGCCAGGTGGGGCAGGTAGGTATTGGAGCTGCCCGACTGTCGAGATGCGCCGTTGCGTGTCTTCCACGAGCGGGGGCCTGCCGCGAATTCGGCAGAGTTCGCAAACTAAAAACGAGGCTCTCGGCGAATGCAGCAGAGCCGGGAGCAACTCTCACCAGCCCTCCCGCATTCGCGGATGCCTCGGGAAATTAGAAACGCAGGCTCCCGCAATCGGGGGAAGGCGGGGCACCCGCAAATGCGGGAAGGCTGAAAGTACTTCAACCGGCTACTTCCTTGCGCAGGCACACGCTGTTTTCCACCCCGGCGTACTGCCCGTAGTTGGGGATGTGGGCGTAGCCGCTCTTCTCGTAGAGGCGGATGGCTTCGGGCTGCTTCCTGCCGGTTTCGAGCACGCAGGCCGCGTAGCCTTCCGCCGCCGCCCACCGCTCCAGCTCGGCCAGCACCAGCCCGGCAATGCCCTGCCCCCGCCGGGCTGCGGGCACATACATGCGCTTCACCTCCGCTTCCGTCGGGCTGTACTCCTTGAAGGCCCCGCAACCCACAGCCTCCCCGTCCTGGTAAGCCACCACCACGTGCCGGATAGCATCGACCTTATTGAACTGGGCATAGAAGCCGTGGTCGGCCCCGTCGCGCATGGCCAGGTCGTGGTCGAGCAAAGCCACCAGGGCGCGGAAGTCGGGGTTGTGGGAATCAGTGCGGGTCAGGGAAAGCATCACAGGCTGGATTTGGCCGCAGGATAGGCAAAAAAGCGGCCCGCCGCAACGCAAGGTGCGGCGGGCCGGGAAGGACGATTGAACTTGCGGGTTAAGCTGCCGGGTCTTCAGCAGGCGGCATCCGGTCGGCCTGCACCTCTGCTACCTTACCATTCCGGGAAATAATGACGGGAGTCTGCTTGTAGTGTTTGAAGGCCAGCATATTATTGTAGGCCACGACCAGGCCTTTCCGTACCTGTGCGTTGATGTGCGCGGCCTGTTCCTGCTTAGTCATGATAGGTGGTGGTTAGCTGCCCCCAAATTTCCGGATTTGCTACGACAGTTTCGGCGGCGGTGCCTTCGGCAATTACCCGCGCCAAGCCCGCCGAGTTGTCGAGAAACATCCAGTCGTCCACGGCAGTACGGTACTGCCCGAAAAACTGCCGCAACCCGCCTTCATAGCGCCGCCGAATCACTGGCTCCGGAATGTTGTGGCCGCCCTCCCGTACCCGGATGCGCACCCGCTCTACCGCTTCGTCGGCGGAATTAAGCCAGAAAAAGAACAGACTCACGTAGTACCCCCGCGCCCGGGCCGCCTCGATGAAGGGCAGGTAGATGCGGGTAGCCAGCGTGGTTTCCAGCGCAAAGCTTTCCCCCGCCGCCAGCAGCTCCTGCAGGCGCGTGAGCATCAGCCGTCCCGCCTGCACGCTCACCGTTTCCGGCTGAAACGGCGAGAGGCCCCGCGCAATTTCATCGGCATTCACGAACTCCCGGCACCCCAGCAGGTTCGGCAGCAGGGCGTAGGCGGCGGTGGTTTTGCCGGCGCCGTTGCAGCCGGCCAGGAGGTAGAGGGTTTTCATTGCTGCTGCTGACAGGACTTCAACATATCGTCAGGATTTTGCACGATTCTGCCGTCGGGGAATGCTTCCAGGGATTGACGCCCCAAGCGTTCATCCCGAAACTTCACCAGCGTGAAGGTGCTATCAAAGGCTACTATTTCAATTTCAGAAGATGCCAACTGAAATGCCTCTGGCTCGGTCCAAATCTGACGATTACCATCAGCATACGGAACCTCCTCAAGTGGTATAGTAGGAACATTGCCAGCTACCCCACAGAAAATCCCCCATACCACTTGTATTTCCCGACCAGCAAATGTTTCATATACGATTTTGCCAGGCACTACACTGTAGTATGGCACCGAGTTGTATGATTCTGATTGCCAAGTATCAATCAGTGGCGGCCAATCACCCAAACTTAAACATTGCAGTTCGGTAACCAGCCAGTTTAGATTTTCTACTTGCTGCCGAAGTGGTAGCAGGAGTGTACCCAAATTGGTTTGATATCCTTCTTCCAGAATAATAGTCATCACACCTGAATAACCCCCACATTATACGCCTTTTCAATCGGCGCATGATTGGCGGCCTCAATGCCCATGCTGATGACTTTGCGGGTTTCCAGCGGATCGATGATGGCATCGACCCAGAGGCGGGCCGCGGCGTAGTACGGGGAAAGCTGCTCTTCGTAGCGGGCCTTGATGCGGTCCAGCAGCTCCTTCTCGGCTTCGGGGGTGATGACTTCACCCTTGGCTTTAAGGGTGGCAACCTGAATCTGGAGCAGGGTGTTGGCCGCGGCGGCCCCGCTCATTACGGCCAGCTGGGCGGTGGGCCAGGCCACAATCAGGCGCGGGTCGTAGGCTTTGCCGCACATGGCGTAGTTGCCGGCCCCGTAGCTGTTGCCGATGATGACGGTGAACTTGGGCACCACCGAGTTAGCCATGGCATTCACCATCTTGGCGCCGTCCTTGATGATGCCGCCGTGCTCACTCTGCGAGCCTACCATAAAGCCCGACACGTCGTGCAGAAACACCAGCGGAATGCGCTTCTGGTTGCAGTTCATGATGAAGCGTGCGGCTTTGTCGGCCGAGTCGGAGTAGATGACGCCGCCCATCTGCATGCCGGTTTTCTTGCTCTTCACGATTTTGCGCTGGTTGGCCACAATGCCCACGGCCCAGCCGTCGATGCGGGCCAGCCCGCAGATCAGGGTTTGGCCATACAGATCCTTGTAGGGCTCAAACTCCGAATTGTCGATCAGCCGGTTGATGATGTCCATCATGTCGTAGGGCTTGGCGCGGTCAGAGGGCAGCGTCCCGTAGATTTCCTTCTGCTCCAGCGCGGGCAAGGCGGCGGCGGCGCGGTTGAAGCCGGCCTTGGGCAGCTCGCCCATCTTGTCGAAAATGTTGCGGATGTGGTCGAGGCACTCCGCGTCGTCCTTGAACTTGTAGTCCGTGACGCCCGAAAGCTCGGAGTGGGTGCTGGCCCCGCCGAGCGTCTCGTTGTCAATGGTTTCGCCGATGGCCGACTTCACCAGGTAGGAGCCCGCCAGAAATACCGAGCCGGTGCCGTCCACAATCATGGCCTCGTCGGACATGATGGGCAGGTAGGCGCCACCCGCCACGCAGGGACCCATGATAGCGGCCAGCTGCACGATGCCCATGCTGCTCATCACCGCGTTGTTGCGGAACATGCGGCCGAAGTGCTCCTTGTCGGGAAAAATCTCGTCCTGCATGGGCAGAAACACGCCCGCCGAGTCGACGAGGTAGATGATGGGCAGCTTGTTTTCGATGCTGATTTCCTGGGCCCGCAGGTTTTTCTTGGCCGTAATCGGGAACCAGGCCCCAGCTTTCACCGTGGCGTCGTTGGCCACTACCACGCACTGCCGGCCCTTCACGTAGCCGATGACCACCACCACGCCGCCGCTGGGGCAGCCGCCCTCCGCCTGGTACATGCCTTCCCCGGCAAAGGCGGCAACCTCTACCTGGTCGCGACCTTCGTCGAGCAGGTAGGCAATCCGCTCCCGGGCGGTGAGCTTGCCCTTGGCTTTGTGGGCGGCAATGCGCTTTTCGCCACCGCCGAGCGCCACGCGCTGCAGTTTCTGGCGCAGCTGAAACGTGAGTTGTTTGAGAAGATCTTCGTTTTTGTTGAATTCGAGGTCCATGCGGGTGGGAAAGGAAAGTGCGACCAAGTGTCCTGGTGATTCGGCAGGCGGCGGCGCCGCCGGGGCGGCACAAACGCAAAACTCCGCCGCTCCTTCGGGCACTTAATCATCGTGCGGGCATAAAAAAATCCGCCCGGGGGCGGATTTCAAAGGTAAGATGTTTCTGGTTTCCTGCGGCGGCAGCTTACTTCACGGTGGTTTTCGTTTCAGTTTCGACGGCCGTACCGTTGGGCCGGGTCGCCGTGGTTTCCACCTCCGTCTTGGTCTTCTTGTCCTTTGCGGCCCCGCCGAACACCGAGAAGTGCACGTAGCGCTTCGGGTTGGCCTTCAAATCCTTCAGCAGCGCGTCGGAGCTGACGGCGGTGGAGTTCAGGTTGCTGTAAAGCAGCGTGTCGTTGATGAGCTTGCCCAAAGAGCCTTTCTGGTCAGTCAGGGCCTTGTTGACGCCGGTCAGGGCCGCCTGGGCCTCGGTCATGGTCACGTTGAGCTTGCGCATAGCGGGGCCGACCGGAGCCACTTTCAGCGAGTCGCTGAGGACGGCGAAGTTGGAGGCAATCCGGTCAAACTTCTTGCTGGTCACCTGCAGGTCGCCGCTGAGCTTGGCCATGTTGGTGGTAATCTCGTTGATGTTGCGCTGATTCATCAGCAGCAGGTTTTTGAGCGCCTCCGTGGAGCCCTGCGCGTTCAGCAGCGTGGCCTGCAGGCTCACTTTGGCGTCCTTGTTGAGGAAGCCGTTGATTTTGATCAGGGTCGAGTCGACGGTCCCCAGCACGGGCAGCGCCTTGGCCTGGAAGGCGTCGGTGATGCTGGCTACGGTGTAGGATCTGAGCTCCTCCCCGCCGTTGTACACCGTCGCGTTGCGCCCCAAAAACAGCGTAATCGTCTTGCTGCCCAGCAACGAGCCCGACAGGCTGGCCACGGTGGAGTCGCCGACCACCACGCCCTTCTGCAGCTCCAGCGACACTTTCACGCGGTTGCGGTCTTCGGGCAAGAGCTCCATCTGCTTGACCTGCCCGACCTTGACGCCGTTCAGAATCACGGGATTGCCCACCGTCAGGCCGTCCACGTTGTCGTACTTGGCGAAGTAAGTGCGGTCCGACGAGAGCAGGTTGCTGCCCTTCAGGAAGTTGAAACCGACGTACAGAGCCGCCAGCGCGACGAGACCGAGCAGGGCTACTTTAATTTCTTTCGACACGTTGGGTCAACTGTATAAATGAGGTGATTAAACCAGCAGAAAAGGCGGAATAGGGCGGACAGGCCGGCTATTCCCCGTTCATGGCTTCGAGTTCGTTCTTATAATCCCGGAAAGCCCGGTAGATTCCTGCTGCCATATACGACTGCCCCGATTTATCGTTGAGGTAGCGCTCCTCGGCCCGGTTGGTCAGAAATCCGGATTCGATGAGCACCGAAGGCATCGTGGATTTCCAGAGCACCAGAAAGCCCGCCTGCTTCACCCCGCGCGAGCTGCGGCCTACGGTGGTGCGAAACTGCCGGTCGACCTTCTGGGCGAAGCGGATACTGTTGACCACGTGGGCACTCTGGTAGAGCGAAAACAGAATGTGGCTCTGCGGCGAGGTTGGGTCGAAGCCGTTGTAGTTGGCCTTGTAGTTGTCTTCCTGCAGAATTACCGCGTTTTCGCGCTTGGCCACGGCCAGGTTGGCGTCGGTCTTGTGCGGGCCCATGGTCCAGACTTCGGTGCCGTAGGCGCTGGGGGCGCTGGCGTTGCAATGAACCGAGATAAATAAGTCGGCCGCGTGCTTGTTGGCAATGCCGGCCCGGTCGGTGAGCTCCACAAACACGTCGGTTTTGCGGGTGTAGACCACCTTCACCTCCGGCATGTTTTCCTCAATCTGCCGGCCCAGGTCCAGAATAATTTTCAGGGCCACGTCGGCCTCGCGGGCTTTTACGCCCGCGCAGCCCCGATCCTTGCCGCCGTGGCCGGCATCGAGCACCACAGTGCGCAAACGGTATTTCAGAGGCGGCAGCCCCGGCGTACCAGGAGCCACGGCCCGCGTCGGGCCCGACAGGAAAAGCAGGCCCGCAGCGCAAAGAGCGACAATATTCCGCACAGAGTTCGTTAGTTGGGGGAGCTACCCATTATCTTTGCAAACAGCCACAAAATAAACGATTAAAAACTACGTGGCATTGCCTGCGCCGTTCCGCCCCCTCCTTTTCTGTACTGCGTCTCCCCGGCTGCGGCCGGCGCTGCTGCTGGTATTGGCGTTCTTTGGCCTGAGCGCCGGGCCGCGGGCCTGGGGGCAAAGCCGGCCGGCCCGCGCCGGTGCGCCCGCCGTGGTACGCCCCCTGAACGTCGACGGGCGCCCCACCACCGATGCGCTGCCCGCGGACACCGCCCGGGCTGGTCGAGCTAGTCGATCTGCCCGAGCCGGTCGAGCCATCAGCCTGGCTGATACCACCCGCCGCGCGGGCGACTCGCTGCGCGTGTCGGCGGCCCCGCAGGGCGATATTAAAACCACGGTAAAGTACGCGGCCAAGGACTCCATCCGGTTTGAGGTTCAGAACAAGCAGGCTATTCTCTATGACAAGGCCACCGTGGATTACGGGGAAATGTCGCTGAAGGCGGCCCGCATTACGGTCGACTACGCCAACAACCTGCTCACGGCCGAGGGCGCCGCCGACACCACGGGCAAGGTGCGCGACAAGCCGGTGTTCAAGGACGGGGCCTCACTTTACGCGGCCAGCCGCATCAACTACAATTTCAAAACCAAGAAGGGCCGCATCACCGACGCCGTCACGTCGGAGGGCGAGGGGTTTGTGCACGCCGAAACCATCAAGAAAAACGAGCTGAACGAGATTTTCGGGCGCAACGGGCGCTACACTACCTGCAACCTGGAGCACCCGCACTTTTTCATCAACGCGGCCAGGATGAAGGTAATTCCGAAGGAAAAGGTGGTGACCGGGCCGTTCAACCTCATCATCGGCGACGTTCCCACGCCCCTGGGCTTTTTGTTCGGCTACTTCCCCATGCCGCGCAGCACCCGGGCCTCGGGGCTGATTATTCCCACCTTCGGCCAGACCGCCGACCGGGGCTTTTCGCTGCGCAACGGCGGCTACTACTGGGTGCCGAACGAGTACATCGGCGTGCGCCTCACCGGCGACATTTATGCCGGCAACGCCAACCAGTTCGGGGGCTTCGGCGCCACGGCGGAAATGCAGTACCTGCGCCGCTACGCCTACAACGGCCGCTTCAACTTCAGCTACAGCCAGCGGCCGGCCGCCCAGATTCTGCGCTCCAACTCGGTGAATACGGACCAGGCCTACCGCACGCCCCGCTCCCCGAAAACGTTCTGGATAAGCTGGGGCCATATCCCCACGCCCCGGCCCGGCGGCGGCCGCTTCTCGGCCAACGTGCAGGCGGGCAGCACCGACTACAACCAGCAGAACACCGCCGATGTGCGGCGCTACCTGACGCCTTCGTTTAACTCCTCAATATCATATCAGAAGCAAATCCGCAACTCGCCGATCGGCTACACGCTGAACCTGAGCCAGGACCAGAACACGGCGACGGGCGCCATGAACTTTACCCTGCCCGACGTGACCGTACAGGTCGCCCGGCAGTATCCGTACGAGCTGTTTGGCCTGGAGCCCCGGGGGCGTTTCTACGAGCAGTTTGCCGTGGCCTACACGCTGACGGGCCAGAGCAAGTTCACCAACTTCCAGCAGGCCCGGACGCTGGAAGGCGGTATTCCGCTGCTCGGCGGCAGCACCGAGGGCACCCGGATTCCGGTGAGCCTGAGCAACCTGACGCCCCTGCTGCGCAACGCCCAGACGGGGCTGCGGCACGCCTTCCAGATTTCGCTGGGCAGCTACACGGTGCTCAAGCACCTGAGCCTGCAGCCCAGCGTGAACTACGACGAAACCTGGTACGGCAAGAGCCTGAACTACGAGTATATTCCGGCGGCGCAGGCCGTGCGCATCGACACGGTGCGGGGCTTCAACCGGGTGTATGCCTGGTCGGCCAACCTGAATCTGGGCACCAACCTGTACGGCATCGTACCCATCAAAGGCAAGAAGATTGAGGCCATCCGCCACAAGCTGACCCCCAGCGTAGGCTTCCAGTACTCGCCTGACTTCTCGACCAACCCCAACTACTTCCTGCGGCCCGACCTTGGCACGCTGCGCAACAGCTCCGGGCAGCTCTACAACGAGGATGACGGCAGCCGGATTCTGAACCCTATCACCTTTTCGCGCTACCAGGGCCTAAACTCCCTGGGCAGCCCACCCAACGGCCGGCGGGTGACCCGGCTCGTCTTCGGCCTGCAGAACGCCCTGGAAATGAAGGTGCGGGATACCAACGACACCACCGGCACCACGCCCTTCAAGAAAGTCAGCCTCATTGATGGTCTCGACTTCAATACCGGCTACGACCTGGCCGCTGACTCGCTCCGGCTTTCCCCTCTGCAGGTCGGCTTTCACACCCAGATTGCCCGCAAGCTGAGCGTGGTGATTAACGGCAACTTCCGCTTTTACCAGCGCGACTCCACCGGCCGCGAAATCAACGAGTACCTGTTTGAGCAGTCCAGGCGCCGCCTGGCCCGCCTCTCCGATGCCGGCCTGACGCTGAGCTACCAGTTCAACCCGGCCCAGGGCAAGCGCAAGTCGACGGTACCGCGGACCGTGGCGCCCGGCAACGACCCCACGCTGGGCAACCCCCAGCCGGTGAACCCATATGAGGACTACGTGGACTTTGAAATTCCCTGGGAGCTGAGCACCAACTTCACGGCCAGCTACGTCGACCCCGGCGCGCTGCCGGCCCGGCCCGGCCGGCTCCGGCCCTCGGCGCTGAACTCGGCCTCGCTCAACCTGAGCGGCTCGGTGAAGCTGACCACCAACCTGCGCATGGGCTACAGCACGGGCTACGACTTCAAAAACAAGGAGGTATCCTTTACTTCGCTCGATATTTTCCGCGACCTGCACTGCTGGCAGATTACCGGCAACTGGCGGCCCTTCGGCACCACCCGCGGCTACTTCGTGACCATTGCCGCCAAGTCGTCGCTGCTGCAGGACCTGAAGCTGAACCGCAACCGCAGCTTCCTGAACCGCTAAGCCGGCAGCGGGTGGACGAGGGGAAAGACCCGACCGCCGGGGAAATGCCGGAATTTTGGCACTTTTGACCCCGGCTTCTCCGGCCCACCTCCTATCATTCCTAACCAAGCCCCCATGTCGCAGCATAAAGAAGTGAAACTCGTGACCACGCACCAGCTGCTGGCCATGAAGCAGCGCGGCGAGAAGATATCCATGCTCACGGCCTACGACTTCTCGATGGCCACCATTCTCGACGGCGCCGGCATCGACGTACTGCTCGTCGGCGACTCGGCTTCCAACGTCATGGCCGGCCACGAAACCACCCTGCCCATCACCCTCGACCAGATGATTTACCACGCCCAGAGCGTGGTGCGGGCCGTAAAGCGCGCCTTCGTGGTGGTCGATATGCCCTTTGGCTCCTACCAGGGCAACTCCTCCGAAGCCCTGCGCTCGGCTATCCGCATCATGAAGGAATCGGGCGGGCACGGCATCAAGGTAGAGGGCGGGGCCGAAATCCGCGAGTCCATCACCCGGATTCTCACGGCCGGCATTCCGGTTATGGGCCACCTGGGCCTCACCCCGCAGAGCATCTACAAGTTTGGCACCTACACCGTGCGGGCCAAGGAAGAAGCCGAAGCCCAGAAGCTCATCGACGACGCGCTGCTGCTCCAGGAGCTGGGCTGCTTTGCCGTGGTGCTGGAAAAAATTCCGTCTTCCCTGGCTAAGGAGGTCGCCGAAAAGCTCACGATTCCCGTTATCGGCATCGGCGCCGGTCCCGACGTGGACGGGCAGGTGCTGGTCGTCCACGACATGCTGGGCATCACCAAGGAGTTTAAGCCGCGCTTTCTGCGCCGCTACGCCGAGCTGGCCGATCTGATGAGCGACGCCGTGACGCGCTACGTGAAAGACGTCAAAGACCGCAACTTCCCCACCCAGGACGAAGCGTATTAAATGAATTCTGAATTAGTTGATTGCCCTGACCTTTTTTCCAGCATGGGACGGGTGCAATCAGCTAATTCTGAATTCAGAATCCATAATTACTCTTCTCAGTGAATCGTCCGAATATCTGGTCGGAGCAGGAGGAAATCCTGTTTGAAGACAACCACCTGCTTATCCTCAACAAGCCCGCCGGCATCCTCGTGCAGGGCGACAACACCGGGGATGAGCCGCTGTCGGTGAAAGCCGCCGAGTACCTGCGCTTCAAGTACAAAAAGCCCGGCGCGGCTTTCGTAGGCGTGGCCCACCGCCTCGACCGGCCCGTGAGCGGCGTGGTGGCCATGGCCAAAACCAGCAAGGCGCTGAGCCGCCTCAACGAGATGTTCCGCGACAATAAGGTGCACAAGACCTACTGGGCCCTGGTGGGCAAGTGCCCGGAGGTAATCAGCGGCCACCTGACCCACTGGCTGGTGAAGGACCCGATCCGCAACGTGACCAAAGCCTACTCCGAGCGCCACGGGCAGGGCCTGAAGGCCGACCTCGACTACCAGGTACTGGGGCCGGCCGGCAACCGCTTCCTGATCCAGGTGAACCCCATCACGGGCCGTCCCCACCAGATTCGGGTGCAGCTGGCCACCGGCCTGGGTACGCCCATCGTCGGCGACGTGAAGTACGGCTTCCTCTCGCCCCTGCCCGACGTGAGCATTGCCCTGCACGCCCGGCAGCTGGAGTTTGAGCACCCCGTCACCAAGGAAGCCATGTGCTTCCGGGCCCCGGTGCCGGACATGCCCCACTGGGAAGCCTCGAAAGCCTTTTATACAGTCTAGCTTGCCTGCGCAAAATCTTTTGAAAGCCTTCCCAACATTGGGGAGGCTTTTTGGTTAGCATCCGGGCTGGCCAAAGTCCATTAGATATTCGCTGAATAACATTTTGGCCTTTTCGGTCCACTTATTGATGCCGGGCGGTTACGACTGTAGTTTTGCCCCGGCATCAGGAACTTATGCTCCGCCGTTCTGCTTCTGCGGCTGCGTTCCTTTGCCTTCCGCTGCGTTTTCACTTTTTGCCCGGCCCATGCCAGTCCTCATTTTTTTTGTCGCGCACTATTACCTGTCGCTGTTCACGCAGACGTTTTACCTGCACCGCTACGCGGCCCACAAGATGTTTACGATGAACAAGTTCTGGGAGACGTTCTTCTTCCTGTTCACCTACGTCTGCCAGGGCTCGTCGTTCCTGTCGCCGCGGGCCTACGCGCTGCTGCACCGCATGCACCACGCCTACTCCGACACCGAAATGGACCCGCACTCGCCCCTGTTCTCGTCGAATGCCTTCAGCATGATGTGGAAGACCAAGAATATCTACAACGACGTGCTGAACCGCAACTACGCCGCGGCGGAGCGGTTTGAGGGCGACTATCCCGAGTGGGCTTCCCTGGAGAAGTTCAGCGCTACGGCTTACTCCCGCATCGGCTGGGGCGCGCTCTACGTGCTGT
Source organism: Hymenobacter algoricola (assembly GCF_039539525.1). Classification (NCBI taxonomy): domain Bacteria; kingdom Pseudomonadati; phylum Bacteroidota; class Cytophagia; order Cytophagales; family Hymenobacteraceae; genus Hymenobacter; species Hymenobacter algoricola. Next base: position 3,146 of record NZ_BAABDH010000098.1, on the reverse strand, counting down.
TCTACGTGCAGTTTGCCACGGCCTGGTGGATGTACCTGCTGCTGCCGATTCACTTCCTGATGGGCCCGATTCACGGCGCCATCGTCAACTGGGGCGGCCACAAGTACGGCTACCAGAACTTCGACAACCACGACCACAGCAAGAACACCCTGGCCCTGGACTTCCTGGCTTTCGGCGAGCTGTTCCAGAACAACCACCACAAGCTGCCCATGCGCGTCAACTTCGGCGTGAAGTGGTGGGAGTTTGACCCGACCTACTCGGTTATCTGGACCCTGGACAAGGTGGGCATCATCAAGATCAAGCGTAAGGTGACGGCCCAAAAAATGCGCGTCGCCGCGTAAGCAGCCTGCGTTTTTACCCTGAAAAGCCCCGTCGTTCGCCAACGTCGGGGCTTTTTGCTGCTCGAGGGTTTCCTTGTTGCCCAGGCCGGATTGCCGCTCTTCGCTGCCGATGATAAAAGAGGCTTTCTTCCTCCAACTCTTTCCCCTACCTTTGCACCTCATTTTCAACCAGACGCACGAGCTGCGTCGCTTAACCAACCCGGTTTATGGCAGTTAAAATCCGCCTCGCCCGTCGTGGCCGTAAGAAGGCCGCCCAATTCGACATTGTTGTAGCTGACGCCCGCGCCCCCCGCGACGGCCGTTTCATCGAGAAAATCGGTACCTACGACCCCAACACCAACCCTGCTTCGATCAACTTTGACGGCGAAAAAGCCTTCGATTGGATCATGAAGGGCGCGCAGCCGACCGATACGGTTCGCGCAATGCTTTCTTACCGCGGCGTATTGTACCGGAAGCACCTGCAGCTGGGTGTTATCAAAGGGGCCATTTCGCAGGACGTAGCCGACGAGCGTTTCACGGCTTGGAAAGAGCAGAAAGACACTAAGATCGAAAGCAAGCGCACTACCCTGGGCACTGCTAAAGAGGAGACCCGCAAGGCTGCTCTGGCTGCTGAGACTAAGGTGAAAGAAGCGCGGGCCGAAGCTATTCGCAAGAAGAACACGCCCCCGGCTCCCGTGGCTGAAGCTGCTGCCGAAGGCGAGACGACCGAAGCCGAGGCTCCGGCCGAAACGACTGAGGAAGCGGGCGCCTAAGCCTTAGGTTCGGATTTAAAAGCTGGGAAGTCAGAAAGAGAATGAGCGGCGTTCCGACGCCCGACTTCCCCTTTCTGGCTTCCCACTTTTTTTTACGCTTTCATCTCCTTCGCAATGACTATCGACGACTGCTACCAGCTGGGTTCCATTGGCAAAACGCACGGCCTGAAGGGCTTCGTGACGGCCTTCATGGACGTGGACGACCTCGACGACTACCGCACGCTCAAATCGGTGTACCTGGAGCTGCCTTTCGCTCCCGGCAAGCTGACGGAGTATGGCGTGGAGAAATTCCAGCCCCACGCCGACAACCGCGCCCTGCTCAAGCTCAAGGGCTTCGACACGATTGAGGCCGCCGAGCCGCTGCGCAACGCCAAGCTCTACCGCCCGCTGGCTGAGCTGCCAGCCCTGGAAGACGACCAGTTCTACTTCCACGACGTGATTGGCTACACCGTCGTCGACGAGAAGCTGGGCGTGCTGGGCACCGTGGAAACCTTCTACGAGATGCCCCAGCAGGATCTGATGGGCATGCGCTACCAGGGCCAGGAGATTCTGATTCCGGTGGTAGACCAGCTGATTTCGCACGCCGACCAGGACGCGAAAAAGGTATTCGTGAACCTGCCCGAAGGCCTGCTCGACGTGTACCTCACGCCCGCTTCCCGCGAGAAGGACGAGCCCGACGAATTCGACGGCCCCGAGCTCGACGACGAGGCCAAGGCCAAAAAGTAAGCGGCATGCGCGTCGACATCATCACCTGCCAGCCGGATCTGCTGATCAGCCCCTTCGCCTTCTCCATCGTGAAGCGGGCCCAGGAAAAAGGGCTGGCCGAAATCCACGTGCACGACCTGCGCCGGTTTGCCATCAACAAGCACGGGCAGATCGACGACTACGTGTTTGGGGGCGGGGCCGGCATGGTGCTGCGCGTGGAGCCCATTGCGGCCTGCCTGGACGCGCTGCTGGCCGCGCGTGCCTACGATGCCGTCATCTACATGACGCCCGACGGCGAGACGCTGCGCCAGCCGCTGGTCAACCGCTTTTCGCTGGCCGGCAACCTGCTCATCCTCTGCGGCCACTACAAGGGCATCGACGAGCGAATCCGCAAGGCCTACATCACCCACGAAATCAGCGTGGGCGACTACGTGCTCAGCGGGGGCGAGCTGGGAGCGGCCATCCTCACCGACGCCATCGTGCGCCTGCTGCCGGGCGTGCTCGGCAACGAGGAGTCGGCCCTGAGCGACTCGTTTCAGGATAATCTGCTGGCTCCGCCGGTGTATACCCGGCCCGCCGAGTGGCGGGGCGAGAAAGTGCCCGACATCCTGCTGTCGGGCAACACGCCCCAGATCGAAGTCTGGCGGCACGACCAGGCGCTGGAGCGCACCCGTCAGCGCCGCCCCGACCTGCTGCCGCCGGAAGTGGAAGGGGAAATACCGGCTTCTGAGACCGTAGGGCGAACTCGGAGCAAAAAAGCACAGCCGTAGGTTGTAATCTCTAAAACAGAGCGCTATATTTGCGCCTCCTTAAGTGAAACCCCGGGCGGCGGCGCCGTCCTTTTTTTTAGTTTTTCAGTCATGAGCGTACTACTCGATTTTATCCAGCAGGAGTCCCAGGAGCGCCGCGCCAGCTTCCCTGCTTTCGCCGCCGGCGACACCGTTAACGTCCACGTGAAAATTCGCGAGGGCAACAAGGAGCGCATTCAGCAGTTCCAGGGTGTTGTTATTCAGCGCAAGAACCCCAACTCCAACGGTGAGACCTTCACCGTGCGCAAGATCTCCAACCAGATCGGTACCGAGCGGATTTTCCCGCTGCTGTCGCCCAACATCGAGAAAGTCGAGCTGGTGCGCCGCGGTAAAGTACGCCGTGCCCGTTTGTTCTACCTGCGCGGCCTGTCGGGCAAAGCAGCCAAGATCAAGGAGCGTCGCAACTAAGCTTTTTCCTTCGGGAAACCCAACCATCAAAAAAGCCGGCCCCTGTGAAGGAGCCGGCTTTTTTGTGTTCAGTGTCGGGTCCGGAAATATGTTGACAGCTTTTCCAAAAGGTGTCATGAAAACCGAGTTTG
>NZ_BAABDH010000097.1:0-28753 GCF_039539525.1 Hymenobacter algoricola | reverse complement strand
GGCGGTCAGTCGACGACAGGACAAATGGTGTGATTGGTCTTCCCATCCAAAAGCAACGTCCAATCTGCCTTTTTGTTCAAAAAACTCTCCTGACTAAGCACTAGGTTGAGGCCCACGTAGGGCTGCACGACGGCCGCGGGCCTGAAATAGTAGCGGGCCCCCACGCCTACCTTGCCGCCGAGGCCGAGGCCGACGCCCAGCCCGATATCGGCCTGCCGGCCCACCATGCGGCTAAAGTCGATGCCAAGGCCATAAGGCGCGCCCCAGCCCACCGACAGGCCCAGTGAGGAAGACGGATACGGGTTGGCGGGCAGCGGGCTGACTGCGGCCGCCGGGGTTTGCGCCGCGGCAGTCACCACGGAGCTGGTACCGATTAAGACAAATAGTAAGGGCCGTAGCATACCGGTAGAAATGAGGATTTTCGCAAAGTAAGCCCGAAACGGGTGGCCCCGCAAAAAGTCAGGCTTGGGCGGCCAGCGGCGTGTTTAGGGCCAGCTGCCGCCGCTGCCCGAGCCGGTAGCCCAGCTGGGTGTAGATAAAGCCGGCGGCCAGCGTCGGCCGCTTATCCGGGCGGCCCTTGAGCTGCTCGCGGTATTCGTGGGCGCGGCCTTCGGTTACGCCCTAATGGCTGGTCCAAGCCACAAATCCAGCAGAGGCTGAACTGCTGGCAGAACCGTCGAAAGCCCCTTTTTACCGGGTGCTCCGGCGCCGCACCAGCCGCCACACCGGATAGCTGCCGGCCACCAGCCCCGCGGCCAGCAGGGTGTTGCCCGGCTCGGTTACGGCATTGCCCGCCAGAAAAGCCGCCGACCCCAGCAGGGCTAGCCAGGTTGTAAGCGGGTAGCCCCAGGTGCGGTAGGGGCGGGGCAGCGCCGGGGCCGTGCGGCGCAGCCAGAGTAGCGCGCCAAACCCGACGGCGTAGTAGCTCACAAACAAGATGCTGGTAACGGCCAGCAGCTGCTCCGCCGTGCCCGTGACTACCAGCGCGGCCGTCACCAGCAGGGCTGTCAGCAGGGCCGGGCGGGGCGTGCCGGCCGCGTGTACCCGGGCCAGCGGCCGGGGCAGCAATCCGTCGCGGCCCAGGGCAAACAGCACCCGCGTGGCCATCAGCAGGACCGAGTTCAGCACGCCCAGGTGGCCCAGCACCGCCACTGCCAGCATCGCGCGGCGGCCCCAGCCGCCCAGCAGGCGGTCGGCCACTTCGGCCAGGGGCAGCTCGGCGGTGGTAAGCTCCGCGAAGGGTAGTGCGTGCAGCAAAGCCGCATTCAGCAGGGCATAGGTCAGAATAACCAACCCGACGCCCCCCAGCATGGAGCGGGGAACCGTCCGGGCCGGGTCCTGGTCTTCCTCGGCAAAGTAGATGGCCGCGTACCAGCCATCGTAAGCAAAGATGGCGGCCTGAAACGCCAGCACCAGCGACCCCAGACTACCCCCGGCTAGGGTACTGGTACTGGTGAACGGGGCCGCCGGCAGCCACCAGCTGCCGGCCAGCACCACCAGCAGGGCTCCCGCCACCAGCAGCGCCGTCAGCTCCTGGGCGCGGCTGGCGTCGCGCAGCCCGCGCCACTGCACCAGGCCCAGGCCCGCCACTGCCGCCAGGGCTACCATTCGCTCGTGCCCGGCCAGGGGCGGAAACAGCAGCGCTACGTAAGTGCTCAGCATCAGGGCCACCAGCGCCCCGGTTACGCAGCTGCTCACCCAGTCGCCCCAGGCTACCACCACACCCACAAACTCCCCGAAGGCGCGCCGGGCGTAGCCGTACCAGCCGCCGGCCTGGGGCAGCATGGCGCCCAGCTCGGCAATGGCGTTGGCCCCGAGCAGCGCATACAGGCCGCCGGCCAGCCACACCAGCAGCACGCCCTGGGGCGAGCCCACGGCGGCGGCCACTTCGCGCGGGGAGCGGAGCACGCCGGTGCCGGTGGTGCCGCCCACCACCACGGCCAGGCCGAAGCCCACACCCAGCAGGCGCAGCAAACGAGAGGAGCGGGGCGCAGGAGTACCGGGCAAGTGCGGAGAGTAGGAAGGGTGGAGGGAGGCGCGGCGAAAATAACCACGGAACTTCATTAAGCCGCTGCTACAGTCCGGCCAACTCCGCTGCCCGGCGGCTGCGGGGCGTAGGAGCGGGTAGCGGCGGCTGAAAACAAACGCTGCATGCCGCGTAGTATCGGCGGGAAACTGTACCTTCCGCCGCGGCCGGCCCCACCGGGCCGGTCGGGTTTACCACGCATATTTTCACTTTCCCACCTTCCTTTCTATGGCAACGCCCGAAGAATTTGAAGCCGCGGCCGCCCGCGCCCAGCAGCTGCCCTCCAAGCCCAGCAACCTGGTATTGCTCCAGCTTTACGCCCTCTACAAGCAAGCCTCCGAAGGCGACGTAACCGGCGACCGGCCCGGCGGCTTCGACTTCAAAGGCATTGCCAAATACGACGCCTGGGCCAGCCTGAACGGCAAAAGCCAGGACACCGCCCGTCAGGAATACGTGGAGCTGGTCAGCTCCCTGTTCGAAAGCGCGTAGCTTCCCCTGCCCCGGCAAGGCGCCGCCCTTCTGCAACTCGGGCGGCATCCACCCGTCCTCTTGAGAGGAGAACAGCTTTTTCAACTCAAAGCCCCGGCGTACGCATACGTCGGGGCTTTGTGCGGGAGCAGTATTCGGCAGCTTGCTCAGGCTACCTTGGTGCCACCTGAGTTGCGGCAGGACTTACGCCCATCCCGACAGCGAGAATGCCGCTGGTCTTGGTCCGGTAGCCGGAGCTTAAACTTTAGGGGCGGGCAGGTCGAAGGCTTCGGCGTTGTGCTCGAAGTGGCCTTTGTGCGAGCCGTCGCAGAAGGGCTTGTTTTTCGACAGGCCGCAGCGGCAGATGCTGATTCGCTCCCGGCCGGCGAGGCCGTAGGGCTGGCCCTGGGCGTCGACGAGTTCGAAGTCGCCCTCCACGCGGAGGGAGCCGTTGCTGAGTACGGTAAGTTTGGTAGCGGCCATGAGGCGGGGTGGTTAGGTGGTAAAGTCAGGAAGAGGCTATTTGCAGGAGTTGCCCGAGCAGTGCAGGGGCGTGTAGATGGCCGAGAGCATCAGCCAGGCGTTGTTTTCGTACTTCCACATCAGCCAGTACTTGCCGATGACGCGGTTTTTGGTTTTGTCCTGCGGGTCGGTCCAGGCTTCAGCCCACTCGCCGGTTTCGTAGGCCAGGTTGCCCAGGTCGCTGATTTCGGTGTTCTGGCTGCGGTTCATCCACGTGATGTCGGGATGCTGGCGGAACTGCTGGCGGAAGCCCTGGCGCACGGCGGCGGCCGACGTCTGGCTGCCGCTGCCCGTGCACAGCGTGAAGCCCGGGTGCAGCAAGCCGCCCAAGGCGGTGGTGTCGCGGCTGTTAAAGGCCTTGTTCCAGGAAGCACTGCGCATCTGCAGCAATTCCAGGTGTTTTTGCTTGAGAATCTGGGCCGGGCTGAGGTGGCTGAGCAGCAGGAGCGCCGCCGCGCCCAGCGGGGCCGCCACGGAAGAAGGAGAAAAGCGCATGCGCGGAAAAACTAGGGAAAAGGAAGCGCCGACCAGCCAAACGCTCCGCAATTACGCAAGTTCTTTGCGCATCACGTAATCATTCATCCAGTAAGGGCCGATGGGAATGTCAACTTCCTGGTGCCGGTGGAAGCCCTGGTGCTCATAAAACGAAATAGCGGGGTTGCGGCGGTTCACGTTTAGCTCCAGGGTGCGGCCCCCGGCCGCCCGAACGGCGTCTTCGACGGCCCGCACCACGTGCTGGCCCAGGCCCTGACCCTGGTGGGAGGGCAGCACGTAGATCTTGTGGAGCTTGAAGACGCCGGCTTCCTTGGGCAAAGGCGAATAGGAGGCATAACCCGCCGCCTGCCCGTCTACGTACAGCAGCAGAAAGGAATGCCCGTCCTCCACCATCTGCCGCTCCAGCGACGCCGGAGTGTAGATAACCCGGTACATGTACTCAATCTGCTCCTTCGACACGATGAAGCGGTAAGTCGGCTCCCAGGTGGCTTCCGCCAGCCCGATGATGGTCGGAATGTCGGCCAGGGTGGCGGGCTGGATAGCCAGGGGAGCGGTAGCAGGTGAGGACATAGTCTACAAAAGTGCGGTTTTTTGGCCATAAAACGAACCCTGCAGCCCGATGGCTACGTTTTGGGCCAGAAATTGCCAAGCCCCGCCCGACGGCCGGCACGGAGCCGCGCGTTGTTTTCCACTCCCTTGCCCCCAAACCATGAAAAACGCTTTGCTGCCCTTGAGTCTCGTGGCCTTCAGCTTGCTGCTCACTGCCCCTGGCGCGCAGGCCCAAACTGCTCCCAAGCCCAAAGCGCCGGCCCCCGCCGCCCCCGCGGCCAAAACGCCGGCGCCGGCGACCAAAGCCCCGGCCAAGACTACCGAGCCCCTGCTGACTACGCCCCGGTCTATTGAGCGGGATCTGGACGTGTTCAGCAGCTGGGTAAATGACAAGCTCGGGCAGGCCGAAACCACCGTGCGCCGGGAGCTGCCCCGCATCAAGGACGACTTCGACCGCCAAAGCAAGCGGCTGGACGCCGCCGTCGACAGCCTGTCGACTAATTCGAAGAAGGAATACACTACCCAGAAGGTGCGCTACGCGGAGTGGGCTTCCAAGCAGGATAGCCTTGATGCCCTGGCCCGCCGCCCCGCTACCGCCGCCGACACCCAGCGCCGGCTGCTCAACGAGAATGTGGTTATCGGCTCGGCCCGGGCTACCGAGCTGCCCGACCTGTACGGCCGGCTGCTGGAGCACACCCGCGACAACCGCCGGCAATGGAGTCAGGCCGACTGGAGCGCCGCCAGCGCCGTGCTCGAAAAGCTGAACGTCCGCTACGAGCAGGTGCGCGAGCAGCTCTCCGTCGATGACCGGCTGCGGGTGCGGTCGTTGCAGGCCGAGTTTCGCACGCTGGAAAAGGCCCGCGACGTAAAGGACATCGTGACCGACAAGTAGGCCGCGGGCTTACTGATTATAAAGTTGCCGTTGCGCCGCCAGTCGGCCGTCCGCTCAGGCGGCGGCATGCTGGCGGCGCAGCCAGTTCCAGGCCGTAGCAGTGTCGTAGAACAGCTGGATGGGAATCTGCTGGCCGACCCGCTCGGCGAAGGCCACACTGATGAACTGGTTCTGCAGATCGGGCGAAAAAACGTAGGCAAAAGCCCGCAAGCCCTGTTTCATGGCCAGGGGCAGCCATTCGTACTCCAGCCACGGCAGCGCCTCCGACCAGTCGCCGGTAGAGTCGGTCTTGTCGTTGAGCAGCAGGGGGCAGTGCAGCCGCTGCAGGATGGGGATGGCGGCTTTGGCTACCTTGATTACCTCTTCCCCCGTTAGGTTGCCGGTCCAGCGGATGTAGAGCAGCTGTTCTTCCGGGTAGTGGCGGAAGGAAGCAATCAGGCGCCCGTGCGAGTCCAGCACGGACTGCAGCTCGGTGTAGGAAGTAGACAGGGCAGGCATGGGCAGCAGGGGAGAGTTTTCGGATGTCGGGGGGTAGACAGACAAAGGCAAGGCTAATGCTGCAGCAGATGGAGCGCGGCCACTATCGGGCGGCCGAAAGGAGGGAGCAGAAAACTCAAAAGCGAAAGGCAGCCCGGGCAGCGCGCCAAGACAGCTCCGGCGGATAATGCGGGCAAGCTACGAAACCAGCCGCAAAGAAAACGGCGGCCGGCAATAGAGGAGCTTACTCCCTGAATTTACCGAAATACACCGGTTAAATAAAATATATTCTATATAAAATGCCATAAACTGCTACGGGCAGGCGGCGTGGGAGTAGGTGCGGGGGTTCCGCTGGTTTCCGTTACTTTTGCAGGCTCTTTTTCCGTTCCGTTACTTCCCGCTCTCCCACATGCACATTGCAATAGTTGGCAACATTGGCGCCGGCAAAACCACATTGGCCAACAAGCTGGCCCATCATTTTAACTGGGAAGTTTTTCTGGAAGACGTGGACCACAATCCTTACCTGAAGGACTTCTACGACGATATGCCCCGCTGGTCGTTTCACCTGCAGGTCTACTTTCTCAACAGCCGCTTCCGCCAGACCCAGCACATCAAGAAGCTGCAGCAGGCCAGCAAAGGCGTGATTCAGGACCGCACGATCTATGAAGATGCCCACATCTTCGCCGCCAACCTGCACGACTCAGGGCTGATGACCGAGCGCGACCACCAGAACTACCTGAATCTGTTTGAGTCGATGATCAGCATGGTAGATGCGCCGGATCTGCTGCTGTACCTGCGCGCGGATCTGCCCAAGCTTATCCAGCAGATCGACAAGCGCAACCGCGACTACGAGAACAACATCAAGATTGAGTACCTGAAAAACCTCAACGAAAACTATGAGCGCTGGATCAGCAGCTACAAGTCCGGCAAGCTGCTCATCGTGGACGTGAACAACCTCGACTACGTGAACAACCCGGAGGACCTGGGCACCATCATCGAGAAAATCAACAGCACGCTGTTCGGTCTGTTCTGAGCCGGGAAGCAGCGCCGTACCGGCGCTGCTGCTACTCCGGGGCCTGCATGGCCGCATCCAGAAACCGCACAAATGGCTGGGCCGCCTGAAATGCCGTCGTGACGCGGGCCACGAAATCGGGCCGCAGCACTTCGGCGTCGGAGAAGGACTGGGTGACGACGAAATCCTTGAGCTTGAGCCACTCGAGGTCGGGGTCGGCCTTGTCGTAGCCCTTGGGCGGGCGTTGCAGCCGGTCGCCCTGTGGGCCGTCGGGGAAGTGGCGCTGAAAGCCGGCCGCCGTCCGGATTTCGCGGAAGGCGGGGCCGTTGTAGTGAATTTCCTGGCGGATGCGGGCCAGCGCGGCCGGCTCCGGGTGCCATTTGCCGGCCCCAATCCAGGTTTCCCCGGGCTCCACCGCAATAAAATAGCCGGGCCGCGGAGCATGCCGCCCGCCCTGCGTGAGGCTGGCGCCCATGCGGCGCTTGTAGGGCTCCTGGCTTTGCTGAAACCGGTCGTTCTTGTTGATGCGGAACATCGTTTCGGGTACCGTGAGGCCCAGCAGCGCCGGCTCGAAGCGCTGCGTCTCGTTCAGCAGCTGTTGCACCAGGCTGCTGAAGACGCCCCGGGCGCGGTGGTAGTCGGCGCGGTGCTCGTCCATCCAGGCCTTGTGGTTGTTGGCGGCGAGGTTGCGCAGGAAGTCCAGCAGAAATAGTAGATCCATAGAAGGCTAAGAAGGAAGCAAGCGGCAGTGAAAGCCTGACCTAGCGGGCAAAAAAAAAGCCCCGGCCCTCCATAACAGAGCCGGAGCCGATTTGATGCCCTTTGGGGCGGCCGCGCTACCGCAGGGCCTGGTTTTCGGCCTGTCGCGCCCGGTCGTTCAGCGTCCAGTCAAAGGAGAGAAACTCCACCGTAGCGGTGGGCGCAATAACGACGGTCGAGTAGGTGTTGAGCCAGGCTACCAGCTGCGGGCCTTCGCCAAACTCGACCGAGTACCAGTCGAACAGGCTGGACAGGCGCAGGTGGCCGGCCGCCAGCTGGTTGAACTTAGCGTTGTTGACGAAGCGGCGCACCTGCCCATCAAGCTGCTGGTTGAGGCGGGTGCCGTCGTAGGCTTCGTTGAGCAGGGGCGGGCTGGTTTCGGCGGCACTGCCCAGGGCAAAGTGCACGCGCGGGTCCTGAAACTTGTTGCGCAGCACCTCCCGCTCAATCTGGTTGAGCGAGTACTCCTTGCTGCCCACCGTCACGCTGGGGGCCTCCCAGGCCGACTTGCTGCCTTTCAAAGACTTAACCTTGATTTCGTTCATGCTCCGCACCGGGTAGTACTGCAGCACCATGTACACGGTGGCGGCATTGTACACGTTGAGCCAGTAGGCCTGCTGCTCACTGCGGCTCCAGGTGCGCTCATCCGGCGGAGTTTTGCGGATCGTTTCCAGGTAAGCCCCCAGCTTGTCCTCCTCCTCGAGCATGCCCGTGTAGTCGATCCTGCCGTCGCGCGTGACGTACCTGGCCAGCAGCTCGTTCCAGGGAGCATGCAGCCGCTCGGGGGCCGCAGCCTGCAGGGCGCCAGGTACAAATAAGCTGAGGATGACTCCTGCAGTCAGGAGCCAGCGGGAAAAAAGAGGGAAACGCATGTGCAAAAGGTAGGGAGAGCAGCGAGCAGAACGCAGTCGGGCGGAACGACTACGGCAAAGAAACCGGCAGCCTGAAGTACAGACGGCTGTTTGTACTTTTTTTGCCTGAATTTATTTATTCAAAGCTAACATGAATTTGCTATATGAGCAAAATGCAATAGGCAATTGTGGAAGTGAAGGCTGCCAGCAACCTGCCAACCTTGCCCCGGCCGAGCGGGCGGGACGCAACTGGCTACTGGTGACTCAGCACCGCCAGCGGGTCGCCCACGCGAACCACGCCCTGGCCGGGGCCGGTGACGTTCTGGCCGAACATGACCTTGTTGCCCACCGTCCGGTAGGTTGCCAGGGTGCGGAGCGGCTCCGGGCTTTTCTGCGTAGTGTGCTGGTCGATGGTCGTCACGACGCAGCGGCCGCAGGGGCGCACGCCCAGAAACGGCTGGCCGCCCACCTCAAAGTGCTGCCAGGTTTCTTCCTCGTAGGCCGCGCCGCCGCGAAACACCAGGTTGGGCCGGAACCGGTCCATGGGTACCGGCGCCGCCAGGCGGGTATTGAGGTCGTCGAGGGAAGCCTGGCCAATAACCAGGAAAGGGTAAGCGTCGGCGAAGCTCACGTCGCCGCCGGCCGCGCCGCCGTCGGTGGCCCGCATCACCATGTCGGACATGTACACCAGCCTGCAGGTCCGGCCCAGGGCTTCGCTCAGCCACGCATCGGCTTCGGGCGTGCCGCACCAGGCAAACACCATATCCTCCCAGATGGTGACGAACAGCGTGCGCTCGGGCGTGGCCACGAAGGGCACGTACAGGGGCAGCAGCGCGGGCCGGGCCGCGTGGGTCAGCAGAAAGCCGTTGTGGGCCGGGGCTACTTTCAGGTGGGCCATTTCTGCCGTCTGCCGCTGGGTCATGAACTGGTTTTGCTCATCCACAATCAGCCAGCGCCGGTCATGGCGCAGGCCGCGGGGCTCAATCACGGCTTCGGCCACGCGAATACCGCCCAGGGATTTGACGGGATAAATGTACAGGTCGGACAGGGTCAGGGGTGCAGCCATAGAGGCAAAGGTAAGCACCTGCGGGCAAGGGCGTAAAAAGTTCTTTCTTTGCACCTATAGTCTTTTCCCTCTGTCTGCTCCCGCCCCCGTGCCGGGTCTGAACTGTGGCCGACCCGACCTGGCCAGCAACTATTGCCCCGACTACAGGCAACAGCATCCCCACCGACAACACGATGGGGCGCTACGTGCCGCAGATACTTCGTCCCGGCCTTTCACCGCTACCAGATTCGGCTGTAGCTGGCCCTGATCAGCCGGCAGGTCCAGCGGCTGTCGTGGGGCCAGCGGCGGCCTCAACTACCTGGCGTTCTACCTGTACGTATTTCGCTGAGGCCGGCCCCGGCGCTAGTGCAGCGGCCTCTTCTTGACGCCGCCGCCGCGGGTTTCCTTCACGCTGTGCATCACCAGGAAGGCCTGCCGGTCAATCTTCTCGACTTCGGTGGTCAGGCGGCTCAGCTCGAGGCGGGTAATGACGGTAAACACGATATCGATGCCCTGGGGCAGTTCGCCGCGGGAGCCGTAGCCGCGCTTGCCGCTGTAGACGGTAGCACCGCGGCCCAGCTCCTCGGTAATCATGCGGCGGATGGCGTCGCTGCGGCCCGAGACGATGGTGACGCCGGTGTACTCCTCGATGCCGTCGATGATCAAGTCGATGGTTTTGGCCGCCGACAGGTACGCCAGGATGGAGTACAGCGCCGTTTCGACCGACAGCACGTAGGCGGCCACGGCAAAAATAAGGATGTTGAGCAGCAGGATAACGTCGCTCAGCGTGAGGCTGGTTTTCTTGCTCGCGTACACGGCCAGAATTTCGGTGCCGTCGAGTACGCCGCCGCCGCGCATGGCCAGCCCGATGCCCGCGCCGAGGAAAAAGCCCCCGAACACCGAAATCAGCAGCTTGTCCTGGGTGAGAATGGGAAACGTGACGACCCGGCCCGCGTTAGAAATTACCGGCGGGCCACAAAAAAAGGCAACGACCAAAGCCGTTGCCTTTGTTGCGGTGCAACCGGAGTTGCTAAGCTTATTGCCCACCGGCCGCGCCGCCGACCTTCGGGGCCGTCTGCTGGGTGGCCAGCTGCACGGCCCGGTACAGGTTTACCACGCCGCCGGTGCTCGAAAGGGTGGTGAAGTCCACGTTCTTCTTGCTGGCCGGCTCGGGCACCTTGGTATGCGCCGGCGTGGCCGACTGCCGGATGATGCGCTTCAGGTCGGTGGCGGTAAGCTGGGGGAAGTACGACTTGAGCACGGCGGCCATGCCGGCCACGGTCGGGGCGGCCATGCTGGTGCCGCTTTCGTTGCCATACTTGCTGCCGGGCATGGTGGAATAGATGCCCACGCCGGGCGCAAACACGTCGACGCGCTTGCCGAAGTTGGAGAAGTTGGCCGTCAGCTGGGCGTCGTTGGTGCTGCCCGAGGCGCCGATGGTGATAAAGTTCGAGTACGCCGCGCCCGTCAGCGGGACGGGAGCCGGGTAGTGGGTGATGGCGTCAATATTCTTCGACTCGTTGCCGGCCGCGTGGATCAGCAGCACGCCCTTGGTTTCGGCGTAGCGGATGGCGGCATCCACGGCGGCCCGCTGGGGCGAGTAGTACTTGCCGAAGCTCATGTTGATGATGCTGGCGCCGTTATCGACGGCGTAGCGGATGGCGTTGGCCACGTCCTTGTCGTGCTCGTCGCCGTCGGGCACGGCCCGCACGCCCATGATGCGCACCAGCGGCCCGGCTACGCCATCAATGCCGATAGTATTGGACCGGTCGGCGGCAATGATGCCGGCCACGTGGGTGCCGTGCAGCGCGTCGGGGCCGGTGATGTCGGGGTTGCCGTAGTTGTGGTCCTGGGTGTTGTCCTCGTCGTCGCCGATGATGGCCCGGGGCTTGAAGTCGGGGTTGAGCGAGAAGTCGAGGTGGCTCTTGGTGGCAGTTACGCCTTCCTTCACCTGGGCGATAACGGCGTCCAGATCGGGCAGGCCGGCGGCTTTCAGATTATCGTAGAGCTGGGTGCTCAGCTGCAGCAGCCGCGGGTTGGTATCGGCACCCGGCCGGCGGCGCAGGATGGCCGTATCCACCTTCTCCACGCTCCAGACCTGCTTGAGCTGCTCGTTGATGCCCTCCAGCTGCCCGGCCAGCGGGGCCAGCTGCATCAGCTGCTCGTTCTCTTCCTTCACCTTGGCGGCAAATTCCTTTTTCACCTTCTGGTAGAGGTCGTATTCGGCGCGCTTGGCGGCCGGCACCGCGGTGCGGCTTTTGCCCTCGTAGAGCGGCTTGAGCCGGACCACCAGCCGGGTTTCCTCATACAGGTCCACGCCGATGTTCTGGCCCTTGCTGTTGCCCAGGAAGTTCCAGCCGTGCACATCGTCCACGTAGCCGTTCTTGTCGTCGTCGATGCCGTTGCCGACGATTTCGCCGGGGTTTTTCCACAGCACGCGCTTCAGGTCCTCGTGGGTGGTATCGACGCCGGCGTCGATGACGGCCACGATGACGGGCGTCGGAATCCGGTTTTTGAGCAGCTCCTCGTAAGTGCGCTGGGTGCTGATGCCCATGACCTTGTCCTTGTCGGGGTCGAGGTGGGTCCACTGCACCACCTTGGCCGGGGGAGCGGAAGAAGCCGTTACACTTTGGGCAAATGTGGCGGCGGGCAGCAGCGCCACGCCCAGCAGGGCCAGCAGCGGCCGTTGAAATAGGGTCATGCAGGGATAGTCAGAAGTCGGAAATAGACCGGAAGGTAAGGCACAGACGGCAACGAGCCGAAACCGTTGCCCCAGCCGCCGGTTTGTTTTCCGCCAACGAGCCGCAGCCCGCTATATGTTCCCGGGGCTATGAACTCTGCCGCTACCTAGCCCCCCTTAATATTCGGCAAAGCAGTGGTGCGTCTGCTGCTTCACTCCTTGATGAAGCGCAGGGAAAGCGCCTTGGTGCCGTTCAGCGTGCGTGCGGTGTACAAGCCCGGTGGCAGACCGGCCACGTTTAAGGTAGCCGAAGCCGTTTCGGGGATGTACTCTAGCACCGGCCGGCCCACAGCATCGATCACCACCAGCGGCTGGCCGGGGATCAGGCCCTCAACGGTAAGCTGTTCGTGGGCTGGTACGGGCCGGGCCAGCAGGGCCAGACCTCCGGCAGCTTCACTGACCTTAATGGCGGAGGCGGGCAACGTGGTTTCGGTGCCGTCGGTATCGCGCTGGCGCAGGCGGTAGTACCAGATGCCAGGCGTCGCCGAGGCGTCTACGTAGGAGTAGATGGCGCCCTGGGTGCTGGAACCCTTGCTGAGTACAAATTTCAGCTCCTGCCAGATGTTGGTGGCGCTGCTGCGGCGCTCTACGGCAAAGCCCTGGCTGAGCGGCTCTGAGGCCGTGGCCCAGTTCACCTGCACACCGGTCGGTAGCGCCTTGAGTGCAAACTTGGTCAGCGTGACGGGCAGCGGGCGGCTCTGGTCGGCTAGGGTAAAGAAGTTGCCGTTGGTAAATTCGGTTATTCCCGTTACGGTAACAGTATTCAGCGCCGCGTCGCGGGTGGTGGCATGCAGATTCTGCCAGGTGCCGCTGTTGGGGTCGGTGGTGCGAAACATCTCCAGGGTGTTCTCGTCAATGACGTAGGTTTTCGGGATGCTGTTGTCCACGTAGGAGTAGCTAAGCTCGCTAGGGGCCGTGTCGTGGTAGGCAAAGATGATCTTGTAGTCGAGCCCGGTGCTGACAGTGGGCTGCACCAAGAACTGCCGCAGGATGCTCTGACTCAGTTGGTTGTTGCCCAGGCCGAAAGCAGCGCCGGTTTTGTAGCCGCCCGTCAGGCGCGTAACGACCGTTGCGCCCAGGGGCTGGGAGTTTACTTTGGGCGTCAGTATCAGGCCGATGCCGCTGAAGTGGTAGTTGTTCGGCCCCGTCACGTTGCCGGCTGCTTCTACCGTGCCGCGCACGTAGCCGGTGCCGGTTTCGCGCAGCACATTATTGCTCGTTACGTTGGGGTCCGGCGTCAGTATTACTTTGCCGGGGCCGGTTTCGAGCAGGCCGCCGGTCAGATTCAGCGACGACAGCACGGTGATGTCGCCCGTCATGGTCTTCGTGCCGGTGCCGGGGATAAACAGGTCGTAGTACGTGCCGCTGGCCAGCTGCTGGGGGCCGATGCCGTCCAGCGTGACGCGCGCCGTGCCGGGCAGAAACGTGCCGGCTACGTTGAAATCACCGCTAACCGTCAGGTTGGAGCTGCCGGTCGAGTGTTTGAAGGTGCCGGTGCTGCCCACCATAAAGTTACGCTTCACCGTTACGTTGCCCCCAGTGGCGCCTATATCCACGGTGCCGTCATGGATCATCATGGTTCCGTTGATCAGCCAGTTGCCGACGCTGCGCACGGTCACATTGGGTGAGTTCAGCGCAAAATCGAAGGTGGTAAAAGCGGCCAGATCTAGGCTGGTGGGCAGCGTACTGCTGGGAGCCATAAAGCTGGTCTGGCTGAAGGGCTTGGTCGCATTGACCCCGTCGCCCGAACCGGAAACGGTATAGTAGTAGGCTGCGTACCGGTCGGCCGTGGAAGCGCCCAGGTAGCCGCCCTCATTGAGGACGGGGACACTGCCATCTTTCTCCTTCAGGTTGCCGGAGGGAGAGTAGATAACGTAGCCCAGCCAGTTGAAGGGGGCGGTGGCGGATAGATTCAGCGCTGTGCGGGCAATCCGTAACTCCCGCACGCTGACGTTGCCTACGGTTTTGGTCACCAGGTCGGCAATGGCCGGATTCCCGACCGGGGTTTGGGGTGAGGCCAGAATGGTAGTTGGGCTCGTCTAGACGCCGGCGCTGACGGTGTAGTAGCTCAACTTGCCGTTGTCGATGAAAAAAGCGCGGTCGGCTCGGAAGGGGGGCGCAATACTGGCCTGCTGGTTGCCGTCGCTGTAGACGATGCTGCTCAGGGTGCCCGCCCCGGTGTTGGTGGGCAGGGTGGGGTCGGTATCAAAAAACAGCGCGGCGGGGAGCGTAAGCTTATTGCCCGTTACGGCTACGTACAGGTAGTTGGCGTCCCAGGTCATGTACCAGACGAAATTGTTGGCTGCCTGGTTCTGGAGGGTACCGTACTCGTTGGGACCGATTACGCCATCTTGTACCGGGGTCTGGTACTGGGCCCGGCAGGGCGCTGCATGTAGCAGGAACGCGCAGACGAACATGAAGCAGGGCAGGAAATAGGCAGGAGTCTTCATGATGAATGTTGCTTAGGCTGTTAAGGTAAAAGCAATATAATAAATTTAAATAGTTATATAATAATCATGTAAATTGATCTTGTATACTATAAAATAGGATTAAATTTATTTTATTATACATTGCACATCTACACCTGGGACCTGTTATCCTTGTGCTTTGTGAATGACGTCACTGACTTTAGCTCCCATGAGTGGCTGGCTCTGCCGACATTGCCAGCCACACAGCCGGTTTAGCTGTTCCCTCCGGCAGAGGCCAGTATCTTTGCGCTCTTGCCCGCCATTTCATCTATTTAGCTGAATGCCCTTCCACCGTTTCCGCGCCGCTCTGCTGGCCCTGCTGCTCCTTGCTGATTCTTCTTTCCTGGTCGGCGCAGCCCGGGCCCAGGCGCCCAAAACCTATACCTCCTCCGAAATCCTGCTGGGCCTGAAAAAGCTCAACGTGCTGGGCTCGGTGCTCTACCTGGCCGCCCACCCCGACGACGAAAACACCCGCCTGATTGCCTACCTCGCCAACGGCCGCCTGCTCGAAACCGGCTACCTGAGCTGCACCCGCGGCGATGGCGGCCAGAACCTCATCGGCCCCGAATTGCGCGAGCAGCTCGGCGTTATCCGCACCCAGGAGCTGCTGGCGGCCCGTCGCATCGACGGCGGCCGGCAGTTCTTCACCCGCGCCAACGACTTCGGCTTCAGCAAAACCGCCGAGGAAACCTTCACCATCTGGGACAAGGAGCAGGTGCTGGCCGACATGGTCTGGGTGATCCGGCAGCGCCGGCCCGACGTGCTCATCACCCGCTTCCCACCCGACGCCCGCGCCGGCCACGGCCACCACACCGCCTCCGCCATCCTGGCCGCCGAAGCCTTTGACGCCGCCGGCGACCCGAAACGGTTTCCCGAGCAGCTGCAGTACGTGCAGCCCTGGAGCCCGAAGCGCCTGGTCTGGAACACCGGCTCCTTCTTCGTGAAGGCCGGCGAAAACATGAGCGGCTACCTTACGCTCGACGCCGGTGGCTACAACCCGCTGCTGGGGCAGTCGTACGGTGAAATAGCCGCCCGCAGCCGCTCCCAGCACAAAAGCCAGGGTTTCGGCTCGGCCGCTACCCGGGGTGAGGCGCTGGAGTATTTCCAGTTTGTGAAAGGGGATAAGGCCACCAAAGACCTGTTCGAAGGCGTGGACCAGACCTGGAACCGGGTGCCCGGTGGCGCGGCCGTGGGCAAGCTGATCGAGGAGGTGATTCGGAAGTATGACGCGAGCAACCCGAGCGCGAGCGTGGCGGGGTTAGTGGCTGTCAAGAATGAATTCGGTAGTCTGCCTAGTAACCTGAATTATACCTATCACAAACTCTTTTGGCTGCGTCAAAAAGAGCAGGAAATAGATGCCCTTATACAAGCTTGCTTGGGCTTGTATGTCGAGGCCGTAGCTGTGGAGCCTACTGCTACTACCGGACAGCAAATAGAAATTAACTGGCAAGTCATGAACTCCTCTGATGCCCAGGTTACGCTCCGGGGTATTTGGCCGGCGGACTACGCTACCACTGATACGATAACTAACCGGATGCTGGCGCAGGGAAAGGTGCTGACAGGGAAAATGCGCATTACTCCTGTGGACGGAATGAAAAACTCCCAGCCGTACTGGCTTATTAGCCAAGGTTCAGTAGGAATGTACTCGATTCCGAAGGAGTATACGCTCTTTCAAGGAGGATTGAAGCACAGTAAGCTTATCGGTAGTGCATTGGGAGTTGACGGACGGCGCACAGGCTACAAGGATTATTATGCTCAGGCTGACCTGAAGAAAAGCCGAATGATGTTTGACGAGCAGAAATTGGTTGGCCATCCTGAAAATCCTCCGGTGGCCGACATTCATTTTCATTTCCTGATCGGGAGAGAGTTTTTGCAGGTTACGGTTCCCGTCCAATATAAAAGCACCGACCCGGTAGAAGGGGAGAAGTACCGCCCGCTCACGGTGGTGCCGCCCGTGGCCGTGAATATCGGCGGTCATGCCTACGTCTTCGCCGACAACCAGCCCAAGACCGTCCCCGTCACGCTGCGGGCCGGCAAGGCCGGGGTGAAGGGCTCCGTAGTCCTGGTTCTGCCCGCGGGCTGGCTGGCCGAGCCCGCCGCCATTCCGTTTGACATGGCCGCCAAGGACGCTGAGCAGACCGTGCAGTTCCGCGTGCGCCCCGGCCCCAACGCGGCGGCTGGTAAAGCCGATTTGCGCGCCACCGCCACCGTCGACGGCCAGGCGTACTCCCGCGGCTACCAGGTAATCCAGTACAACCACATTCCGACCCAGACGCTGTTTCCCGAGGCCGTAGCCCCGCTGGTGAAGCTGGATTTGAAGCGCAAGGGCCAGCAGATCGGCTACCTGATGGGCGCCGGCGACGACGTGCCCGACGCCCTGCGCCAGCTCGGCTACGCCGTCACGCTGCTCAAGCCCGAGGATATCAGCGCCGACAACCTGCGCCGCTTCGACGCCGTGGTGCTCGGCATCCGGGCCTACAACACCCTCGACCGGCTCAAAACCCTGCAGCCCGACCTGCTCCAGTACGTCGAAAACGGCGGCAACCTGATTGTGCAGTACACCGTGAGCCGCGGCACCGTGCTGCCCGAAATCGGGCCGTACCCGCTCAAGCTGAGCACCGACCGGGTGACGGTGGAAAACGCGCCCGTGACCTTTCTCAAGCCCGGGCACCCGCTGCTGAACACGCCCAACAAAATCACGGCCCAGGATTTTGAGGGCTGGCAGCAGGAGCAGGGCCTCTACTACCCCAGCACCTGGGACCCCAGGTATCAGACCATTATCAGCAGCCAGGACCCCGGCGAGAAGCCCAAGGAAAGCGCCATCCTGGTGGCCGACTACGGCAAGGGCCACTACATCTACACCGGCCTGAGCTTCTTCCGCGAGCTGCCCGCCGGTGTGCCCGGCGCCTACCGCCTGCTGACCAACATGGTGTCGTTGGGCAAGTAGGAGTAGCGCAGAAAATCGAAAATCAGACCGTCATTCCGAGCGAAGTCGAAGCATCTCGCGTGCTGACGGCGGAGTACTAAGCTGACGACCCCACGCGGGATGCTTCGGCTTGGCTCAACATGACGTTCTATTGCTAGTATCTGTCCCGTCGTAGTAGCTGCCATTCATTACCCGCTTCCTGACCGCAGGCCGCGGCCTTTTCCCACCGGTTAGCCGCCTCCCCCAGCGGATAGCGCCTTTCCCCCGATTGAAACTATCTTGCTGCTCCCATCCGCTTTCTGCTAGCTCTGCCCGTGCCCACTCCTCCCGAAACTGAAAAGCCCCCGCTGCTGCCGTCCTGGCGGGCCTGGTACGCGCTGGTGCTGGCCGCCCTGGCCGCCGAGCTGGTTTTCTTCACCCTGCTGACGCGCTACTTCGCGTGAGCGGGCTCGACTGGCTCGTGCTGGCCGGCACGCTCATCTTTATCGTCGGCTACGGCACCTGGCGCACCCGCGGCAGCCGCGACCTGGACTCCTACCTGCTCGGCAACCGCCAGGGGCGCTGGTGGGGCATCGGGCTGAGCATCATTGCCACCCAGGCCTCGGCCATCACCTTTCTGAGCACCCCCGGCCAGGCCTACGACGACGGCATGCGCTTCATTCAGTTCTACTTCGGCCTGCCCCTGGCCATGGTGCTGATTGCCGCCGTAGCTGTGCCCATCTACCACCGCCTGCGCGTCTTTACCGCCTACGAGTACCTCGAAACCCGTTTCGACCGGCGCACCCGCACCCTGGCCTCGGTGCTGTTCCTCGTGCAGCGGGGGCTGAGCAACGGACTTTCGCTTTACGCCCCGGCGCTGGTGCTGTCGGCCATTCTGGGCTGGAACATCAACCTCACCGTCTGGCTGATCGGCGGGCTGATGATCAGCTACACCGTGGCCGGCGGCACCCGCGCCGTGGCCGTCACCCAGCAGTGGCAGGTGGCCGTTATCTTCGTCGGGATGGTCACGGCCGGCTACCTGCTGGTGCACTACCTGCCCGCCAACATCGGCTTCCGCGAAGCCGTGCAGGTGGCCGGCTACCACGGCAAGATGAACCTGGTCGACTTCCACTTCGACCCCCAGGACCGCTACAACGTGTGGACCGGCCTGACCGGCGGCCTGTTTCTGGCCCTCTCGTACTTCGGCACCGACCAAAGCCAGGTGCAGCGCTACCTGGGTGGCCAGAGCGTCACCGAAAGCCGGCTGGGCTTGCTCATGAACGGCCTGATCAAGGTGCCCATGCAGTTCGGTATCCTGCTCATCGGGGTGCTGCTGTTCGTGTTCTACCAGTTCAACCAGCCCCCGCTCACCTTCAACCGCCCCGCCTACCAGCGGGTGGCCCGCAGCGCCGAATTCGGACCCCGCCTGCGCGCCCTGGAGCAGCAGCAGGCGACTTTGTTTGAGGCCCAGCGCGCCGCCAACCAGCAGCTCGTGGCCGCCCTGCGCGAGCCCGCCGGCGCCGCCGCCACCGCCGGGGTAGCGGCGGCCCAAACCCGCCTGCAAGCCACCCAGGCCGCCACCCGCGGCCTGCACACCGACGCCCAGACCCTGCTCCGCCAGGCTTCCCCCGCCACCGAAGCCAAGGACACCGACTACGTCTTTCTCTCCTTCGTGCTGCGCTACATGCCCTCGGGCCTGGTCGGGCTGCTCATTGCCGTGGTGCTGAGTGCGGCCATGGGCTCGGCGGCGGCCGGCCTCAACGCCCTGGCCAGCACCACCATCATCGACCTGTATCAGCCCCGGCGCCCCCACCAGTCCGGCCTGCACTACGTGCGCGCCTCCCGGCTGGCGGCCATTGGCTGGGGGCTGCTGGGCATCGGCTTCGCCACCTTCGCCGCCCGCCTCGAAAACCTGATTCAGGCCGTCAACATCCTGGGCTCCCTGTTCTACGGCACTATCCTGGGCATCTTCGTGGTGGCCTTTTTCCTGAAGAGCATCGGCAGTAAGGCCGTGTTCCGCGCCGCCATCATCACCCAGGCCATCATCTTCGCCCTGTTCGCCTTCACCGATATTGCCTACCTCTGGTACAATATCCTGGGCTGCTTCCTGGTCATGGGCATTGCCCGCCTCCTGTCGGGGTCCGGCCCGGAGCAGGCCGTCCTGAGCAGCGAGGAAAGTCGGTAGCTAAAAGCTGCCGGCCTCGCCCGGCCCGGCGGGCAGTGCGGTAAACGGAGGTGCAGCAAAAAGCCCCGGCGTCGTGCTGACGCCGGGGCTTTTTGCTGCAGGCAGCTATGCACGTTTCAGCAGACTACTTGGTCAGCTTCTTGGCGTCCATCATCAGGTCCTCGTTCATCTTCACGTAGTCGGCATTTTTGCCTTCCAGGGCCAGCTTGCGCGACTGCTCGGCCGAGGCCGTAGCGCCTTTGTAGTCCTTCATCTTCATGCGGATTTTGGCTTCCGTGTGCACGTTCCAAAACTTGGCGTCCTTCTCGTTGGCCTTCTGAATCCAGGTCAGAGCCTGCTTCAGGTCCTTGTCGTTGTCGAGGTAGTACACGGCGGCGGCGGCGTACTCGTTGGGCGTAGCGGCGGTGCCCTTGATTACTTTCTCGTCGATCTGGGCCATTACTTTCGCATCAACCTCGGTGCCGATTTTGAACTTGGCCCCCGTCAGCTCCCACATCATATCCACGTTGGCGGTGGCCGGGGTCAGATCGGAGAAGCCGATGGTGAACGTCTCGGCCTTGTTGCCCAGCTTGTAGGTTTTAGCCGAGAAGCGGACCACGTCCTGGTCGTCTTTGAAGCCGTCTACGTCGGCGCCCTGCTTGGTGCTTTTATTCAGCACCACCAGCCACTCGGTCTTGTTGGGGATGGTGTAGAGGCCGTATTCGCCGGCCGGCACTTTCTTGCCCTCCAGGGTTACGTCGTCGGAGAACTTGATGGTGGTCGTGGCGTTGGCGCCCGTGCGCCACCGCTTGCCGTACTGCACCAGCGTTTTGTCGC
Organism: Hymenobacter algoricola; assembly: GCF_039539525.1. Lineage (NCBI taxonomy): Bacteria > Pseudomonadati > Bacteroidota > Cytophagia > Cytophagales > Hymenobacteraceae > Hymenobacter > Hymenobacter algoricola. The sequence goes on along the minus strand of NZ_BAABDH010000097.1, from coordinate 8,543 downwards.
CAAACACCGGCCGGCCCTTCATGCTGGGGCGGTAGTAGGTAATGGTCACGTCGGTGAGGCCGACGCGCTGGGTGACGGTGCTTTTGGGGCTGGGCTGGGGCGTGTTGATCTGCGCCTGGGCGCCGGAAGCCAGCAGCAGGCCGCTCAGGGCCAGCGTAGCGCCCAGGGCGCGGGAAGACGTCAGCAGAATGTTCGTTGTCATGGGAAAGGGAATGGATGAGGTTGGTCGGGGTAAAAATAGCAAACCCCGCGTTGGGGCGCGGGATTTGGCCGGAATTAATAGCGACGACGAAAATCAGCACGTCCTGTTGAGCGGGCCGCAGCATCGTTTCCGCTTCGCGCTAGATTACCAATCAGGCATCAGCCGTTGAGATACTGCGGGACTGCCCGGCAGGACGTTCTGCTAGCTCAGCTCAAACTGCAGCTTGAGCAGCTTGGCGTAAATACCGTTTTCACTGTTGCTCAGCTCGTCGTGGGTGCCCTGCTCCACGATGCGGCCGCCGTCGATAACCAGGATCTTGTCGACTTTGCGGATGGTGCTCAGGCGGTGGGCGATGATGATACTGGTGCGGTTCTGCATCAGCTCGTCCATGGCGCCCTGCACCAGCTTCTCGCTCTCCGAGTCGAGGGCGGAGGTGGCTTCGTCGAGGATGAGGATGGCGGGGTTTTTCAGGATGGCCCGGGCAATGGCCACGCGCTGCCGCTGCCCGCCCGAAAGCTTGATGCCCCGCTCGCCGACCAGCGTATCGAGCCCCTCGGGGAAGGTGGAGATAAACTGCCAGGCGTTGGCCTTGCGGGCGGCCGTTATGATTTCCTCGTCGGTGGCGTCGGTCTTGCCATAGGCAATGTTCTCGCGGATGGAGCCGCCGAAGAGCAGGGTTTCCTGGGGCACGATGCCGATGTGGCTGCGCAGCTCGGTGAGGTCGAACTGTTGCACGTCGCGGCCGTCGATGAGGATTTTGCCGCTGGTCAGCTCGTAGAACTGCATCAGCAGCTGCACGATGGTGCTTTTGCCCGCGCCCGAGGGGCCCACCAGCGCAATCTTCTCGCCGGCCTGAATGTCGAAGCTGATATCCTGGAGCACCGGCAGATCGGGGCGGGTGGGGTAGCTGAAGGCCACGTGGCGGTAGTCGATGTCGCCGCGCACGGTGAGCGGGGCCAGGCCGGCCAGGCGGGGCTGATGGGTGGGCTCGGAGGGCTCATCCAGGATTTCGAGGATGCGCTCCGAGGCGCCCAGCGTGCTCTGCACCCGACCATACAGCTCGCCCAGGCCGCCCACCGACGCGCCGATAAAGATGGTGTAGAGGGCAAAGGAAGTCAGGTCGCCGATGGTCATCTGCCCGGCCGAAACCAGCGTGGCGGCCCGCCACAGCACCAGGATAATGCCGCCGAACAGGCCGATGATGACGAACGACACGAAGCCGCCGCGGTACAGGTTGCTGCGCAGGGCCGCCTGGACGGTTTTGGTAAGCGAGGCCGTGTAGCGCCGGGTTTCGAACAGCTCGTTGGTGAACGCCTTTACCGTGTGGATGCCCTGCAGGGTTTCCTCCACGATGACGTTGGTTTTGGCCAACTCATCCTGGGTAGCCTTGGCCAGCACCCGGATCTTGCGCCCAAACACCAAGGCCAGCACCACGATGGGCGGAAACGTGAGCAGCATAAACAACGACAGCTTCACCGACACCATCATGATGAACACGATGCCCACCACCAGCGTCACCACCTGCCGGAACACTTCGGCCAGGGTAAGGGAAAAAGAGTCCTGAATCATGCCCACATCGGAAGTGATGCGGGAGGTGATGGCGCCGACGCGGTTTTTCTCGAAGTAAGGAATCGGCAGGCTGACGAACTTGGCGTAGAGGGCCTGGCGGATGTCGCGCACGGTAAACTCGCTGACCTGGGTGAAAAACCAGATGCGGCCGAACGAGAACAAACCCTGAAACAGGATAACTACTACCAGGCTGAGGGCAATCTGGTTGATGGTGAAGGGTATGCCGTTCGGCAGCACGAAGGGCTTGCCGTTGGCGGCGTCGGTGAGCTTGCCGATTATCCAGGGGAAGGCCATGACCGTGGCGCTGGACAGCGCCAGCAGCACCATGCCCACAATGAACTTGGCCCGATACGGCAGCACGTAGCGGAAAATCCGCAGGCCCTGGCGGAAGCTTTCCTTGGTCAGCTTTTTCTTGGGCACGTCCGGATCAAGGGTCGCGCCGCTGGTATTCATTCCACTTCTGGCCATTCTTTTTTTGAGGAGTTGGAAGCTAGAAGTCAGGAGTTAGTAGTCCGGCGCAGGCTAGGGCTTTACCCTTAATTGCTGCTAACTCCTAGCTCCTGAATCCTGGCTTCTCCATTATTCAAACTTCACTTTCGTCTTCGATTTCTCAACCTGCAGGTTGGTGCTGTTGCCGAAGGGCACGGGCAGCTGCACCTGAATGGCGACGGGCTGGCCCTTGCGGGTGGCGGGCTTCCAGGCCGGCATCAGGCCCAGCACGCGCAGGGCTTCCGCGTCGCACTCGGGACTGAGGCTCTGGGTGACCTGCGGGCCGCTCACCCGGCCGTCGGCTTCGATGGTGAACCGGGTCAGCACGTTGCCCGTCACTTTATTGATGCGCGCAACCTCCGGATACTTTATGTGCAGCTGAAAAAACGCGCCCAGGGCCGCGGCCCCGCCAACAAACTGCGGCGGCACGTCGGGGCGGTTGGGGGCGGGGCGGGCCTGGGCCTGCATGCGGCCGGGCCGGAGCACGACGGGCGCCCTGGCCGGGGCCGGCTGCTGGGCCTGCGCGCCGAGGGTCAGGCCCAGGGCCGATAAGAGGAGGAACAGATGTTTCACGGGCAAAGGGAAAACGGCGGCACTTACGAACGCGCAAAGGTACGCACTGGAAACCCGCGCCTGCCGCCTTTGTCTTAACAGCCTGGGCTAGGCAGGGTTCAATTCGAAGTTGCGGGCCCGCGAAACAGCCAGCAGTCCGATAAAGGTGAGCACGCCGTTGAGAATCAGAATCTCGAAGCCGAACTCGTAGCCCCACCACGCCTTGGAGTTGACGTTGATGAAGTAGGTCAGCAGCGGGGCGGCCACGCACACGTAGGGCACGAGCCGGTCGTGCACGCCGCGCTTGAGAAACAGCCCGAACGAGTAGAGCCCCAGCAGCGGCCCGTAGGTGTAGCCGGCGGCCTTGAAGACGGCCGTAATCACGCTCTGGTCGTTGATGGCCTTGAAGATCAGGATAATGACAATCAGCACCAGCGAGAAGCCGAAGTGGGTGAGCTTGCGCAGCGTGGCCTGGCGCTTTTCGGGAAACCGGCCGATGAGCAGGAAGTCGACGCAGAAAGAGGTGGTCAGGGCCGTCAGGGCCGAGTCGGCGGAGGCGTAGGTGACGGCGATGATGCCCAGGATGAACACCACGCCGGCAAAGAGCGTGAAGTGCCCAGTGGCCAGCAGCGGAAACACGTTGTCGCCGATAACCTTGCCGGTGGGGCCCACGGGCAGGGCAATGCCCTTGGCGGCGGCAAACTTATAGAGCAGCACGCCCAGGGTGAGGAAGAAGATGTTGACGAACACCAGCACGATGGTAAACCAGAACATGTTCTTCTGCGCGTCGCCCAGGTTGCGGCAGCTCAGGTTCTTCTGCATCAGGTCCTGGTCGAGCCCGGTCATGACGATGGTGATGAAGGCGCCGGAGGCGAACTGCTTCCAGAAGAACTTGTCATCCTTGAGGTCGGAGAAGTAGATGCGCGACATCTCCGAGTTCTTCACCGTGGCCACCATTTCGCGGAAGCCCAGGTTGAGCTCGGAGGAAATCAGGTAGATGCTCACGCCCACGCACACGAGCATGGCCATGGTCTGAAAAGCGTCGGTCCAGAGAATGGTTTTGAGGCCGCCGCGGAAGGTGTAGAGGTAGATGAGCAGGATGCTGACCGTGACGGTGAGGGAAAACGGCACGCCCATGGCATCGAACACGGCCAGCTGCAGCACGCCCGCCACCAGAAACAGGCGGAAGGAAGCCCCGATGGCCCTCGACAGCAGAAAGAAGAACGCCCCGGTCTTGTAGCTCCAGAACCCGAACCGCTGCTCGAGGTAGGTGTAGATGCTCACCAGCCGCAGCCGGTAGTACATGGGCATCAGCACGGTGCCGATAACGAGGTAGCCCACCACGTAGCCCGCCACCACGGCCATGTAGCTCCAGCTCTGGGAGGCCACCATGCCCGGCACCGAGATGAACGTGACGCCCGACAGGGAGGTGCCGATCATGGCAAAGGCCACCATGTACCAGGGCGCGTTGCGGTTGGCCACGAAGAAGCTCTCACTCGTGGCCTTGCGCGAGGTGAGCAGGGCAATGATGATCAGGATGACGAAGTAGCCGGCAATCAGGCTCAGAATCAGGGTCGGGGACATGCTGGGTTCTTGGGTTTTGGTTTTTGGTTCTTGGCCAGCAACCGAGCAGAATATGCTTTATGGTCCAAAGCTACCACTTAGCCGACAACCAGTTGCCACGAGGAGTCCGTCGTCGGTTTGCCAAAAACCAAAAACGAATGACCGAAAACCAATCTACTCCCACTCCGGCCAGGGCAGTACCTGCCCCACGGCCGGGGCGTGCAGCTCGCCGCGCAACATGCCGCCGACGGCAATGTCGTGCAGGGTGCGCAGGGGCTCGGAGGCGGGCTCGTCGCTCAGGTCGAAGGTGCCGTAGTGCATGGGCACCACGTGGCCGGCGCGCAGCACGTTGGCCGCCTTGGCCGCCTCGTGGGGGTTGGTATGGCTGTGCTGCATCATAAAGGTCGGCTTGTAGGCCCCGATGCCCAGCAGGGCAACGTCGATGGGTCCGAACTGCTTCTCAATAGCCTCGAAGTGGGTATCGTAGGCCGAGTCGGCGCCGAAGTAGATGAGCTTGTCCTGGGCCCGGATCAGAAAGCTGCCCCAGAGCACCCGGTTCATATCGGCGAGGCCGCGGCGGTGCCAGTGGGAGGCGGGCAGGTAGTAGATGTCCAGGGCAGCGTCGGGGCCCAGGTCGTACTGCTGCCACCAGCCGGCTTCCTGCACGGCCAGGGTCGGGGCCATGCCGCGCAGCACCGGCGCCATGCCCAGGGCGGTGAGTACGCGCAGCTGCGGGTTCTGCCGGGCCAGCAGCTTCACGCTCTGCTCGTCGAGATGGTCGCGGTGGCCGTGGCTGAGCAGCAGAAAGTCGATGCCGGCGAGATCCTCGGGCCGGCAGGGCAGGGGGTGGCGGCGCTTCAGAAACGCGGAGTCGAACAGCACCGGGTCGAAGAGCAGCGTGACGCCGCCCGTGCGCAGCCCGAACGAGGCGTGGCCCAGCCAGACCAGGCCATCCTGGGTACCGCGCAGAAAGGCGGTGCAGTCCACGACGGCCGGCACCCAGGTATCGGCCTTCTTCTCGGCTTTCTGGGGGTTCTCAGTCAGCAGCTTCCAGCGGAGTACATTGCTAAAGTCGGGGTTGTAGAGCGCCTCGCCGTTGGCAAACTGGCGGCCGAAGAGCTTGTTGCCCGGGTAGCCGGCTTTCACGGTGGGCAGCTGCTCGTTGCGGTGGTAGGTAAAGGAGGCGGCCATGCAGTCGGGAGTCGGGAGAAAGGAAAGGCAAAGAAACCGCAAAGCCCCGGAAAACTCCCGGGGCCTGGTGCTGGAGCTGACGAAACAGAACGCTTAATATCCGAACGGACCGGTAGAGAAGGGGGAGTAGCCCGGGGCCGCGCCGTTGGAAACCCGCACCCCGCCCGACAGCGTCATGTGCTCCGACACCTTGAAGTCGGCCCGCATATTCACGCCCGAGCCCTGGCTGCCGAAGCCCGCGTAGGGGCTCACGGCCGGGCCGAAAGCCGCCGGGGTCAGGTCTTTCCAGGCCGAGCCCACCAGCGTCACCCGCTCCGACATGGCATAAGCGCCCCCGGCCTGCACTATGTAGCGGTTCAGGCCGGGGGTGCCCGGGGGGCGGCCGGCTTCGGGCGTCACCAGGCCCAGACCCGGACCCGGGGCAATGCGCAGGTAGGTGACCCCGGCAAACACCGAAAACCGCCGGGTGAGCTGGTAGGAGGCCAGGGGCGTAAGGTAGGAAGCCGACCCGAGCCGGCCCGCCGTGACGAAGCCGACACTCAGGTTATAGGACGCGCGCGGGGCGGTTGAAACACCCAGCGTCGGCGGGGCTACGGGGGCCGCCGCCGTCGGGCTCTGGGCCGTGGCGGCCCCGGCCAGCAGGGCGGGCAGCAAAGTCAGCGCAAGGGTAATTCGGAGCATAGCCTAAGGAAAAAAGGAGCCGGGGAGTTGCCTGGCCAAGGTACGCAAAGCGCCGGCAAAGTCCGGGCCTGGCGGGCGGGCGGTTATAGGTATATTAGCCAGCGTACTCCTAACCCCCATTCCTATGGCTAAGGTTCGTAACAACCTCTTATTGCGGGGCCTGAGCGGCATGCTGGGCAAGCAGCTCGTCTTTCGTCAGGTAGGTGACGACACCATCCTAAGCATGGCCCCGGCCAAATCAACCAAGCCGCGCAGCCCCCGGCAGCTGGCGCAGGAGGAGCAGTTTGGCGAGGCCACCCGCTACGCCCAAAGCCGGGCCGCCGACCCGCTGATGGTGGCGCGCTTCGCGGCCCTGCCGCGCAAGCCCCACACCAGCGTGCACACCATGCTCATTGCCGACTTCCGGTGCCCGCCCACCGTAGCCGCCCTCGACCTGAGCCACTACACCGGCCGGCCCGGGGAGCCCCTCTACATCACCGCCCTCGACAACTACGGCGTGCAAAGCGTACACGTCCGCCTGACGGCCCCCGACGGCCGGGTGGTGGAAGAAGGCCCCGCCCAGCCCGGCAGCGCCCCGAGCCTATGGTGCTACCTCACCACGGCCACCGTCGCCACCCGTACCGGCCTGCGCGTCAGCGCCACGGCCACTGACTACCCCGGCCACACCGGCAGCCGGGAAGCGCTTCTCTGATTTGTACAACCCGGCCCCTTGCCACCTGGCAGGCCTCTCACCCGAACGCAACCCGAACACAACCCGAACGCAACCCGAACGGAGACCGAAAGCAACAGCCAGGGGCAGTATGGGAAATATCCACTTTCCTCGTGCGCAGATCGGCGGCCCGCTTACCGGGGCAGGGGCGCGGGCGGCAGCTCGGCCGGCTGCAGGCCGCGCCGGGCCTGCCAGGCCACGGCGGCCAGACACAGGGCAAACCAGCCGAAGGGCAGCCGCAGATCCAGCACCGAGAGGCCCCCGAATACCAGGGTGGTGGCGAAGCTGGCCAGGCCCTGCAGCGCCTGGTTGAGGCCGAAGATTTCGCCCCGGTCCTCGTCGGTGGTGCGCTGGGCCAGCAGTCCTTCCAGCAGGCCCTGAATCAGGGACAGGGTGAGGCAGTCGACCACCGTGAGCACGGCCAGCGCCACCCAGGAAGCGCCCACCAGCCCGTAGCCGGCCAGCACCGGCGTGCCGGCCAGGGCCAGCCAGAAAATAGCTTTCGACTGGTTGATCCGGTCGGCCAGGTAGGTGTAGAACACGTAGTTGATGCCGATGCTCAGGGAGCCGAAGAACATGAAGTAGTACGACAGCTGGCGGGCGTCGAGGTGCAGCGGCCCCAGGCTGGCGAAGGCCACGAAGTAGAAATAGTAGCCCGTGCTCATAGTAAGGGCCACCTGCATCAGCACGATGGCGCGCAGGCCGCGGCGGGGCGTGTCCTTGGTGGCCAGGCGGGTCCAGAGCGTGAATACGTTCAGGGCCCGGCCCAGCTCGGCCCGCAGCTCGGCCCCGCGCACGCCGCCCCGCTGGGCGTGGGTTTCGCGCAGCAGCAGGCTCAGCACTACGTTCAGGGCGGCCAGCCCCACGGCCATGGCCACAATGTAGCGGGCCTGCCGGCCCGGGGGCACGGCCAGCACCGTGAGCAGCACGCCCACGGCCATGGGGCCCAGCACGAAGCCCAGCGAGATGATGGCGCCCTCAATGCCCAGGTTCTTGAACAGCTGCTCCCGGGGCGATATGTCGGTAATGGCCGAGCGGACGGTGGCGTACATGCCGTTGGTGAGGCCATCGGAGAGGCGGTTGGCAAACAAAAAGCCGGCGCGCACGGGCAGCAGCAGCAGGTTGGCCAGCAAGGTGCCCACGGCCGCCAGAATCAGGATGGGTCGCCGCCCGTAGCCGTCGGACAGCCGCCCCAGCACCGGGGCCGAAAACAGCTGCACGCCCAGAAACAGCCCCGTGCCCACCGACAGCCAGAGCTGGGGCTGGGGCAGCCCGCGCACAAACTCGGGCATGCTGGGCCCAATGGCCGAGCCCACCACCACGTCGAGCAGGATAATGGCGTAAATCAGCAGCAGGCGGCGGTCGGGGGGCATAAGAGCGGGCAAGATAAGCCGCGTACGGCGGCCCGCCGTACGCGGCCGGGGGCCGGACCGGGAATTAGTACGGGTGCCGAGTTGGGGATTTTCTGCCAAGCCAGTACTTTAGGGCGTGTTCTCAATTTAGCCAGAGGGTGATGGCGCGTAGTTGGATAAACGCGGCGTAGGAATCGGCGAGCTTATCGTAGCGCGTGGCCACGCGTCGGAACTG
>NZ_BAABDH010000096.1:0-27415 GCF_039539525.1 Hymenobacter algoricola | reverse complement strand
AAAACGCTTCCAAATCCAAGCCCGTCAACGCCCGCATTTGGCGGTCGTCTGTAATCGTATTCACATCTAGCATGCCCAAAAATACTATTTGGGAACAACTCTAAAAAGTAGTTCTTTCGATATCACAGCCCAAACTGCCTAGTGATAAAGATGGCATCGTCAGAATAATGAGTCTGCATAAGTCCAAAGGGCTAACTGCGAAGTGCGTTATTATAATAGGCTGTACAGCAGGAGTACTTCCCTTTGTCAAACCAAAAGAAGGAATGACTGCCGCACAACGCCTACGCATTATCGAAGAGCAAAGGAGGTTGTTCTATGTTGCGTTGACAAGGACTACAAAAACGCTGGTAATAAGCAGTGCAGCGGCAATGCTGAAAGCAGATGCACGTAGAACAGGAAACACTAGCTCCGCTGTTCGTGCAGGTGGAGCGGGTGGAACAGCCTCATTAAATCCAAGCCCTTTCATATCTGAACTCGGAAACCATGGCGTGACCACAGTTTCTGGAAGAAGATGGAAAGCCTCTTTGGGCTTCTAGACAGAGAAACCCAAAACTAAACCAGCCGCTGCCGCCCCCGGTAGCGGCTGGTTTGCCGGGGGGCAGTTTGTAGCCCCAACTGGCGCGAGTTTAGCGCAGCGTAACTCGTGACGAGCCATGAGGTGGAGGTTGTACCTCCACTGCCGCGCCAGCGGCAAGCCGAAACCGCGCCGCCTGGAGAAATTCGGGCGGCGTGGTCGTTCTAACGGGGGAGGCACAGCCTCCCGGCATGAGCTGGCACGAGGTACGCTGCGCTAAACTCGCGCCAGTGGTGCCGCTCCCCTCCCCACCGTCGCTCGGCTGGGCCGAGTGACGCTTACGCTCTGAGCAGCCGGGCTACGAATCCGTCCGGGTCGCCTGCGCACGCTTTGCCCGGCTGGTGCGGGACGCTTGCGGCACAGCCGCTCCGGCGTAGGTGGTCACCCGGCCTAGCCGAGCGACGGCGGAGTAGCTTATCCGGTGTCCTCGGCAAAAGTCACCCAATCGAAAAAAACAAATCGAATAGGTGACTTTGCCGGGGAAGGCGGCTACTTCATCAGCCCCGCGGCCACCTATCCTGCGGGGGCGCTACCGGGATGCCTCGCCCCCCACCTCTTTCCCGGAAACCACCGCGGCGGCCGCCTTCATGTTGCGCGGCCCCAGGCGGAGCCAGGGCGCTGGCTGGGGGGGGGCACATGTACCGAAATGCGGCAGCTCGATGGGTTTGACGAGGAGCTGCGGCTACCGGTGTTTCGGGCCCCGGGTACGGTCGCTATAAAGTAGGGTACTGCTAAAAAATAAATCAGGTACCCTACTGACGAGTAGGGTACCTGATTTATTTTTTAGCAGTACCCTACTCCTGCGTGCTCCTGCGTCCTTTTCACCAACCACCGCTACGCCCTGAGCAGCTATGCTGCGAACCAGCCCCCGCCGCCTGCACGAACTCAAACGGCGCGGGAGCCCCGCGGCAGAGCCGCTCCGGCGTAGTGGTCACCCAGCAGAGCCGGGCGACGGACGGGAACTTCTGGCCGGGCTGGCTCCGGCAGGATGTGCGCCTGCGCACTGCCACAAGAGGCTCCGGCCCGTATCTTGCGGCGGAAAGCGGCTGTTCCGGCCCCCGGCAGCCGCTTGGTCCCGCCTGCTGACGGCCGTCGGTCCGGGGGCGAAGACAACTTCGGCCCGGCTCCCGGCGTTGGGCAGCTGGCCGCACCCCCGCTATAGCTCCGTTATGAACAAACTGCTTCTTGTCGCCTGTCTGCTGCTGCTGCTAGGCGTGGTGCCCGGGTACGGGCAGGGCCCCGGGCTGCCCACCGGGCACCTGGACTATGCCGACTGGGAAGTGGTGTTTGAAGACGACTTCGACGGCCCCCGGCTGGATACGGCCAAGTGGCGCACCGACCTGCCGTTCTTCTCTTCCTGCTACGCCTACTCCAACCACACCAGCCCCACCGACACGCTCCCCGACAACGACACGGCCGAGTACTACGATACCACCGCCCTGGCCCTCGAAAACGGCATCCTGCGCATTACCGCCAGTCGGGTGCCCGACTACCGGTGCCCCGGCACGAACGACATCTACACGTTCAAATCGGGGCTGATTCGCAGTCGCTTCGTCGACAATACCGCGCCGCCGGTGTACAACACCCGCGGGTTTCTCTACGGCATGATTGAGGTGCGCTGCCGCATTCCCATGGCCAGCTGCTTTACGCCGGCCGTCTGGCTGGCGGCTTCCTCGGGCGAGTGGCCCCCGGAAATCGACCTGTTTGAGGTGGAGTGCGGCAGCAACGCCAACAAGAACAAGGTGTACAGCTCGGTTCAGGACGGGCCGGGCAGCTCGCGCAACGCCTCGGAGCACTACCGGGCTCGCCAGCACAACTACTTCGCCCTGGCCTACCATACCTGGACCTGTATCTGGTCGCCCACCCACATCACCTTCTACCTCGACGGCCGGGAGCTGCACACGCGCACCAACCCCTACAACAACCTGGTGCCCATGGACGTCATTGCCAATCTGGGGGTACACAGCCTGAAGAACGGCAACTCCTCCGACGTCTTCGCCATCGACTACATCCGCATTCTGAAGCCCCGCACATCGGTGCCGCTCAGCGCGGCCGCGCCCGCCGACGTGGCCGGGGGCCTGGCCTGGAGTGAGCGGCGGCAGCACCTGTTTTACCGGAATACCCGCAACGCGGTGGCCTACTACTACCCCGACAGCACCGCCCTGCTGCACTGGGCCCAGGCCGAGCTGCTCCCCACCGCGCCCGCCGACGTGGCCGGGCCCCTGCTCTGGAGCGAAAGCCGCAGCTGCCTGTTCTATAAAACGACCGCCGGCCGCCTGGCCACCATCCGTCGGGATACCGCCGCCGCCCACTGGGTCTATGCCGAGCTGGTGCCCGGCGCGCCCCTGGATGTAGCCGGTTCGCTGGCCTGGAGCGAGCAGCAGCAGCGCCTGTTCTACCGGGACACTACCGGCCGCGTTGCGCACGTATACTGGGATACCACGGCCACCGCGCCGCGCTGGGTGAGCGGGGGGCGACTGGTGCCGGCGGCCCCCGCCGACGTGGCCGGCGAGCTGACGTGGAGCGAGAGCCGCAGCTGCCTGTTCTACAAAACGACCGCCGGCCGCGTAGCGGTCCTGCGCTGGGATGCCTTCGAGGCGCCCCACTGGTTTCAGCAGCAGGTGCTGCCGGCGGCCCCCGCCGACGTGGCCGGGGAGCTAACCTGGAGTGAGCAGCGGCAGCACCTGTTTTATAAAAATGCCGGCCGCTCCATCTCGCGCCTCTACTGGGCCCCGAGTGCGACGGGCGGAACCGGGTGGGCGCAGGGCGAATTGCCCTTCACTCCCCCAAGCGACGCCAACGCCTTCCGGGTCTATAACCCCGACAAGTCGAATCCGGCGGAACCCGTGGTCACCGACCCCGACCTGGTGAAGGGGGCGCTGCACTGGAGTGAGGCCACCGGCTCCCTGTTCTTCACGGGCATGAAGGGCAAGCTATACCGGATGCTGTGGCAGGGCAATCAGTGGCACCTGCAGGCCGTGAAGTGGAAGGGGGAAACCGACGAGCTGCACTCCTACGCCAACGTGGCCCTGACCTCCGAGCTGTGCGTGTCGGGGGCGGGGAAGCAGGTATTCTACCAATCGACGGACCACCGGCTGGAAGTTGCCCACTGGGTAGACATTGCCCGGCTGGACCCGCCTCTGTCGGCGGGCTACACCCCGCTGGAAACCGTGCTGGCCCCCCCGGCCCGCGCCGCCGCTACCGACCGCTAGGCTCCGGCTTGGCCGGGCTGCGGGCTGCTGTTGCGGGGCGCCCGGGGTGGGCGCGCAGTTCGTTTCAGGCATCTGGCTGGTAGGTTGAGCGGAAATCCCTTGCTATATGGCCCCCGGCCTTGCCGGCCGGCGGTGCCGGGTGACGCCTACGCTGTGAGCAGCTGTGCTGCGAATCCCTCCAGGCCGCCTGAGCGAGTCCGCACGGCGCGGGACCCTCGCGGCAGAGCCGCTCCGCATAGTCGTCACCCGGCATAGCCGAGCGACGGCGAAGGCAAGCATTGCTGCCAATGAAGCTGTTTAGGCAGTCAAAAGAACGTCATGCTCATCCAGCGTCCGCGAAGCCGAAGCATCTCTACCGCTTCGTTGAACGACTCCTACGAAGCGGTAGAGATGCTTCGGCTTCGCGGACGCCAGATCAGGCATGACGTTCTGATTGATTTTGGCGACTTCCTAAACAGCTCCCAATACCGGCAAGCATAACGCAAAAGTCCCCTAATTGAAAAAAATAAATCAAATAGGATACTTTATCCATTGACCCGGCGGCCACCTTACCAGCCCTGCAGCCGCTCGGCCATGGCGGGAGTGGCCGCGGCATCCCGGTTGCCCTCTGCCCGCCCAGCGTCAGGGGCCCCGGTTTCATTGCGCCCCAATAGGGCAGGCAACGGTTGGGCGGTTGCGGGCATCCCTGGGGAGTACCACCTGGCGGCGGACAAACCAATAACTTCGCCGTCGTTACCCATTCTGCCTGTTTCTATGTTCCGACTACTGCTACTTAGCGTTGTTTCCGGCCTGGCCCTGGTGGGCTGCACCACCACCCGCCCGGCGCCCATCGTGGCCGCCGGCTCTACCGACCACCCCACCGACATCTGGCTGCTGGGCTGCGCCCACTTCGGTCAGCTCTACAAAGCCGGTAACCCCCTCACCGACGTGCTCACGCCGCGGCGGCAGGCCGAGCTGGCCACCATCCAGGATCAGGTCGCGCGGTTCCGGCCCGATATCATCATGGTGGAGGAGCTGCCCGAGCAGCAGCCCCGCCTCGACAGCCTGTACCAGCGCTACCGCCAGGGCCAGCTGGAGCTGGCCAGCCTGCCCGACGGCCGCTCCGAAACCTACCAGCTGGGCTTCGTGCTGGCCAGGCGCCTGGGCCACGACCGCGTCTACTGCGTGAACGCGCCCGGCGGCACGTCGCAGAGCGTTCTGCACCAGGGTACCAACATTGCGCTGTATGAGCAGGCTACGGCCGCCCACCGGGCTGCCGGCGGGCCGGTGGCCAAGCAGTTCGAAGCCGGCACCCTGACGCTGGGCGGGTTGCTGGGCTTCATAAACCACCCCGACCTGCTGCGTCAGCTGCACACGCTGGTGTACCGCGTACCGGCCCGGGTAACCGGGGGCACGCTCAAGCCCGACCCGATGGTTGACGCGTCGTTCGTCAGCCCCCGCCACGTGGGGGCCGAGTTTATTTCGGTGATGTATAACCGCGACCTGAAGATCTACTCCAACATCGTGACCACCCAGCTGGCCACGCGCCGCACGCGCATCCTCACCATTATCGGCGCCCGGCACGTGAGCTCCCTGCAGGAGGTGTTCGGCACCGATCCGGCCTTTCGGGTGGTGAAAGCCGCCACTTACCTCAAGCCGGGCTAAACGCGTCAGCCCGCTGGAGCCGGTTGGGGGGGCGAAAAACGGCAGCCGGGTTGTGGTCTGCGCTCCCGAGGTACAATGAACAGCTGGGCCGTGGCTATCGACTCCGCCCAGCCTCCGAAATGGTCACTACGAGCTGACTTTCCCCTGTTTTCGGTTCGGGTATCAGCCTTCTTTTCTTATCCCGCTTTATGAAACGCGCGCTGTTTCCGGGCCGGGCCCTGCTGCTCATCACCGGCTGCGGCCAGGACGACCGGGAAGAGCCGGCGTGCCCGGCCGCGGCTTTGGGGCCCGGGGCTTATCTTTAGGCAATGACGAAGCTTTCTTCGCTCTATGGCCTGCTGGCCGCCCTGCTGTTTGCCTGCCAGTCGGAGGGCGCCGACCCGGCTCCGGGGCCGGCGGCCCCGGCCGACCCGGTGCAGTACGGCACCCCGTTTGCCGACGTGCCCGAGGCCCGCAATGCCACCGTGTACCAGGTAAATATGCGCGCCTTCAGCAGCGCGGGCACTTTTGCCGGCGTGCAGGCCCGCCTCGACTCCATCCAGGCCCTGGGCATCAACGTGCTCTACCTGATGCCGATTCATCCCGTCGGCAAGCTGCGGGCCTTCGACTCGCCCTACGCCGTGCAGGACTACACCGCCGTCAACCCCGAATTCGGCACGCTGGCCGACCTGCGCGCCCTGGTGGCGGCCGCCCACGCCCGCCGCATGGCTGTGGTGCTCGACTGGGTGAGCAACCACACCGCCTGGGACAACCCCTGGATAACGGCCCACAAGGACTGGTACCGGCAGGATGCGGCCGGCACCATCCTCAACCCGTCCCCCTTCAGCGACGTGGCCCAGCTCAACTTCGACAGCTCCCCCATGCGGGCCGAGATGATCCGGGCTCTGCGCTACTGGGTGTTCGAGGCCAACATCGACGGCTACCGCTTCGACTACGCCGACAACCAGCCCCAGGAGTTCTTCACCCAGGCCCTGACCAGCCTGAACAGCATCGGCACCCACAGGCTGCTGCTCATTGCCGAGGGCAGCGCCAACCGCAGCTACTACCAGGCCGGCTTCGGCCTGTGCTACGGCTTCGACTTTGTGAGCACGCTCAAGGACCAGGTGTTTGCCGGCGGCCAGAGCGTGCGCCAGCTCGACGTGCTCACCGCCGCCAACTACCAGAACGCCCCCGCCGCCTACCGCGTGCTGCGCTACACCTCCAACCACGACCTGAACGCCTACGATGGCACCCCGCTGGAGTTTTTCGGCGGCGTGCAGGGCTCCCTGGCGGCCTTCGTAGTGGCGGCCTATCAGCAGGCGGCGCCCATGGTCTACAACGGGCAGGAGGTGGCCTGTCCGGTGCGCCTGCCCTTTATGGGGCCCCGTAAAGTCATCGACTGGACCCTGAACCCGGCCGTGACCAAGGAATACAGGAAGATCCTGCGCTTCCGCAACGGCAGCGCGGCCGTCCGCAGCGGCATGCTCACCCCCTACAGCTCCGACGACGTGTGCGCCTTTACCAAGACGGCCGGGGCCGAGCAGGTGCTGGTGCTGGCCAACCTGCGCAACCGCGTGGTCAGCTACCCGGTGCCCGCGGCCCTGCCCGCCACCTGGCGCCACGCCTTCGACGGCCAGCCCCTGACGCTGGGCGGCACGCTCACGCTGCAGCCCTACCAGTACCTGGTGCTGCGCAACTAGCCCCGGGCCGCCGGCCTCCCGGCGGTCCGGCCGGCCCCGAAAAAAGGGCTACCGCGCGCCGCGGTAGCCCTTTTTGATACGTGTCGCCGGGCGTTAGTGGCGGCCTTTGCCCCGGCCGTGCCCGTGGCCGCGCCCGTAGTAGTACGCCGGGCCGGCGGGAACGAGCAGCACCGTGCCTTTCTTGTATTTCGGAGCCTTGTACTTCTTCACGGGCCGGGCCTCGTGCACCACCACGTACCGCGGGGCCGGCGGCCCGATGTTGATGTTGATCTGGGCGCGGGCCGGAGTCGCGCTCAGGGCCAGGGCCGCCAGGGTGAGCAGGGCGGCAGCGGGAAAAGCTTTCAGCATACAGACGGGAAATGAAGGTGAAGGAAGACGCCCCGCCCCGCTGCAAGAAGCATGCCCTCCTGGCCCCGCGTCGCCGCCGGCCGCCGGAGCCGCCCCGCTCCGGCGGCAGCCTCAGCATCAAACGAGTGGTAGAACAGCGACGGGCCCTGCCCGTGGGTAGTGACGGAAGCCGGGGCCCGGCGCACCATCACGTCGGTCGATGCCTGCCACTGCCCCGGTGGACCCCGCAGGACCCCGCGGCCAGCCGAGGGGTCCTGCGGGGCCTTCCGGGGCAGCCAAATCAGTGGGGGCACCGTACAACGCAGCTGAAACGATTCTTCTACTTCACTGCCTGCGTCATGAACCGGTTTTTGTTTTTCGCCCTGTTATTCGTGGCCGCGGCGCTGGGCTGGGCCGCGCCAGCCGTTGCCGATGAGCTGCCGGCCCGGCCCGTTCCTTTCCGGTTCGTAACCGACCAGGGCCAGCTGCTGAGTGCGGCCGAGGCCAGGAGCCTGGAAAATGGCCTGCGCCGCTACGCCGACAACACCGGTACGCAGGTGGTGCTCGTGACCGTGCCCACGCTGGGCGGCCGCGACGTGGCCGACTACGCCCGGGCCCTGGGCCAAAGCTGGGGCGTGGGGCAGCGGGGCAACGACAACGGCATCGTGGTGGTGCTGGGCGCGCAGGAGCGCAAGGTGAGCATTCAGGCCGGGCAGGGCTTGCAGGCCGCCATTACCCCGGCGGTGGTCAGCCGCGTCATCGACCAGCAGATGACTCCCCGCTTCAAGCAGGGCCAGTACTTCACCGGTCTGCGGGCCGGGCTGAATACGCTGATGCTGACGGCCAACCCCGACTCGAACCCGCAGAAAAACCCGGCGGCCGGCTCGCCCGGGTCGGGAGCGGCAACCGCCGCGGCTCCCGCTCCCGACCGGAGTGCTGCCGCCCCGGACGATAACCTGAGCGCGCCGGCCCCGGCCGCTGTGCCGGCCGCCGACCCGTATTCGCCGACGGACGCCCCGCTGGAGCCGGAGTCGTCGGGCCTCGGTATCGGGACGCTGGCCATCGGGGCTTTGCTGATAGGTGGGGTGCTGTGGCTGCTGGTACGTATGTTTCGCCGGCGCGCGGCCCCTGCTGGCACGGCCCCTACTAGTGCGGCACCCAGCGCGGCACCCGACTTTCTGCCTAATCCGCCCACCCAATCAAACCAACCCCATCGGCCCAACCAGCCCAACCAGCCCGGCAACTACCGGCCGGGCCCCGGCGGCGGGCAGCCGGGTCCGGATTTCCTGTCGAACCGTGGCGGCGGGGCTGGTAACGGCATGGGCAGCATCCTGATGACGGGTGCCGCGGCGGCGGCCGGCGCCTACCTGGGCAACCGCATGGCTTCGGGTTCCGACACCGCCGGTACCAGCTCCCTGAACCCGGATACGTCGGCGCGCAACCTCGATGCCGGAGCCGCCGCGGGCGGCGCAGCCGGCGGCGGGTTCCCGGCGCTGGACAGCAATAATAACCCGGACAACGCTCCGGCCCCGGACTACTTCTCCGACGAAGCTGCCGGCCCTGATTCCGGCCCCGACTACTTTTCCTCCGACGACAGCTCCCCGGCGGATACTTCCTCCTACGATGACTCCTCCTCGGACGACACCGGCGGCGGGGGCTTCGATGATGACAACAGCAACAGCGGCTCGTGGTAAATGCCGATAAGCCCTTGGCCGGCGCCAGTTTCCTGCGCGGCCGCCGCTGACACCCAGCCGGCGCGGCCCTATATTTCCGCCATGATTCCTCTGATTACCCACACGCCCCGCCTCACGCTTATTGCCGCCAGCCGGGCCCTGCTCATCGCCGAGCTGCAGAAGCCCCGCTACTTCCCCGTGCTGCTGGGGGCCGCCCTACCCGCCGACTGGCCCCCGGGCGAATATGACCAGGCCGCGGCCGAGTTTTTCCTGGCGCAGCTCACCGCCGGTGGCCGCGACGCCGCCGGCTGGTACGGCTGGTACGCCATCCGCAAAGTCACTCCCGATACGCCTGCTACCCTCGTCGGCGCCGGCGGCTACCTGGGCCCACCCGATGCCGCCGGCACTGCCGAAATCGGCTACTCCATCTCCGCAGACTGGCGCGGGCAGGGCCTGGGCACCGAGCTGGTGGCGGGCCTGATCCGGCAGGCCGAGCAGACCGGCATGGTGCGCCGCCTCCTGGCCCACACCGAGCCCGGCAACGCCGCCTCCCGGCAGGTGCTGCTGCGCAACGGCTTCCAGCCGGATCTGCCTGCTCCCGACGGCCGCCTCGGTTTTGTGCGGGCCGTAGAGCCCGTGGTCCCGGCGGCGCCTCCGGTGGCGTAGCGGCCGTGGTGGCGGCGGCGTTTGGCGTCACCGGCAGGAACCTTCCGCGGCCGCGGCCAGCAGCGGGCATATCCCCAAACAGGCCAGGTAGCCAGTGCTGGGGCCCCAAAAGAGAGGCCGCCCCGGTTACGGAGCGGCCTCTCTTTTGGGGCTTACACGGCGCCTGGGCCTACTGGATGAAGCCGGGCCGGATCAGGTTTTCGAAGGTGAAAATTTCGTCCCACTTGGCCTGGGTCAGCAGCCCCCGCTCGGTTACGGCAATGGCGTACACCGACTTGCCGGTGCGCAGGGCCTCCTTGGCAATTTCGGCCGAGGCCTCGTAGCCGATAACCGGGTTGAGCTGGGTGACGATGCCGATGCTGTTGCGGACCAGGTTTTCGGCGTGCTCCTTGTTGGCCGTGATGCCTACCACGCACTTCTCATGCAGGGTGCGGCAGGCGTTGGTCATGTAGGAAATGGAGGTGAACAGGGCAAAGGAAATAACGGGCTCCATCACGTTGAGCTGCAGCTGCCCGGCCTCGGCGGCCATGGTCACGGTCAGGTCGGCGCCGATAACGTAGAACGCCGTCTGGTTGACCACTTCCGGCACCACGGGGTTCACCTTGCCGGGCATGATGCTGGAGCCCGGCTGCAGGGCCGGCAGGTTGATTTCGAACAGGCCCGCCCGCGGCCCCGACGAGAGCAGGCGCAGGTCGTTGCAGATCTTGGACAGCTTCACGGCCGTGCGCTTCAGCACCCCCGACAGCTGCACGTAGGCGCCGGTGTCGTAGGTGGCTTCGATCAGGTCGCCGGCCAGCATCAGGTCCAGGCCCGTGACGGTGCGCAGGTGCTCGGTGACCAGCTCGGCGTAGCCCGCCGGGGCATTCACGCGGGTGCCGATGGCGGTGGCGCCCATGTTGATTTCACTGATCAGGCTGCGGCTGTCGGCAATGCGCAGCAGCTCCTCGCGCAGGTTGGTGGCAAAGGCCCGGAACTCGTCGCCCATGCTCATGGGCACCGCGTCCTGGAGCTGGGTACGGCCCATTTTCAGCACGTCGCGAAACTCGTCGCCCTTGGCGGCAAAGGCGTCGGCCAGCTCGCCCAGGGTCTGGCTGTAGCCCACCAGCTTGTTGCTCAGGGCAATGCGGAAGGCGGTGGGGTAGGCGTCGTTGGTGCTCTGGGAGCAGTTGACGTGGTTGTTGGGGTGGCAGAACTCGTACTGCCCCTTTGGCTTGCCCATCAGCTCGAGGGCCACGTTGGCAATAACCTCGTTGGCGTTCATGTTCACCGAGGTGCCCGCGCCGCCCTGAATCATGTCGGTCAGAAACTCGCCGTCCAGCGCGCCGGAGCTTACCCGGTCGCAGGCCTGCATGATGTAGCCGGCCAGCGTGGGGTCGAGCACGCCCAGGTCGCGGTTGGCCATGGCGGCAGCTTTCTTCACGTAGGCCAGGGCCTGCACAAACAGCGGCTCGGACTTGATGGGAATGCCCGTGATGTGGAAGTTTTCCAGGGCGCGCAGGGTCTGGATGCCGTAGTATACCTGCTCGGGAAGGGCGCGTTCCCCTAAAAAGTCGTGTTCAAGCCGGGATAAAGTCATCGTACAGGGGCGAAAGAAGGTGGAGTTCCTTTTACGCAAGACCGGCCCGCAGGGCCAGCACCGCGGCGCCGGGCTTACTGGCGGAAATACACGGCAAACGTAGAGCCCCGGCCCGGCTCACTGTGCACGCTGATGCGGCCGTCGGCGTTTTCCACCATCTTCTTCACCATGTACAGGCCGATGCCGGAGCCCTCCACGTGGTAGTGGAAGCGCTGGAACATGCCGAACAGCTTGGGCTGGCTGGCCGCGTCGAGGCCCAGGCCGTTGTCCTGCACCTCCAGCACCAGGTAGTCGTCGGCGGGGCGGGTGCGGACCTGCACGTGGGCCGGCCGGGCCGGGTCGCAGTACTTGAGGGCGTTGCTGAGCAGGTTGTACACCACGCTGCGCAGGTTTTTCTCGGCAAACAGCACCGTCAGGGCGGGGGCCACGTCGATGTCGAGGCGGGCGTCGCAGCCCAGCAGGGAGGGCTCCAGGTCCAGGCGCACATCGTGGATAACGGCCAGCAGATTTACGGTCTCCACGGGCTGCCCGTGCTCCTTTTGCAGCTTGCTCACGTCGGTGAGGTGGCTGATGGTTTTCGTGAAGCGGTTCACCGAGTCCTGCATCAGGCCCAGAATCATGCTCACCTCCGGGCCGGCGGTGCTTTCCGCGGGCAGCTCGGTCAGCAGCGCATCCAGCAGCCCTTCGATGTTGCTGATGGGCGCCTTCAAATCGTGGGAGGCCGTGTAGATGAAGTTGTCCAGGTCCACGTTGGCGCGGGTGAGCTGCTCATTGTTGCGGCGCAGCAGCTGCCGGGCCTGGTCGATGTGGGCCAGGGCCAGCTTGTGCTCGTGGATGTCGGTGTAGGTGCCAATCCACTGAATCACCGCGCCCTGCTCGTTGCGCGAGGGCAGCGCCCGGCCCAGCATCCAGCGGTAGTCGCCGGCGGCGTTGCGCAGACGGCACTCCACCTCAAAGGGCGCTAGGGTGAGCAGGCACTGCTGCCAGCGCGCCTCCACTGCGGCCTCATCGTCGGGGTGCAGGTAGTGGAGCAGCAGCCGGTCGGCCGGCTGTGCGGCGTGCGGCGGGCCGATGTAGTCAAACCAGCGGCCGTTGCGGTAGGTGATGGTGCCCTCGGCATCGGCCGTCCAGGCAATCTGCGGAATGCCTTCCAGCATGCGGCTGGCTTCGGCCGCGGCCTGCTCCCCGGCCCGGCGGGCCGCTTCCTGGGTGCGGATTTCCTCATTTTTGCGGTCAATTACCGCGTTCTGCTCGGTTACCAGCGCCTGAATGCTGCTGATCTGGTGCTGGGCCGACAGGTCGGTGACGATAACGGCCAGCACCGGTGTATCATGAAACAGCAGCGCGTTCATCGACACCGAAAACGGCACCAGCGACCCGGTCTGGGTGTGCAGCGGCAGCTCCCCCTTGGCTTTGCCGGCCCAGCCGTGGGGTACCAGCGCCAGCCAGTAGTCCTGAAAAGCCAGCGGCACAAACTGCAGCAGGTCGGCCCCGATAACTTCCTCCAGCGGCCGGCCCAGCGAGGCCGCGAAGCCGGCGTTGGCGTACAGGATGGTGCCGTCGTCGGTGAGCAGCAGGGCCCCCTCGCTCATCTGCTCAATCAGGGTGCGGTAGCCCTGGTCGGCTCCCTGCAGGGTGAAGATGCGCGGGCCCTCGGCGCCCTGCACTGCCAGCGCATCGACGGCGCCCGTCCGAATGGCCTCAATCAGCTCTTCGGCCTCCTGCAGCTGGTAGCGGAGCTCCTCATTCTGGTGGGCCAGCCCGGCCGCGCTCTGAGCCGTGGTTTCACTCATTGGGCAGCAGCTGGTCAGCAGCAGGGTTGATGCCCAGCGCTTTGAGCACCCGGTTCCGGTCCGACAGGTCGCCCACGAGGCGGCGCACCAGGCCCGGCCGCTTTTTGATGAGCGTCGGCGCGCCAATCAGCTGCTCCTGCTGGGCCAGCTCGGGCTGCTGGTACATGTCGATGATGAGCAGCTCGTAGCGGCCCGCCAGGTACTGCTCGCAGATGGCTTTGATGTTGCGCACGGCCCGGGTGGAGTTGGGCGTGGCACCGGTGATAAATAAGTGCAGCACGTACTCGGGCCCGGCAGCGGCGGCTTGTTGTTCTAGGTCCGGATTGACTTCCATGCGGCGAGCCTTATTTGGTGACCAAAGAGCGTACATCGAGCCCTACCAGTACTTTCTCCTCGTTCGAGAGGTCGCCGATGATCTTGCGGATCGGCTTGGGTACTTTGCGCACCAGCGTAGGAATAGCCAGGATCTGGTCTCCTTCGGCCAGCTGCGGATTTTTGAGCAGGTCGATGACCTCCAGCTGGTAGCGGCCCTTCAGATGCTCTTCACAGTGTTTTTTCAGATTGGCCAGGGCCGTCACCGATTTGGGGGTTTGCCCGGCTATGTACAGCCGGAGCTCCCAGGTTTCTTCTTCCATTGACTTTGGGGCTAAGGGCACCGGCGGGCGGCACGGTCGTGTATGAGAGCCGGGGCTAGGTGGCCGAAGAAGACTGGTTCTGCGGGAAAGCGCCGGTAATGCGCTTTTTGCCGGTGACCAGCGCCTGCTGCCGGCTTTCCTCCTCGGTGTTGATCTGCCGCAGCTCTTCCTCCACCGACTCAAACTCGGTGCGCAGGTTGGCAATGTTGGCTTCCAGCACCCGGCGGCGGCGCTCCAGCTCCCGGTCGCGGCGCTCCAGATCCTGCTGGGCCACCAGCACCTGGGCCTGCTCCTGCAGCTGCTGGGTGAGCCGGCTGGCGCCCGTCACAATGCCCGCCGGACCAATTACCACGTCGAGCAGCTCAATGCCCTGCGGGGTGACGATGAATTCACGCACCTTGTTGGAATGAGCCATGCCCCGGGCTTTGAGGATGCTGATGCCGCGGTTCCGCTCCCCGATGCCCTCCAGGTCGCGCACGCTGATCCAGGCGTCGACCAGGGACGAAACGCCTTCCTCGGCCATCTCATTCTGGCCGGGGCGGGTGTTGACGAGGGCCGTAAACAGGGCCGTAATGCCGTTGACCTTCAGAAAGTCGATCAGGCGGGTGAGCATGCTGCGCACCTCGTTG
The DNA here is from genome assembly GCF_039539525.1 of Hymenobacter algoricola. Classification (NCBI taxonomy): domain Bacteria; kingdom Pseudomonadati; phylum Bacteroidota; class Cytophagia; order Cytophagales; family Hymenobacteraceae; genus Hymenobacter; species Hymenobacter algoricola. Next base: position 13,007 of record NZ_BAABDH010000096.1, on the reverse strand, counting down.
ACGTTGCCCACCGTAATCAGGTTGCTGATCGGGTCGATGACCACCGCGGCGGGCCGGAACCCGGTGACCTGCTTGTGGATGGTCACCAGATGGCGCTCCAGGCCATTGAGCGTGGGCCGGGAAGCCTCAATACGCAACAAACCCTGCTCCACGAAGGACGCCAGGTCGATGCCGACGGAGCGCATATTGCGGATCAGCTGCTGGGGCGACTCTTCAAACACGAACATCAGGCACCGCTCGCCGCGGCGGCACACGGCCTGGGCAAAGGCGGCGCCGAGGGTGGTCTTGGCCGTGCCGGCCGTGCCGGTGACCAGAATGCTGCTGCCCTCATAGAAGCCTCGCAGCCCAAACATCTCGTCCAGATCCGGGATGCCCGATGACACAATCCGGTCGGACACCTCGTGGTTGAGCTGCAAGGACGTGACGGGCAGCACGGCAATGCCCTCCTCGGTGATAAGGTAAGGATACTCATTGGTGCCGTGGGTGCTGCCCCGGTACTTTACGATGCGCAGGCGGCGGGTCGTAATCTGGTCGATAATGCGGTTGTCGAGCAGAATCACGCAGTCGGATACGTACTCCTCCAGGCCCTGCCGGGTCAGGGTGCCGTCGCCGCGCTCGGCGGTAATGATGGTCGTGACGCCTTTGTCCTTGAGCCAGCGGAACAGCCGCCGGATTTCGGAACGCAGCACGGCCTGGTTGGGGAAGCCCGAAAACAACGACTCAATGGTATCGAGCACCACGCGCTTGGCCCCAATGGAGTCGATGGCGTAGCCGAGGCGAATGAACAGGCCCTCCAGGTCGTACTCACCGGTTTCCTCGATTTCGGAGCGGTCGACGTGGACGTGGTCTACCCGAAGCTTGCCCGCCGCCTGCAGCGCCGGCAGGTCGAAGCCCAGCGAGGCAACGTTGGCCGTAAGCTCCTCGGCCGTTTCCTCGAAGGCCATAAATACTCCCGCCTCCCCGAACTCCGTAGCGCCGCGGACCAGAAACTCCATGGCCATCAGGGTTTTGCCGCAGCCGGCGCTACCGCAGACCAGCGTCGGCCGGCCCAGGGGCAAGCCGCCCTCGGTTATTTCATCCAGGCCGCTGATGCCGGTGGGGGCCTTCGGCAGCTGGGGAGAGGCTGCGTCAGCGGCCGGTTTGTGGTCTTGCATAAGGAAGGTATCTATCAGGCAAGGCTAAGCCTGTTCCCGGGTTCTGGGCTATTAAAGTCTTACCGCTGTCTTACAGGTATTCTGTCTTATACGGCCTGCTGTTGCCGGTAGTTCGTTCCGGGTTTACCGCAGCGGCAAGGCAGCCCACGAAAAAGTCCGGCGGGGTCCGGCCCGATGACCCGGCAAAGTAGAGCAGATATTGGTTTTTAGTCGTTGGCTGCCAGCTTGTAGTGCACGGAGGGCAGGCTACGCAGCTTTTCGGCGCTGAACTCGGGGGTGATGTCGCGCTGGGGGTTGCCGAGCATCTCGTAGCCCACCATGAACTTGCGGACGGTGGCCGAGCGCAGCAGCGGGGGGTAGAAGTGCATGTGCAGGTGCCACTCGGGGTGCTCCTGGCCGTCGGTAGGGCGCTGGTGCAGGCCGGCGGAGTAGGGAAAGGAGATATTGAACAGGTTGTCGTAGCGGATGGTGAGCTGCTGCAGGGCGGCGGCGAAGCTGTCCTTTTCGGCCTCCGTGAGCTGCTCGATGGACGTGATGTGGCGGCGGGGCAGCAGCAGCGTTTCGAAGGGCCAGATGGCCCAGTAGGGCACCAGCACCACGAAATGCTCGTTTTCAAAAACGATGCGCTTTCCTTCCTGCAGCTCCAGAGCCAGGTAGTCGGTGAGCAGGCTGCGGCCGTGCTGCCGGAGGTAGGCCAGTTGCTGCACGCCTTCCTTAGCCGGCTCCCCGGGCACAGTTTGCTGGGCCCAGATCTGCCCGTGCGGGTGCGGATTGGAACAGCCCATAACGGTCCCCTTGTTTTCGAAAATCTGCACGTGGCTGATGTCGGGCCGGGCACCCAGCGTCAGGTATTCCTGCACCCACACGTCCACCACGCCGCGGATGTCGGCCACGGGCATCTCGGGCAGGGTCAGGTCGTGGCGGGGCGAGAAGCAGATAACCCGGCACAGGCCCGCCTCGGGCTCGGCCCGCAGCAGTCCGCCGATGTTGACGGCGCCGGCGTGGGGCGCGGGCTGCAGGGCGCCGAAGTCGTTGTCGAAGACGAAGGTGCCGGGATAAGCCGGGTTTACTTCCCCGTTGGCGCGCACGTTGCCCGCACAGAGGTAGCAGGTCGGGTCGTAGGCGGGGCGGATTTCCGCTTCCGGGGTTTCCTGCTGCCCCTGCCAGGGCCGCAGCGCCCGGTGCGGCGACACCAGAATCCAGTCGCCGGTGAGCGGGTTGTAGCGGCGGTGCGGGTGCTGGCTGGTGTCGAGCATAGACGGGAGGTTAAACGAAAAGTAGGAGGTGCGGCACGCGGGCCGTGGACGATAGGCGGGCCTCAGCGGATGATGCTCACGCCGTCCACCATCGTGCCCTGGTAGGTTTCCAGCGCCCGGCCGAACTGCTTCTGGTAGGCGCTGGTCATCTGCTTCACGAAGCCCTCGACGTGGTCCATGGCGACCAGGTTGATGGTGCAGCCGCCGAAGCCGCCGCCCATCATGCGGGCCCCAAACACGCCGGCGGTGGTGGTGGCCGCCTGCACCAGCGCGTCCAGCTCCGGGCAGCTTACTTGGTAGTTGTCGCGCAGGCCGGCGTGGGACGCGTAGAGCAGGTGGCCCACGCCCCGCAGGTCGCCGGCGGCCAGGCGGCGGCAGGCTTCCTCCACCCGGTGGTTTTCCTCCACCACGAACACGCAGCGCCGATGCACTACCGGGCCCAGCTCGGCACGGTGGGCTGCCAGCTGGTCCAGGGTGGCGTCGCGCAGGGTCTGGATCTGGGGGTGATGCTGCCGCAAGACGGCGACGCCCTGCTCGCACTCCTGGCGGCGGGTGTTGTACTCGGAGCTGGCCAGCGCGTGCTTCACTCCCGAGTTGCAGAGCACCAGGCGGCAGGCCGTGGTGTCGAAGGGAAAATACTCGTACTCCAAGGAGCGGCAGTCGAGGCGCACGGCGTGGCCGGCGCGGCCGTGCAGGCTGGCAAACTGGTCCATGAGCCCGCACTTCACCAGAGCGTACTCGTGCTCGGCGGCCTGCCCGATCAAGGCCAGCTCCAGCCGGCCGAAACCGGTACCCAGCAGCTCATTGAGGGCAAAAGCCAGCCCGCACTCCACCGCCGCCGACGACGAGAGGCCCGCGCCCATCGGAATGGTGCCCCCGAATACGCAGTCGAAGCCCGGCACGGCCACGCCGCGCTTTTGGAACTGGGCCACCACGCCGAGCAGGTAGTTGGCCCAGCCCGTATCGGTGCGCTGCACGGCCGCGGCCTCGATGGCAAACTCCTCGTGCAGGTCGTGGGCGACCAGGCGAATCGTCGGCCCCTGGTTCAGGGCCACGGCGAAGTACATTTCCTTGTCGATGGCCGCGGGCAGCACGTAGCCGCCGTTGTAGTCGGTATGCTCCCCGATCAGGTTGATGCGCCCCGGGGCCCGCACCAGCAGCGGCTCGGCCTGAAAATGCTGACGAAACGAAGTGGCAATGGCTTGAATGAGCATGGGCGGAAGGCTGATGGCGGGCGGGAGGTAGCCTATAAAACGGGAGCGGGCGGGAATGGATGGTATTGCCGCCGCGAAAAGCGCCGCCGCGCCGGTGCCGGCGTATTTCCCGCCTGGGCCAAACCAGCGTACCGCGAGAGGCCGGGCTAGAGCCGGAACTGCAGGCTGAGCTTGACGCCGAAGTTGCGGGCTTCGGGGGCGTTGCGGTAGGTGAGGCGGTGCAGGAAGTCGACGCGGGCCACCTTGAAGATGTTTTCTACGCCGTAGCCGACCTCCGCGTAGGGCAGGCGGCCCAGGGCCTGAAACGTGGGCAGGGGCTGGCCGTCCTCGGGGCTCAGGGGCGGGGTGAGCTGGCGGTTGGCCGTGCTGACGCCCCCGTACAGAACATTGCCGGTGGCCAGCAGGCGCCAGTTCAGCTTTTTGAGCAGGGGCACCGAGTTCAGAAACAGCCCCTCAAAGTGGTCTTCCACCCGCACCGACACGTACCGGTCGCTCACAAACTCGAAGAAGCGCATCAGGTTGAAGGCCGCGTCGTTGTAGAACGGCGACTGGTTGCCCAGGTGGGTTTTGAGAATCGGGTAGGGCACCGTGCTTGGAATGTAGCCGGCTTCCACGCGGTAGTCGGCCCGGCCCAGCTGGCCCAGCTGCAGGCTCTGGGTGGCAATGAAGTTGAACTTCTGGTACTTGAAGTTGCTGCCCAGCACGCGGTTGGCGCCGGCGGTGTAGCGCAGCGTCAGGGCCGGCCACTTCATCAGCCCGATGGCCTTGCGCCGGTTTTCGGTTTCCACCAGCACCTCGTCGCGGGCGTAGCGCGACTCCAGAATGACCTCGGCCAGGGTGAAGTTGGCTGCCGTGGGGGCGCCGGGCTGCCGCTGCTCGGTCTTGTAGTAGGCAAACTGGTAGAGCGGGCTGAACTGCTGGTGGCGCACCGTCACCTTCTGGGTGAAGCCCCGGAACAGGTCGGTCTGCAGGGAGGCCGACGAGAGGGTGCGCATCAGCGGGCGGCCCCGGCGCACGTTGCCCAGGCGGGCGGCGGCGTCAAACAAGGGGTTTTCCTGCCCGAACTCATTGTCCAGCAGGGCCACCTGGTCGAGGTCGTGGCGGTGCTCCACGGTGGCTACGGTCCAGTGGCGGCGGTCCACGATGCGGTTGATGCGCAGGCCGTACTTGAACCGGTCGTCGCGGGTGCCGTAGGCCAGGTAGGCTTTGGTCAGCCAGTTGCGGCTCATCTCCGGGGTGGTGCGGAAGCCGGCCCGGAAGCGGTGCCCTTCCACGTTGTTGAACCCGTAGCTGGCCAGCAGCGGCCCGATGTCTACCTTGCCCACGCGCTTGTAGCCGTTCACCAGGATGTCGGCCAGGTCCAGCACCGACCGCACGCTGGGCAGCTCCTTCACCGAGTCGAGCATCACGAAGGTGTGCTGCTCCTGGGCGCTGAGCGAGTCGGGCCGGTTCTGGGCAAAAAAGTCCTTCGGTACGTCGTAGGCGTTGGCCGCCGTTTCCACCGGCCGGTCATAAAACGACATGTCGTGGGTGGGGCGGCGGTTGAAGTTGGAGTTCAGGGCCAGGAAGTTGACCAGCACGCCCGCCTGCTTTTCGGCCGGCGTCACCCGGATGACCACCTTGGTGCGCACCGGCAGGCCCGGCCCGTCGGCGGGCGGGGTCAGCTCCTGAAACACGGTGAACTGGTCGACGAAGTTGATGTTGGCCTGGGGGCTTTTCTGCAGATCGAGCCGGCGCAGGGCGTAGGTGTCGGCCGTAATCCAGATGGTGCCCACGAAAGCCAGGTCCTGAGCCCGGCGCGGCTCGACGCGAAGCTGGTAGCACCAGTCCTTGCCAATCCAGACCGAGTCCTGCAGCTCGTACTCGTAGGCGAAGCGCCAGCCGTCGGCAATGGGCGAAATGAAGTCCTTGCCCAGCACGTTCTGCCAGTTGGGATAAAAGTCGTAGTCCTGAAACGAGGAGCCCAGAATCTGGGACAGCACCGAGCCTTCCCGCGGCCCCAGCCCCCGCATCTGGGTTTTGCGGATTTCCTCCCGCTTGCGGCCGGGCCGGTTGTGGGCGTAGAAGCGCGACAGAATCTCGGAGGCGAAAATGGGCAGGTTGGCCGGGTGGGCGGCATTGTGCGGCTGCCCCGCGCTGTCGGACAGGGCCAGCATGTCCTGAATCACGCGGCGCTTGGCCAGGCGGGCGGGCAGGTTGGTCAGCGTGGTCTGAATCCGGTTGTAAGAGTCGAACTCGAAGGCCTCCAGGGATTTCTTGTCGTTCTGGGGCTTGTGGGCCTGCACCCGGCGCATAATCTCGTAGGCCGGGTTTTCGCGGGGCCGCACCACCACCTCGCCCAATGACACGGACCCGGCACCCAGGGCGAAGTTCACCGTCTGCCGGTCCTGCCGGCCCACGGGCTTCTTCAGAATACCAAAGCCCAGGGCCGAGGCCGCCAGGGTATCGATAGGCTGGGGCGCCGCCAGCTCGTAGCGCCCGTCCGCGTCGGCGGTGACGCCGATGGAGGTGCCGGGCACGAACAGGGAGGCAAACGGCACGGGCTTACCGGTCGCTGCCTCGGTGACGCGGCCCGTGAAGAGGAGGCGTTGGGCGTCCACCGGCGAAATGCCAACGAGCAGCAGAAGCAAAAGCAGGAGCGGCAGGTAAGCATTTCTCATGAACACGCGCGGGCAACGGGTTAAGGATAAGCGGGAAGGACAACCGCGAGAGTTATCCGATAACAAGCAGGTCGCAACGGGGCGGCGGGCAGGCAAAGCGGATGGCCCGACAGGCAAGCTAACCCAAAAGCCCGGCCCTTCAATGAGCGCCGCTAAAATTGACCGGCCCGGCTACCCGGGAGGTGGGCCGCCGGCAACGCGTTGCTGGGCCCAACGCAACCCGGGAGCGGAAAGTGCGGGCCGCTAGATAATTAGCGGGCCGCGCCGGCCCTGCTTAGCGCGTACACTCCTCCCGGGTCAGGGTTTCGTTGATGACGATGGCGGCCTGCATGCCTTCGGCGGCCGCAATCAGGGCTTTCTGGGCGCCCGGGGTGGTGTCGCCGGCGGCGTACACGCCGGGCTGGCTCGTCTGGGCGTGCTTGTCGACCCAGACCGCGCCTTTGCTGTTGAGGCGGCAGCCCAGCTCCTGGGCCAGGGCGCTGCGCTGGTGCTGGGGCGGCTGCAGAAAAACGGCGTGGCGGGCCAGCTTCTCCCCGTTGCGGAACACGATGTGGCGCAGTTGCCCGTCGCGCCCCGCTTCCAGATGGCTGACGGGCTCTTCGTACACCCGGATTTTCTGTTGCCGCAGCCGGCGCCGGGCATTCACCGTCAGGCTGCCCGGGCCATCGGTGCACACCACCACATCCTTCGACCAGCGGCTGATGAGCAGCGCCAGCCCCGTGGCCTGCCGGCCTCTGCCATACACGGCCAGCGGGGTGTCGCGCACTTCCCAGCCGTGGCAGTAGGGGCAGTGCAGCACGCCCCGGCCCCACAGCTCCCGCATGCCGGGCAGCGGCGGCAGCTCATCTTCGACCCCGGTAGCCAGCAGCACCTTGCGGGTAGTCGCCGTGAAGGAGCGGCCCGTTTCGCCGGCTGCCACCACTGCAAAGCCGGCGGCCGTGGGCCGGATGGCCGTCACGCGGGCCGTCCGCACCTGCACCGTGGTGTACGGCGTCAGCTGCTCCTGGCCCAGCTCCAGCAGGTCGGCGGGCTTTACCCCGTCGCGGGAGAAAAAGGCGTGCACGGCGGGGGAGGTGACGTTGCGTGGGGCGCCGCTGCCGCACACCAGCACCCGGCGCAGGCAGCGGCCCAGCAGCAGGGCCGCGCTCAACCCGGCGCTGCCCGCGCCCACTATGATGACGTCGTAATCGGTGGGCGGCTGAGCGGCCGGGCGGTGCCGGGGGGGCGTTTGTCTGGACATAGCAGCAGATATAGCAGCTATCCTATACCGGCAAATGGCCGGCGCAGTTGGGCCAATGGGGGCGGGCGGGGCTGAAACCGGAAGGCAGGAGGCAAAAAAAGCCCCTTCCGGGGAGGAAGAGGCTTTTTTAAAATCTTAGGGAAGGAGCTTATTCCTTGATCAGCTTCTGGCTGAATTTGCTCCCCAGGCCGCGGACCAGCACGATGTAAGTGCCTTTGGGCACGGCCTGGAGCTTGAGCGCATGCAGGGCGCCGCCCGCGTAAGCGCCCGAGCTGAGGGTGCGCCCGGTCATGTCCACAACCGTCACCTGGTAGTTGCCCGCCGCCAGCGTGGTCAGGTCCAGCGTGGTCTGGTCGGTGGCGGGGTTCGGGTAGAGGAGTAGCTTCGCCGTCAGCGCGTCGTCAAAGCGTACGACGCGCACCGGGCTGCTGGCCGTGGTGCCGTCGGTGTCGACCTGCTGCAGGCGGTAGTAGATGGTGCCGGTGTGCGTAGTCCCGATGCCGGCATCGGTGAAGCTGTAGGTGTGGGCCTGGGTGCTGGTGCCGTGGCCTTTCACCGTACCAATGCTGGTAAACTCCGTGCCGGAGAAGGAGCGCTCCACGGTGAAGTGGTCGTTGTTTTTCTCCGACGCCGTGCTCCAGCTCAGCTGGGCATTGGTGCCGGCGGCCTTGGCGGTAAATACGCTCAGCTCGACGGGCAGCACGGTGAAGGACGACAGCTGGTTGGTACCGGCCTCCGAAGTGCCGTAGGTGGTCAGGTAAGCCGTGGCGGAGATGTTGTCGCCGGGCCGCACGTTGGTGCCGACGGTAGAGAACGTAACGTCGAAGTTGCCGTTGGCATCCGCCGTGAGCGTACCGAAGTAGGACTGGGTTTCGCCGTGGGCAATGGTCGGGCTCCCGGGAGCCGTCGTCATGGGGCCGTCCTGGTTGGTATCCCCGTTGTTGGCCGTGTAGATTTCCACGGTGGCGCCGCCGAAGATCGTTTGACCCGGCGCCGAGCCCACGTAGCCCGTCACCCGCAGCTGGTTGTTGGCGCCGAAGATGGAGGTCAGAATCGGGTAGTCGATGCCGCCGTTGGGCTGGTCGGCACTGAACGCGCCGTCGTTGGCCGTCACCCCGTCGCCCTGGCCGTAGTTGACGTTGCCGCCCACATGGTCGTTGGGGCCGACGGTAAAGTCGATGCTCAGCAGGCCCTTGGCGCTGACGTCGATGCGGTTGCCATTCTCAAAGATGGAGTTCTGGCTGATGCGGACGTTTTTCTGGGTGTGGTTGATAACGATGCCCGACGACTGGTTGCGGGTCAGAATATTCTTCTCGATGAGGTCGGTGTTGGTGGCGGCCGTGGCTTCCGCCGCGTCGCCTACCCGCGAGAGGTAGTGAATGCCGGAGCCTTCCAGACGGCTGGACGACAAGCCGCCGTTGCCGTTGTCGATAATGGTGTTGTTGCGGACGGTGTTGTTGCCCAGCTTGCCAATCTCGAACTGAATGCCGCTGCTGTTGCTGGAGGCAATGTAGTTTTCTGCAATCAGCAGCGGACCGGTTTTGTTGTTCGCGCCCACGTTGTCGGCCACGGTGATGTTGTCGCCGCCGGCCGAAACCTGGCCGTTCTGCCGAAACTCGTTGCCGGTGATGGTATAGCCCAGGCCCCCAGCGCCTACCGAGGAATAGTTGATGCCCGAGTTGCCGACGTAGGCAATGATGTTGTTGCGAAGCGTGCCGGTTGGGTTGCGCAACACCAGGCCTACCCCGCTGGTGGCGTTGGCGGCGGGCAGCGCGACGCTGAAGGCCGTGGTGCCAATGGCATTCTGCTCAAACAGCAGATCCAGCACCCCGGCCGTAGCCGTTACGGCAACGGTGCCGCCGTGCAGCGAGATGCCGCGCACGATGGAGTTGTTGCCGGATACCGTGAGCAGGTTGGCAATACCATTTCCGCCCATGATTTCCACTTCCGGACCCGCCACCTGGCTCAGGGCTTTGCGCTCGGTGCCCACGGTCCCGCCGATACCCAGGAAGACGGGATTCGAGTCGCTCAGCGTCGACTGCGTAGTGCCATCCAGCGCGGTTCTGTTGCTGTTGGCTCCGGCAATACTCAGCCCGCCCGAAGACAGCGTAAGCAGAGCCCGGCTATTGGCGGCACTGTAGGCCCCGGTGCTGGTGGTCAGGTAGTTATTGCGGCCAGCGGGAAAGCCCGGCTGGGCACTGCCATTCGGCAGCATGAAAACAGACGTTTCCTGCCCGGCTGGAAAGTCGGTGCCGGTAGCCGCGCCGTAGCTGCTGAAGGGCCGCTGGTTGATGTTTGCAGTTGTGTTTTCGAGGGCGCTGGCGTTAAGAACAAACTGCCGCAGGGAACCCTGGCCATTGTCGTTGATATTGACAATCACGTCGAAGCTAAAGCCGAAGTCGACCACGGCCAGCCCACCGCTGGCCACGCTAACCGTGGCTACCGACTGCGGCGTTATGGAGGAAGTAATCAGGCCGGAAAGCATTGTGGAGCCGTTGCCGGCGTCCTGCTTATCGGGCGCCAGACCACCCACCATGTTGCCGTCGCCGTTGATGAAGGTCTGCACGGGCACCAAAGTGCCCCCGGTGCTGGCCCGGCTGCTGGTCACGCTGCCGCTCACCACCCGTACGGAGTAGGAGCCGGCCGCCGAAATCGGGAAGGAGTAAGCGCCCGTGGCGGTGGTAAGGGTTGATGTGACGAAGTCGTTGCCATTATAGAGCTCTACCCGGGCATTGGGCCGAACGATGCCGTTGCTGGCCGCCAGGCTTTTGCCCGTGCCGCCGCCGTAGTTCACGTCCTCAAACACGACCCCGCTGATGGTATTGGCCACGCCCACCGGAATGGTGTAGATGGCGGTTGCCGAGGTCTGCGTCGCGTTGTTCACCGCTCTGGAAGAGGCCGTGTACGTCAGTTCCACCCGCCCCGAATAGTCCATGGCGGGGTCAAAGGTCAGCAGGGCCGGGTTGGCCACGGCGAAGGGCAGGGCGGCGGCGGTGATGGTGATGCCGCTGTAGGCCAGTACGCCCTGGGTGCTGGTTGGCAGGCCGCCGGTGATGGTGTAGGTGAGCGGGTCCCCATCGGCATCACTGCCGGTCAAGGACGGGCTCAGGGTGGTAGCCGTTGCGGTGTTGAGCAATGCTGCGTTGACCCGGTCCAGGGCTGCCGGGGCAAAATCGGTGACGGTTACGCTGACCCGCACGGAGTTGGACTCCGCCGCCGGCGTGGCGCTGTTCTTTACCGTGTAATCAACGACTGACGTATACGTGCCGTTGAAGGCGGCCACCGCGGCGGGCACAAAGCTGAGCACGCCCTGGCTGTTGACGCTGAAGGTGCCACCAAAGACCACGATAGTCGTACCATTCATGTTACCCTGGGGGGTCTGGGCGCTCAGCACCACCGACGCCACGTTGATGGCATTCGAAGCCCCGGGCACGGCTACGTCGTTGCTGAGGATATTGATCTGCACGCCGGCCGACCGGTAGGAAATGATCAGCGGATTTTCCGGATCTGCCTTCGCTACGGGGGCATTGTTGACGGTCAGCGTGGCTACGGTGCCGGTATTGTTGGCTAAATTCGGATCGTTGTTGGCCGTACTGGAGCCCTGGGCCGTGAGGGTGGTTATGCCGTCCGGCACGAGGAAGCTTACCGAGGCCGTCGTGGAGCCACCAGCCATGATGGTGGTGCTGGCAAAGGTGACGGTGCCGGTTTTGGAGTTGGTATCATACGAGTAAGTCACTCCGGCCGGTAGCACCGTGAAGCCCGCCTGGTTGGTGGGCGCGTTGGTGATAACGAGTTTCTGGACGACGTTAGTGGCATCGGCAGAGGCCGCGCCGCTGTTTACGGAGAAGGTAACCAATGCGCCCGGCTGTATCTGCGAGCCGCTGACCGGAGAGCTGCCCGTAATGGTGAATACGTCGGGGGAAGCCGCTACCGTTACGGTCAGGGTGGCCGCATTGGACGTCATAATTGGGGTGCCGGTATCCTTTACCGTGTAGCTCACCGTTGCGGTGCCTGCCGTAGCGCCGGGGGTAAAGACCACTTTACCGGCGTTGCCTCCCGTCCCTACTGCAAAGCTACCGGAGGCCGTACCCGTGGCGCTGGTCAGAACAATGCTGTTGGCGTTGATGGTGGCGTTGCCGTTGGCATCGGTAGCGTCGCTGAGCGGGTCCAGCACTAGTGCCGCGCCCCCCGTAAAAGCGGAGGCGGTTTTGCCGCTAACCTGCGGTGCTACGTTGTTGATGGTGACCGTGGCGGCTACGGAGTTGGTCGTGTTTCCGCCATTTACGCCTCTGCCGATCGCCGTCAACGTTCCCGAGGCCGCTGGGCTGGGAAGTGTTGCCGTAATCGTGAAAGTTACCGTTCCATTGAAGCGGTCAGTGCCCAGCGTCAATAAGCCGCTGCCCGGAGCATAGGAAGAGGTCGGAAAGTTCTCGTTGTCGGTAGCCGTAACGGCCGAAGGGAAAACCCCGCCAGAGAACTGGAGGCTGGCAGTTACGTCGTCGTTGCTATTATTTGTTATGGTAAGGGTGTACGTTACAGTACCCCCCGGATTGACGGTTGCAGCAGAAGTGCGCGTCGTTACAACGGCCGTTGTAGCTGCGTGCCCAGCCAAAGGCAAAAGCAGCAGCAGCAGTAACAGTAGTGGAGCCAGACCAGCTAGCAGCCGGAACTTAGGCTGGCTGGTTGGTGCCGAAGTAGTTAGGTGAGGCGAATGGACTGCGCAATGACCGATTGCACTAGACCGTACCAGGGGGGTAAAGAGTACTTGCATAGAAAAATTCAACAGGCTTTAGGAGCAGAAAAGAACGGAGATACACAACATTGGCCAGCCTATGGCCTTGTAGCCGGCAAAACTACCGCATAATTACCTGACTATCATTGCTTACGGTCATTGGTATATTAAAAATCAAAATTTTTGTATAAATAATTATACCCCGCCTTTGACAGCTGCTAATTGCCAAAGAGTTGACTTTGGTGGCCGGTATGGTAGCTTCCCGGAGCCCTCGCGACGGCAGCTAGCCGGCTACCTCCGAGGCAACTATAGCCACAAAAAAGCCTCTCCGGTTAGGGAGAGGCTTTTCATAATCGGGCAGGAAAGCTTAGTGCTTAACCAGAGTCCTGGTAAGCTTCACACCACTGCCCCGCACCAGCACTACGTAGGTGCCTTGCGGTGCCTGCCGCAGGTCCAGCTGGTAGTGGCTGCCCCCGGCATAGGTATCGGAGCTCAGCGTACGACCCAGCATATCCACTACCGTGACCTGGTAGTCACCAGCGGCCAGCGTCGTCAGGTCCAGCGTCGTCTGGTCGGTAGCCGGGTTGGGGTACAGCTCGACGCGGGCAGTGCTTTCGCCGAAGCTGATGGCGCGCACCGGGCTGCTGGCCGTGGTGCCGTCGGTGTCGACCTGCTGCAGGCGGTAGTAAACCGTGCCGGCGTGGCGGCTGCCGATGCCGGCGTCGGTGAAGCTATAGTTGTGAGCCTGGGT
>NZ_BAABDH010000095.1:0-23290 GCF_039539525.1 Hymenobacter algoricola | reverse complement strand
TGAGAGCTGTCAACCATAATGTGTCCGGAAGCCTAGGAACTCCCGCCGCAACTTACTGACTCGTTTCTGTTTACTTCAAGTCCAATTCCCAAACACCCTCTAAGCATGCCATAAACCCAAATTTGCCTCTCGGACCAAAGAACCAATTTTATCGTGTGGCTGCCCTGTTTGACAGGTGCTCACTTAACTTCTGTACCAAACTTTTAACCAAGGCCACCTTTGCGTGGATGCACAGAAGCTGCCAGCGGCGAAAATCCCCCCGCAAGTTGCCAGCGGCCGGCGGGGCTGCTCTGGCCGTTCAGGGCACGTACATCGGCACCGAAAAAACAAAGCACGCCCCCTGGCCCACCGTGCTGCTCACGGTTAGCTCGCCGCCGTGCAGCTCCACGATTTTGCGGGCAATGGCCAGGCCCAGGCCCGACCCACCCCGCGACTTGCGGCGCACCTGGTCGGTGCGGTAGAACCGGTCGAAGAGGTGGGGCAGGTCGGGCGGTGCGATGCCCGGCCCGGTGTCGCGCACTTGCAGGGCCAGGCGGCCGGCGGCGGGGGCCACGTGCACGCACACCTGGCCGCCGGCGGGGGTGTAGCGCAGCGCGTTGTCGAGCAGGTTTTGCAGCACCCGCTCCAGCAGGCCCACGTCGGCGTAGGCGAAGGGCAGGGCGGCGGGAGTGGGCTCGGCCCGCAGCGTGACGGCGCAGGCCCGGGCGGCGGGCTCCAGCTGCTGCACCACGTCGTGCACCAGCTCGGGGAGCGAAAAAGGCTCGGGCTGGGGCACGGTCTGCTGGGCTTCGAGCTTTGAGAGTTCAAACAGCTCGGTTATCAGACGCTTGAGGCGGTGGGTGTTTTTAAGAATGGTTTCCAGGTACTGCTGCTGCTCGGCCGGACTCAGCAGGTGCCGCCGCAGCAGTACGGTTTCGGTGTAGCCCTCGATGCTGGCCAGCGGCGTGCGCAAATCGTGGGAGATGTTGGCCACCAGCTCGCGGCGCAGCGCATCGGTGGTGCGCAGTTCGTTCAGCGCCTGTTCGGTGCGGGCCGACATGTCGTTGAAGGCGGCGGCCAGCTCGCCCAGCTCGTTGTTGGCTCCGATGCCGGTGGCCCGCGCCGAATAGTCGCCGGTTTGCAGGCGGCGCACGGTAGCCACCAGCCGCTGCAAGTCGCGGGTGAGCAGCGAAATCAGCACCAGCCCCACCACCAGCACCCCCACGCCGGCCACCAGCAGCGTGCGCAGTAGCACGTCCAGCAGGTGGCTCCGGCGCAGCGCGGCCGGCTCAGAAGAAGCGGCTGCCGGGCCGCCGAGGGTGATGTAGAGGTAGCAGTGCAACGCGCCCCCGGCGTTGTGCAGCGGGGCCACTGAAAAAGGCCGGGGCTGCCCGGGGTGGCGCGGGTCCGTGCCGTAGAGGGGCAGCGGCTGGCCGCCGCTCAGCAGCGCCCGCACGGGGGCCATTGCCACCGTTTGCGCCCGTATTTCATTGGGCTGGGCGGAGGTAGCCAGCAGGTGCCCATCGAGCCCGAGGAGGTAAAGCTTGATGTTGGGGTTGATGACCATGGCCGCGTGGAAGGTTTCGGCAATGGCGGCGGCCGGAATTTCGTTGGTCGCCGAGTCGATGCTGAGCACCTTCGCCACCGATGCGGCCAGGGCCAGGTTGCGCCGCTGCATGTCCTCGGCCAGGTAGTCGTCGGCGCTGCGCGAGAGCAGCAGCAGGTACACGCCGCTCACGGCCACCAGCAGGCCCACGAACAGCAGCGAGAGGCGCAGCTGCAGGCTTCGGGGGCGGGGCCAGCTCAGCATCCGGGCGCGTCGGTTAGCTTGTAGCCTACGCCCCACACGGTCAGCAAGTAGGTGGGTTGGGCGGGGTCGGGCTCAATCTTGAGGCGCAGGCGGTTGATGTGCGAATTCACCGTGTGCTCGTAGCCCGAGTAGGAGTAGCCCCACACCTGGTCGAGCAATTGGGTGCGCGAATACGTGCGGCCGGGGTGGCGCATGAATTGGGCCAGCAGCGCGAATTCCTTGGCCGTCAGCTCCACCGGCTGGCCCCCCACGCTCACGCGGTGCTGCTCGGTGTCCAGCTCCAGCGCCCCGCAGCGGAAGTGCGACGGCTCGACGGCCCCCGCAAAGCCGGGCTCCTTGTCGGGGGCCGAGCGGCGCAGGCGGGCTTTCACCCGGGCCAGCAGCTCGCGCACGCTAAACGGCTTGGTCAGGTAGTCGTCGGCTCCCAGGTCCAGGGCCAGCACTTTATCAATTTCCTCGGCCTTGCTGGTGAGCATCAGAATGGGCGTGCGCACGCGCTGCTCCCGGATGCGGCGGCACACCTCAATGCCGCTTAGGCCGGGCAGCATAATGTCGAGAATAATGACGTCAAATTGCCCTTCCGTGGCCTGGCGCAGGCCGTCGAGGCCATTCACGGCCACCGTCGCGCCGCAGTCGATGTCGCGCAGATTTACCGCCACCAGCGCGGCAATGTCGGCGTCGTCCTCCACGATAAGGGCGCGTTTGGTGGGCATGGCGGAAGGTAGGGTTTTTATGTGGAGCTGTCAGCTGATGACTAACAGCCAACTACTTATTTCCACTCCCAGGCCACGCCCACCGTGAACTGGCTGCCGGCGTACACGTTGCGCAGCTTGCCGAAGCCGGTGGCCCAGTCGGCGGTCAGCCAGAGGTGGTCGGTGGCGGCGTAGTTGGCCCCCAGCGCGGCCGTGGAGTAGGCCACGCCCTCGCCGATGCCGATGCTGGCCAGGCGGCCGGGCCGGGGCGCGCACACGTTGGCCAGGGTGCGCACCGTGCCCGTCAGCCAGGCTTTGCCCAGTAGGTAGCCCACCTGCCCGCCGTAGCTGTACTGGTTGGTAAAGCCCTCGGTGCGGGCGTTATAGCCCGCTTCCAAAGTGGCATACACCTTGGGGGAGAAGCTGTGCGACAGTGCCGCGCGGGTCCAGACATTGAACTCGCCGTCGCCGGTGGGCAGGGCTATTTCCAGCTGCGAGTTGCCGGTGTTCGTGCCGCGGGCCTTGGGGTTGCCGGTAGGCAGCTCGGCAGCTACGCTCAGGGCCAGCGGCCAGGCCCCGCGCAGCACCCCGTAGCGCAGCCCCAGCTGGGCATCGCCAATGCCCTGGGTGGCCGTGGAAGCGCTGAACTTGGCCCGCCGGTAGGCCGGGAAGTTCACGATGGCCTCCAGGTGGTGGCCCAGGCCAACTTCGGCGTAGAGACTGGCCACCTGCTGGCTGAAGCGGTTGGTGGTTAAGGCTTCGCCGGAAAGGGTGTAGTAGCGGGTGGTGTTCACGCTCGTGAGCCCTATTTTAGCGTAGGCCCCGCCCGCGGGCCGTATCCAGCCGCCCCCGGCGCGGGCGGGCAGGGCCGCGCCCAGCAGCCAGCCGGCAGTAAGCACCCCCAACCCGGTGCGGGCGGCCGCCCGCATTACTGCAGCGGGGCCGCCCCGAAGTTAATGGCGGCCGTTTCACAGTAGAACACCACGGTAGAGAAAGCTTCCAGACCGCGGTCAATCAAAAAAACCTGCTTGCCGTTCTTGTTAACGAGGCCCACCACCTTCACGCTGCCGGCATCGGCCCTGCGCTGGACGCCGATGTTGGTGGTGGCTTTGGCCAGGTAAATTGTAACGGTGCCCGTATGGAAGTCCGATTTGAAGTCATCGGCCAGCTGCACGAACTCGCGGTTATTGGCGTCGCGCACGATGGTGAGCATACCCGTGGTCGGGGTTCCGTTCTGGGGCGTGATGGTGCCGGTTTTAAGCGTACTCACGTTGCCGTTGGGCGTAACGGTGCTTGTGGTCGGCGACTGGGGAGCCGGTTCGTTCTCATTGTCGGAGCAGGAAGCCAGCAGGGCCGGGGCGGCCAGCAGGGTCGCCAGCAAGAGGAGGGAAGTGCGGTTTTTCATGAGCAGAAGGAGCTAAGTGATGAACGAAACGAAGTTCGTCTTTGCATCTCACGGAAGTATCACGGCCAGACTACATATTCGTAACTGCCGCCACTGCCCCGGTGAGGTATCCGGAAATGGAGCTCGTACCCGTACCGGGAGCCTAAAGACAACTTGAAAAAGTTGGTGGGGCGGCTTGGACCAAGCACTTGCTCAGGAAGCCTCAATCGGCAAAAACCAGCTGCACCAGGGTCAGAAACCGCGCCGGGGCGGTCGGTCCGGCAGTGTAAGCGCGGAAAATATCGTCTGCCCTGGTCAGCTCTATAGCATCACCCGCCTGAGCGAGGCAAACACCACGCCCCTGATGCTGAAGTTCGTGGACGGGCGGCACGTCAATGGTCACGAGGCGGCGCTGGTGATTTACCCGGCCATGATGCTGAACGGGGCCACCAAAGCGCGACCTGAGCTAGACCGCATGCTGGTCGGGCTGCGTCCCGGTGACACAGTCTGCATTTATAAGCTCGACCGGCTGGGCCGTTCCCTAAAGCATTTGCTCGATATGATGGCGGAATTGGAGTTTCGCGGCGTGGGCCTGGTCTCGCTCACTGACGCCATCAACACCACCTCGGCGCAGGGCAGGCTCGTGTTTAACCTGTTCGCCTCTCTGACCGAATTTGAGCGGGAGCTGATTCGCGAGCGAACCTATGCCGGCTTGGCTGCGGCGCGGGCACGGGGCCGGGTGGGTGGCCGCCGGCGCGGGCTATCGGAAGAAGCCGAGCGCACGGCCATCGTGGCCGATACGCTCTACCGCGAGCAAAAACTTGGGGTGAATGAGATTGCCCAGCGCCTGCACATCTCCAAGGTGACGCTCTACAAATACCTGCGCCACCGGGGTGTCGTCATTCATAGTCATCGGAAAGCCACCGCCCGCCAGCCGACGGATTGAGTTTTGTACCACCCTTTCGGTCAAATTCCTTAACGTGCTATTTTTTTTGTTTTCTGAGAGGCCCCCTTACTCCCCTTGGCACCGGGCGCAGGTGCCCGAGAGCAGGTAGTCGCCGCGCTCCACCGGTAGGGGCCGGGCAGCGCCACGGCGGGCACCGGCACCTGGCTCAGACAGTAGATGTGGCGGCAGGCCGTGCACTTGAAATGCACGTGGTCGGTGGCGGCCACCCGGGCCGTGGAGTTGGGGCACGCGGCGTAGCGCACGGTGTCGGCGTGGTCGACGACGCGGTGGATGAGGGCCGCCTGCTCGAACGTGCACAGGGTGCGGTAGAGCGTAATGCGGTCGGACAGGGGCCGCAGCGGCTGCTCAATTTCGGCTCCGGACAAGGCAAAGGGGGAGCGCAGCAGCACCGCCAGCACGGCCCGCCGCACCCGCGTGGGGCGCACGGCGTAGCTGCGCAAGGCCAGCAGCACCAGCTCCTCTTTGGGCGTCGGGGGGTGAAGGCGTGCCCGGGTGGCCGCGGGGCCGTCGCCGGCCCCGCGCTTTACGGACGGGGCCACGGGTCCGGGAACAGGCTGCCGCGCCGCCAGCGGCCGATTTCCAGCGGGGTGCACAGGCAGCTTTCGAGGTCGGCCCGTAGCTGAGTGTTGTCCAGGTCCTGGCCCACGAAGCGCAGCGTGTTCACCCGGTCCTGAAACTGCGGGTGCCAGCGGGCGAGCAACGCCAGCTCGTCGCGCCGGAAGGCCGGGTTGCAGTCCCGGTCGGGCACGGCGGCCCACCAGCTGCCCACCGGCCCGGTCTGCCAGGAGGGCCCGGCCTGGTCCCAGCGCAGCACCTCGTCGGGGCGCGACGCCAGCCAGAACAAGCCCTGGGAACGCAGCAGCCCGGCCGGCCACTGCCCGCGCACAAACGCCCACAGCCGCTCGGGGTGAAACGGGCGCTCGTCGCGGAAGCGGGTGCTACTGATACCGTGCGCCGGGGGCGGCACAGTCTCTGCGGCCGCCGGCCCGAACAAGCCCGTGTCCAGCAGCTCGGCCGGGTCCACCCGCCCGAACGAGGCCTCCACGAGGCGGGCGCCGGGGTTGAGGTGGTGCAGCAGCGCCCGCAACGGCCGCAGGGCCTCGGGGCTTACCTGGTCGGTTTTGTTGAGGACCAGCACGTTGGCCTGCTCCACTTGTTCAACCAGCACCTCGGCGCGCGCGCGCAGGGGCGGGCTGCCGGCGGGAAACCCAACGTCCACTGCCGCGGGCAGGTCGGCGGGGGCGCGAAAGTCGGGCAGAAACCGGGCGGCGTCCACCACCGTCACCAGGGCGTCGAGGCGGGTGCGCTGGGGCAGGTCGAGGCCGTAGGCGGGGTGGCCCAGCGCAAAGGTGCGCACGACGGGTTTGAGCGCGGCCAGGCCCGGATTCTCCACCAGCAGGTAATCAAAGCCCGGTTCGCGGGCCAGCCGGCCGGCTTCGAGCAGCAGGTCGGCCCGCAGCTCGTGGCTGCCGGCCGCGGTGGCCAGGCGCACCACCTTTTCCTCGGTGCGCGAGAGGGTGCCCGCCGCTTCGGTGGCCGCCGCCGGGCGTTGGTCGCTGACAATGACGGCCACGTTCAGCTCCTTCCGCTCGTGCAGCAGGTGGTTGAGCAGCGTGGTTTTGCCGGCCCCCGAAAATCCGTTGAGGACGGTGACGGACAGGCGGCGCGGCGCGGGCGAAGGAATGGCGTTGATTGGCATGGCGAAGCAGTGGGAGGGAAGTGGGCAGGAGCCGGGGCCGCCGGCGGCATTCGTTCCGGGCGGGGGCCGCTCAGGCCGGTACCGGCAGGGTGCGCCCCAGAATCAGGTTGCGGCTCAGCGTGCCGCCCACACGGTTACCCACCCCAATGGCGTTGGCCAGCTGGTGCATCATCGTACAATTATCACCCAGGGCGTACACGCCGGGCACGGTGGTCTGATTCTGCTCGTCCACGCGCAGCAGGCCCATGTCATCCAGCGCGCAGCCCAGCTGCGCGGGCAGCTCAGAGCCCTGGTGCCAGGGCACTTTGGCGTAAAGTACCCGCAGAGGGCGGGCGCGGCCATCGGCCAGGCCCAGGCCGTTGAGCTGCGCGCCGGTGTGCAGCAGGGCGTCCACGGGCGTTTCTTCCAGGCCCACGCCGTGCCGGGCCAGCAGCGCCCGCACGTCGGCCCCGAACGTGGCCGGGCCGTTGGTGAACACCGTCAGCTCGCGGGTCCAGTTGAGCAGCATGGCCACCATGTGGGCCACCATTTCGCCGTTCATCCACAGGCCCGTGGGCTGGTCGGCCACCTCGTAGCCGTGGCAGTAGGGGCAATGAATGATGGAGGTGCCCCAGCAGTCGGCAAAGCCCGGCAGGGGCGGCAGCTCGTCGCGCATGCCGGTGGCCAGCAGCAGCGTGGGCGCTGCAAACGCGCCGTGCGCCGCGGTAGTCACTCGGAAGGTGCCGTCCGCAAGCTGCTCCGCGCCGGTGGCCCGGGCCGGGAGCAGCTGCACCGTGGGGTAGGCCGCTACTTGCTGGCGGGCGCGGGCGGCCAGCTCGGCGGGCGCGTCGCCGTCGTGCAGCAGCAGGTTGTGGGCATGGGGCGTGGTGCGGTTGCGTGGCTCGCCAGCGTCGAGCACCACCACCCGGCAGCGGGCCCGGCCCAGGGCCATTGCCGCGCTCAGGCCGGCGTAGGAGCCGCCGACGATGATAAATTCAACTGCCAAAAGTGAAGGCATGGCGCGTAGGAATTAAAACTGTTTGATGTAGCTCACCTTGCCGATTGTTTGCTGCTGGCGCGAATCCAGCCGGCTGTTGTCCAGCTCGTTGAAGACCAGGTAGACGTAGCTTAGGGGCTGAAATTCCCAGCTGGCGCGCACGTTCCAGCGGGCCAGGCGGGCGGCCGAGCTGTACTGGTAGAAGGCCGTGAGCTGCACGCGGGGGTTGAGCGATAGGCGGGCTTCGGGGCCGAGCAGCCAGGCGTCCTGGTTTTCTCGCTCGATGCCCACGCCGCGCAGCGTGTTATACTCCCCTTGCACGCTCAGGGCGGCGTGGGCCGAGGGCGAGTAGCGCAGGGTTCCCGAGGCGGTGTGCAGGCGGCCGTTGAAGTAGCCGCCCGTGGCCCCGAAGGCGCTCAGCGACACCTTGCGCGAGAGGTCGGTGTTGTAGCTCAGCTCGCCCCGGTGGTAGGTGTACTGGCCCTTGGCAATGAGAATGCCCACCGGGTTGAAGTCCACGGGCAAATGCTGGCGGTTCAGCTCGTAGAGCCCCACCAGCCTGGCCCCGCTCTGGAACACCAGAAACAGCGGGTAGAGGCGGGCCAGCCCTTCCTGAAACCGGCGGTCGGACGCGCCCTGGTACACCTGCACGTCGAAGCCCGGCTCGATGGAGCGAATGAATTTGGGCTTCCAGCTGGGCCGCCAGATAAGGTAGCCGCTGGGGTTGTGGTAAATCAGGTTTTGGCGGGCCACGAAGCCCATGACGGGCAAATACCGCTCGGTGATGAGCGAGTGCTGGGTGCCAACGTAGTACTGATTGGTGCTGTAGCTCGCGCCCACGTGCCCGGCCACGCCTTCGCCGCCACTCCCGCGCGTAAGCGACGTGGAGAGCATGTAACTGAGGGTGAGCGGCTGGCTGGGCCGGACGAGGCCGTTCACCGACACGGTGGTGTTCTGGCCGTAGGCGCGGCCCTCCCCGGCCTCGTCGTAGCGCGAGGTTACCAGCAGGCCCACGTTGTTTTGCCGGCCGTAGTTTTTGAGGAAGCGCCCCACGCCGAAGTGGGCCGGGTTCTGGCCCCCGGCGAAGTCGTCCTGCTGCTGGCGCACGTAGAGCCCGCCGATGCCGCGGCCCACGGTGCGGTCGGTGTAGCGCGCCCCGCCGGTGAGGGGCAGCGGCAGGCCGTTGTCGCCGAGGCCGATGGTGCGCGAAAAGAAGGGCTGAAACAGCGGCGTGCTGGGTGCGAACAAGGCCGCGTTTTCCAGGAAAAACTGCCGCCGCTCGGGGAAGAACACGTTGAAGCGGCGCAGATTGATGACCTGCCGGTCGGCATCGGCCTGGGCGAAATCGGTATTCAGGGTCAGGTCGAGCACGGCGTGGGGGT
Source organism: Hymenobacter algoricola (assembly GCF_039539525.1). NCBI lineage: Bacteria > Pseudomonadati > Bacteroidota > Cytophagia > Cytophagales > Hymenobacteraceae > Hymenobacter > Hymenobacter algoricola. The sequence continues at coordinate 14,401 of NZ_BAABDH010000095.1, read as the reverse complement.
TGAGGGCCCACTTCACGTCGCCGCCCACTTTCACTTTCGTGTCAATGGCAGTGGGCTGGTCGGGGCCGTCGCGGCGGCGGTCCTGCTGCACCACGGTGTAGGGGGCCACGCGAATGTTGGCCGAAGCCGGCGGCGGCTGCAGGCCGCGCAGCTCGGCCACGTAGCCCATGCGGTAGGTGGTGTAGGCGCGCGGGTAGCCGGGGTAGCCCGAAATCTGGTTCTGGCGGCGGGCAATGCGGTTGAAGTTCACGAACCAGCCCGCAGAATCCGCGGCGGCGTTCTTTTTGCCGCCGCCGGGGTAGCGCAGCGTGGCCCAGGGCAGCTGCATTTCGGCCACCCAGCCCGAATCGGTGCGGGTGGTGCGCACCTTCCACAAAGCGTCCCATTCCCGGTCGTAGAGGTTGTCGTCGAACACCTGCAAATCGCGCTGAGCCCCGTAGGGATTGGTCTGGAAGGCCGTGGCGTTGCGCTGGGTGCGGAAGGCATCGAAGGCGACGCCGAACAAGTCCTGGTCGAAGTAGCCGAAGTCGCGGCGCATGTCGGGGGCGCGCACGCCGGCGCGGCCCAATGAATCGGGGCAGAACGCCCCGATGTACAGGTTGCGCTCATCGAAGACGATGCGCACGTAGGTGTCGGGGCGGGCCGGCTGGCCTTGTTGGGGCTCCACCTGCCGGAAGTTTTTCAGCACCGGCGCGGCACGCCAGGCGGCTTCGTCGAGGCGGCCGTCCACGGTAACGGGTCCGGCGGCGCGCACGGCCCGCACCACGGGCGGGGTGGCGGGCGGCGCGAAAATTTCCTGGGCGTGGGCGCTGTGGGCCAGCAGCCCGCCACCCATCAGCAACACGCCCGAAAGCCGGGAAACCAAAAAGTGAGACATGGGTAGCGTTGGCGTAGACAGGAAATGAGGCTTAGCTCCGGAGCCGGCTGGGCAGGTTCGCGTAGCCGAGGGCGAAGAGCACGGCCGCGGCCCCCAGCAACTCCAGCAGGCCCGCCGCCACGCCCGCGCCGGTGGGGACCGGGGCCTGAAAGGTGGGCCGGGCCGCGTAGTCGGCCGCCGTCAGGGGCTGGTTGCGAAACAGGCGCGGGAAGTAGAAACCCACAATCTGGCGGTGGAAGGCGGGCAGGGAGTTGAAAAAACGCAGGTAGCTGGGCAGGTCGGTGCCGGCCAGTTGGCTGAGCAGGTTCTGGGTGTTCACGGCCGGGTTGAGCAGGCTGAAGCGGGCGGCCAGCGTTTCGCGGGCGGCAATGGCGCGCAGGTACTCGTCTACCAGCGGCTTCTGGCGCTGGGCCGTGAGCTGGAAGTGCGCCGCGTAGCCCTTGGGTGCCAGGTTGGGCTGAAACAGCGTGTCGCCGGGCGGGGCCAGGCCGGGGTGCTGGCGCAGGTACTGGCGTATCACGGCGCGCACCGCCGGCTCGCTGTCTTCGTTGTCCATGGCGGCGCGGCGCACCAGCGTGGCCAGCTGCGAGCTGTCCACGGGCCGCACCACGGCCAGCGCGGCGCTGAGTACGCTGGGCACCACCAGCAGAAACAGCAGCCACAGCCCCACGGCCGTCAGCGCATTCACGGCCGAGTTGCGGTTGAAGCTCACAATCAGCCAGACCAGCGCGAACCAGAACGCGCAGTACGCCAGCACAGTCAGCAGCCACAGCCCCAGCACGGCCAGACTGGTTTCCCGCCCGGCCCCCGCTACTACGAAACCCACCACGGACAGCGCCCCGGCCAGCCCCGCCACCAGCCCGAAGCCGAAGAGCAGCTTGCCCAGCAGCAGGCGCCGCACCGAGGCCGCCTGCACGTGCAGCAGGGGCAGCACCCCGTTTTCGCGGTCGGCCGAGAGCAGCCCGTAGCTGAGCACGATGATGAACAGCGGCAGCAGGTACACCAGCACAAACGCCAGGTCGAAGTTGCCCACCAGTAGCTTCTGGGGGTTGGCCAGCTCATTCTGAAACAGTTGGTAATACAGGCCCATGCCGGTGAGGCGGTAGGCGCCGGGGTTCAGGTCGCGCTGGCCCACCACGAGCGCGGCCAGGGGCGCGGGCGGTGCGGTGGCCGCGTACCCGTGCCGGTGCCAGGCGTAAATGGGCTGCGTGGCCTCCTCGTAGGCGTCCTTCTCACTGCGTTTGGCCGGGTCGGCCACGGCCGCGGCGCGGTAGCCGGCAAACTCGGTTTGCTCGGCTTGCCGCACCTGCGCTATGGCCGCCCGCTGCCCGGCCATCTGCCGCTGCCCGTAGTAAATGGCGTACAGCCCGAACAGGGCCAGCACCGCCAGCAGCCCGACCTGCAGCCGGTTGCGCCGGAAGCGCCGCCATTCGTAGCGAATAATCAACGAGAGCATAGGTTTGGTGCTTAGTTGTTGGTTTGTAGCGTGTTTTCATGCAAGCGACCTAGAGCGGATTTCAGGCTCATGTGGGACCCCACCCCCGGCCCCTCCCCTCCGGGAGAGGGGTGCGTTCTGACGTCTGGCACCCCTCCCCCGGAGGGGAGGGGCCGGGGGTGGGGTCACAGCGGAAAGCGGTTGACGGAGAAATGCAAGGCCAGCGGCAGCCCCAGCACCCACAGCAGCAGGGCGGCGACTTCCAGTCCGTAAGGCCGGAGCGCCGGCCCCACGGCGGGCAGCTGGTACTTGAAGTCGGGGACGGAAGTCCAGAGGGCGCGGCCGGGGTGGTACTCGTAGAACTGACCGTATTTCGAGTTTTGCGCCGCGTCGGCGTGCAGGGTGCGGATGAGGCCCAGCCGGTAGGCCCCGGCCTGGCGCTGAAAGTCGAGGCTGGCGTAGAGGTCGGTGCCGGTCAGGGCCATGCTCAGGTTGCGCAGGGCCAGGTAGGGGTCGGCGAAGCTGGCGTAGGTGCTCAGGCGGTTCTGGCGCTCCAGGGTCTGGCGCAACGTGTCGCGGTGCAGGGCTTGCACGCGGTCCAGATAATCCTCGCCGGCCTGAGCCGTCACCCATTCCACGTTCAGCGGCAGCTGCTGCGCCGAGTCCACGCGGTAGCGGGTCAGGTAGGCGCGCGTCAGCCGGGCGCTGCGGCCGGCCTTGGTCGTGTCGCCGGGCAGGCCGTGGTCCATGTCGCGGCTGATGCCCTGCTGGTAGGCCTGCATGGAGGGCAGCGCGTACAGGTTGTCGCCCAGTGCGGCGGCCGTTTTGGGCAGAATGATGACGAAGCCTATCCAGACTGTGAGCAGGGCCAGCAGGGCGTTGCGCGAAGAAGTGGCCCAGGCCGACACCAGCACGCCCAGACACACGAACCCGAAAAAGTAGCCCGCGTATCCCCCGGCCAGCAGCGCCAGCCGCCGGGCCAGGTCGCCGGTCCAGGGCAGGCCCGCCTGCCAGAACGCCCCGCCCAACGCCACCGCCAGCGTGGGCACCAGCAGGGCCAGCACGATGCCGTAGTACGCCAGCACCTTGCCCCAGGCCAGCTGCCGCCGGCTCACGCCCTGGCTCAGCGCCAGCCGCAGCGTGCCGCTTTCCTTCTCCTGCGTAAAGGCCCCGAAGCACAGGAAGATGATGAGCAGCGGCAGCAGCACCTGCAGCACCAGCGCCCCCGACAGCTCCCCGAACCGAATCAGGGCCGAGTAGTCCTGGGCCGGCCGGAACATGAACTCGTGCTGGTAGTGCGCCTCCAGGTACACCGACGTGCCCGTGTAGGCTTCCAGCCCGTAGTCGAAAAAGCTCAGGCCGGTTTTGGGTTTGAACACGAACGTGCCGAAGTGCGTGGCGATGTGCGGGTGCTTTTCGCCCTGGCCCAGCCACTCGGCCCGGCGCTCGGCCTGGGCCCGCGCCATCTGGGCGCGCTGCCGGTCGAAGCTCACGTAGCCCACCGCGCTGGCCGCCAGCAGCAGCCCCGCCACCACCAGCCCGAAAAGCAGCACCTGCCGGTTGCGGATGGCCGCCCGGACTTCCTTGCCAATGATGCGAGAGAGCATATTAAATGCGGATAAAAAGAACGTCATGCTGAGCGCAGCCGAAGCATCTCGCGTGCAGCACTAAACCAATCAATAGGGTTTACTACCCCACGCGAGATGCTTCGGCTGCGCGGACGCCAGATGAGCATGACGTTTCAATAATGAAAAATCACGCGTGCATGTGCTGCAAATACAGCTCCTCCAACTCGTTGTAGTCCACACTGCTGGCCCCGAAAGATTCGAGCAGCTGGCCCTCTTTCATGATGCCGATATGGGTGCCCGTGTCGCGGGCCCGGAACAGGTCGTGGGTGGCCATGAGCGTGGCTACGCCCCGCTCGCGCAGGCGCAGCAGCAGGGCCGAGAATTCGTTGCTGGCCTTGGGGTCGAGGCCCGAGGTGGGCTCGTCGAGCAGCAGCACTTTCGCGTCTTTGGCCACGGCCAGGGCAATGCCCACTTTCTGGCGCATCCCTTTCGAGTACGATGACACCCGCCGCCGGGCAAAGTCGTCGGGCAACCCGGCCTCGTGCAGCAGGGCCATCAGCTCGGCTTTCGGGTGGGTTTTGCCGGCCAGGCCACAGAAGAAATCCAGGTTTTCCAGCCCCGTCAAATCCGGGTAGAGCATCAGGTTCTCGGGGATGTAGGCCAGCTGCTGCTTCGTGGCCTGGCCGTGCGCGCGCACGGCCAGGCCGTTGATGAAAGCCGCCCCGCCGCTGGGCTCGATGAAGTCCAGAAACAGGTTAATGGTCGTGCTCTTGCCGGCCCCGTTGGCCCCGAGCAGGCAGTAAATGTCACCGGGGCGCACCGTCAGGTTGAGCGGGTGCAGGGCCGTGAAGTCGCCGTAGCGCTTGGTCAGGTCGCGGGCTTCGAGCATGGCTAGTTCAGCTTCGCCAAGCCCGTGAGCAAGCCCGGTACGTCCATTTTCTTGCTGATGGTGCCGTCGCTGAGCTTGTATTGGTAGATGCTGTTCTGCGTTTTGGTATTCACGCTGAACAGGATGTTTTCCGCATCAAACTTGCGCATCAGCGAGGACTGCGAGCCGAAAATCAGCGGCAGGCCGGGCAGCGCGCCGCCGGAAGTTTTGGCGTTCAAATCCACCTTGTAGAAGCGGTAATTCGGGCCGTTGAATTCGTACGAGTCCGTGGGGTCTTCGATGCGGGTGGTGAAGGCCAGGCCGTTGCCGAAGTGGTAGAGGCCCTTGCAGTCTTTGCCGGTGGCGGCTTTCAGGTCGAAGAAATACGTGGGGTCGAAGCGGGTTTCGCCGGCCTTGATGCGTAGCACGCCGCTCGGTACGCGGGGCGTGCCGTCGCCCTGCACGTAGATGTCGCCGTTGGCATCCTTACTGAAGCACTCGATAGCCCCCGACGAAAACACGGTGCCCGTGCGCGGGTCGGCGATGACTTTTTCCAGCTTGCCGGTGGGCAGGTCAATCACGGCCACGTGGGCGGAGTCGGTCAGCGTCGCAAACGAGGCGGTTTCGTAGTACACGCCCCAAAACAGCTTGGTGTCGCGAACCATCGAGCCCAGGTAATACACGCGGCGGGCCCCCGTCTTCTGCAGCTTGGCCAAGTCCACCTCGCCCGTCGTCACAAAGGTGGTGGGATTGAATTTTACCAGCCGGGCCAGGCCCCCGCCCACCGAGGCGTAGGCTTCGGTTTCGCTGATGAACTGCACGTCGGAGAAGGTATTGGCTCCCGGCACCACCAGCCGGCCGGCCTCCACGGGCCGACCCGTGGCGGGGTCGAAGGTGTATTTGGTGAGCGTGGCCGGGGCGCTGAATTTCGACATGTACAACGCCTGCTTGTAGTGCCACATGGCGGCGAAGCTGGCCTGCTCCGTCGCGTTTTTAGTGTCGAGCGTGGCCGCGTTCAGGTCCGTCAGGCCCTGGATGTAGGTGGTCTGGCTGGGAAAAGCCCCGCCCACGGTGCTCACGGCGTAGTTAGTAACCACGGCGGGCTTGGTCTCGTCGGTCTTGTTTTTGTCGCAGGCCCCGAGCAGGAGCGTGGCGGCGGCCAGTGCGCCGGTCAGGAGCCGGCTTTGCAGATTAAACGTGTTCATGCGGTTGAAATGGGTAAGAAAAAATGGGAAATGCTTTTTTGAGGAGTGTTGAAATCAGGCTCAACGGCTAGCTGCTTTTGCGCAGAAAAGCGCGCAGCTTCAGGTGGCCGGAGCGGCCGGGGCGCTGCACGTTGAAGTTGTCGTAGGCCGGGGCGTCGGCCAGGTTGTGGACTTCGGCGCTGAGGGTGAGCCGCTCGCCGGCCAGGGCATAGCTCAGGCCCACGTGCTGCACCAGCTGGCTCGGGATGGTGGCCTTGGTGGCCGCAAACCCGTCGGTGGCCCAATACAGGTAGAAGGCCTGCACGTAGCTGGCCTGGTACCACCCGCTGAGGCGGCGGCCCGCCCCGCCCACGTTGGCCCGGCTGAGCTGCACCTCGGCGTTGCCGAAGAAATAGGGCAGGTTGGGCATCCGGGCGTTGAAATACCGAGCGTCGGCGGCCCCGCTCTGGCCCAGCGGCGTGCGACTGCGCACGTCCTGGTAAGTGGCGTTCAGGGCCAGGCTGAGCAGCGGCACCGGCGCGTAGCGCACCGCCGCTTCGGCCCCCAGCGTGCTGGCCTTCAGCAGGTTCTGGTTTTGGGTGTCGCGGATGGACGGCGGCTGGTAAATCACGTTGTCGGCCGCCCGCAGAAAGCCGCCCACCTCGGCGCTCCATGTGGGGCGGGCGTAGCGCACCTCCAGGTTGGCGTTGTGGCTGGTTTCGGCTTGCAGGGCCGGGTTGGCGCGCACCAGCACGCCGTCGCCGAACAGCTCGTATTCGTCGGGCAGGCGGGCGGCGTACTCGTAGCTGCCTTTCAGCACCCAAGCCGGCGCGGGCTGCCAGCGCAGCAGCTGGTTGGCCCCCAGCCACTGCCGGGCCTGCCGGGTTTCGAGGTACAGGCCGCTGTTCTGCTTGCCGAAGCCATCGGACTGGTAGCCGAAATACTTCACGGCCGTGCTGCTGCCCCAGCGCCCGTCGGCCCAGTCGTGCTCGTAGGCCAGGCCGGCCACCAGCTTGCGCAGCGTGGTCGCGTCGCGGGCGTAGTCGCGCTCCTGCCGCGCGGCGATGATGGCGTCGTCGCCCGCCCGCCGGAAGGAGCTGCCCAGCACGTTGGCCACCAGCCGGCGGCCGGCCCCCAGCGCCTGGGTGGCGTTCAGCCGGGCCACGCCGGTGTGCGAAGTCAGCGCGAGCAGGCTGCCGATGCCCACAATCTCGCCCGAGCTGACGGACCGCCGCTCCGTGATGCGGCCATCCCAGTTGTAGATGTTGCGGCTCGTGTCGGTCAGCGCCCCCCGCACGCGGGTGTAGCCGGCGTAGGCCCGCACGTCGAGGCCCGGCCGCAGGGCCGTTTTCTGGTAGCTGAGCGCGGCCCCGGCGCTGGTTTCGGCGTAGCGGGCCGCGCCGTAGGCTTGCAGCATCTGCACGTTGTGTTGCAGCTGCTTGTCGAGCCCGGCCCCGAACCCGGTCAGGGCCAGCTTGTCGGCCCAGGGCCGGTCCTGCCAGCCGATTTCGGCCCGGCCGAGGTAGCTGCCGAACTGGTCGTGGAAGCGCCGCACCGTCTGCTTTACCGGCGTACCCACCGGGTTGATGACCTCGGCCTGCACCTTATAATCGTTGTCGGCGTGGTTATAAAAGCCATTGCCGGCCACGTAAAAGCCGCTGGCCGGCAACACGTAGCGCCCGTTCAGGGCTGCTTTGTGGGTGTTGAAAAAACTATGCTCGTAGCTGGCATCGAGGTAGGAGAATTGCTCGCGGCGCGTCACTACGTTCAGGGCCCCGCCCAGCGCGTCGGCCCCCAGGCTCACGGGCGTCACGCCGCGGTACACGTCCACGCGCTCCAGCAGGCTCACTGGCAGCACGTTCAGGCCCAGCCCCCGGCCGTAGAATTCCAGCGGAATGCCGTCCAGAAACACGCGCACCTGCTTGCCGCCCAGCCCGTTCAGCGAGAGGTTGGCGTTGCTGCCCAGCCCGCCGTCCTGGCGAATGCGCACGCCCGGCACCCGGTTCACCAGCTCCGTCAGCCCGAAAGCCTGCCCGTAGTAGGGCCGCACGTCGAGCACGGCCACGGCCTGCGCGCTACGCTGCAACGTCGTTGCTTCTGACTGGCCCTCCACCTGCACGGCGGTCAGCTCCTGGGCCGTGGCCCGCAAAGCCAGTTCCAGCCGCCCGGGCTGGCCGGCGCGCAGCTGCACCCGCCCGGTTTCGGAGCGGTAGCCCACGAGGCGCACTTCCACGCGGTAGGTCCCCGGACAGGCTTGCAACCGGCAGTTGCCGGCGGCGTCGGCGGCGGCTCCCTCCCCGGTTTCGAGCAGGCGCACCGTGGCGCCGGGCAGGGGCTGACCGGTTTCGTGGTCGGTTACGCGCACAGTCAGCGGCAGCGCGCAGGCAGCCTGGGCCGCTGGCGGGGGGCTGGTCCCGGCCGCGTCCTGCCCATGAGCGGGCAGTTGCCACAGGCCCGCCGCTACCAGCAGAGCCCAGCGCCAACCCCCTGCTTGACAGGCAGCCCGCGAAAAATGATAAGGCATGAAAAAGTAGGGTCCGCCGGGGCAGCGTGGCACGCTGCCCCGGCCGTGACGAGGGGCCGCGCCGGCTGGCGCGACTCGTCAGGAGCCCGACGTGCCACGTCGGGCTAGCCTACGGGCGGGCCGCGTAGGGCGGCCCCGGGCAGCAAGTGCCGGGCCGGGCATACCGCAGTGGCCTGGTGGTAGGCGGGGTAGGCGGGGCTTACCCACGGCTGGGGCACGAGGGGCGGCAGCGCCGGCTGAAAGGCCACGTCGTAGAGCTGCTCGACGTGGCAGTGCCGGTGCTGGGGCGAAACTTCGGCTTCTGGGTGGTGGGCCGGGCGCACGGCTGGCCGGTGCGCGACTTCCAGGGTGTGGTGATGGGCGTGCAGGCTCAGCACGGCCGCTTCGGGGGCCATCACGCGCCCTAACAGCAGCAATAGCCACCACACTCCCAATCTGCTACGCAAACGTTGCATTCACCTTCCATTAATGAAGAGCCCAAAGGTAATCAGCCCGGGCTTATATGCAACAACATTGCATATGAACTACAAAGGTGCGTCGCAGATTGCCGGCGAAGCGGCTGGCAACGGGGAGCTGCCACGGACGCCCCACTGCTTGCGCTTACGCATGCCTGCGCTCTAGGACGGGTTTTGCCGCCCGGCGAAACGACCAGGTGGTGACCAGCAGCACCAGGCTGGCGTATCCGACATTCTCGGCGGCCAGCCCGTAGTAAATGCCTTCTACCCCCCACCAGCGCGGCAGCAGCAGCAGCAACGGCACAAACAGGGTCTCCCGGCCCACCGCCAGCGCCGTGGCCAGGCGGGCCTGCCCCGTGGCCTGGAAGTACACGTAGCCCGTGGAAGCCAGGGGCGTGCCCAGGAGCACGAGCATCAGGAGGCGGAAGCGGGCCAGGTCGGCGGCCGCAAACGCGGTGGCCGGCAGCAGCAGGCTCAGAATATGTGCGGGAAACAGCAGCGACGGCAGGCTGATACACAGCAGCAGGCCAATGCCACCGAGCCGGAACACGCGCACGGCCTGTTGGCTGCGCCGGTGCTGGCCGGCCCCGTGGTTGATGCCCACGGTGGGCTGCAGGGCCTGCAACACCCCAAAGACGGGCAGCATGGAAAAGCTGTACACCCGGTACACAGCCCCGAAAAACGCCAGCTCGGCCACGCTGCCGTAGTGCGCTACCGACTTAAAAATCAGCACCTGCCGGCCGAACTGGGTGGCCTGCATCAGAAAAGCCGAGGAGCCGATGGCCAGAATTTCGCGGGTCAGGGGCCATTCCAGCCGCAGCCGCAGCGGGCCGAGGGCCAGCGCCGTGCGCCCCCGCAGTAGGTGCTGCAGGTTCAGGGCCGCGTAGAGCAGCATTGCCCCGCCCGTGCCCAGGGCCGCGCCGCGCACCCCCAGGTGCAGGCCCCGCACCAGCAGGGCCGCCAGCACCAGGTTGGCCAGTACCGCCACAGCCGAGAACGTCATGGCCTGGCGCAGCTGCCCCGTGGCCCGGATGAGTACGCTCGTGCTCAGGCCCAGGAGCGTAAAAAAGCTGCTCAGTACCAGCGTCTGATAGTAGGCCGTGCCGTAGTCGAGCACGGCCCCGGTAGCGCCCAGCAGCTGCACCCAGGAACGGGCAAAATAGTAGCCGCTCCCGCCCACCACCCCCGCCAGCAGCAGGCTGAGCGTGAGCAGCACGTTGAGTAGCTCGCGCTGCCGGGCGGGGTCGTCGGCCCCCAGGCTGCGGCTGGCCACCGACGCCACCCCCGCCGAGAGCAGTCCTACCAAGCTGGAAACCAGGAGGGTCAGCGGAAACGTCAGCGTGAGGCCCGCCAGCGCGGCCGGCCCCACCCAACGGCCCACCAGCACGGCGTCCACCAGGACGTTGACGGATACGATGAGCATGCCCGCAATGCCCGGCGGCGCGAGGCGGCGCAACAGGTGCCACAGGTTGTCGTGCAGAAAAGCGTGGGTGGAGGGGCGCACCGCAGGGGCTGGTTAAGTAGTCGAGCAGAAGTAAACGGATTGTCAGTTGCTCGTTGTCAGTTGTTAGTCAACTGTTTATTAAATGGCTAACAACTGACAACCAATACTTGACAACTTAACGTCCGCGGCAGCTCCAGAATCAGGCCCGCGTCAAGCAAGTCCTGGTAGGCGGCCTGCAGCTCCGGCCCCACCAGCTCGGTGCGCCCGCTCAGCCCATCGGCCCGCTGCCAGACGGCCCGGGTGGGCCCGCTCAGCTCGTAGGCCTCGTCGCCTTCGCCGGCCAGCACGAAGGTGATGGGTTCGCCGTCCACCGGCTTGTCCCAGGCCAGCAGCAGCTGATTGCGCAGAAAAACCGGGTCGGCCGCTTCGGTCAGGGGCAGTACTTCCCGTTCCTCGCAGTAGAGCGCAAAAGCCTGCGCCGCCCCGGTATGCAGCGTCAGCGTACCCTGCGCGGGCACTTCCTGCACCGAGCTGGCCGTGCTGGGCGCTTGTCCGGGCTGGTAGTCCACCAGCCGCACGGGCACCGGCTCGGGGCCGGGGTTGGTGAGCTGGGCCGTCCGGCCGCCCGCCGGGGCGCGCGTGGCCGGGGCCAGGTGCAGCTCTTCCACGAAGAAAAAGTCCTCGGCGGCCGTGCCGGAGTGCTGCACCCGGCCGTCCACGTATAGCTCCGACACCAGCGTGTAGCGGCCCAGGGGCGCATCGGCCGCCACCGCAAACGGGAAGTAGTAGTGCCGGCCGGTGTGCATGCCTTCGAGCATTTCGACCAGCTTGGTGCGGGGGTGCCGCCCGCTCAGGTAGCTGGCCAGCACCAACAGGGGCACGCTCTTGGGCAGGTGCTGGGCGGCTACGTCGGCGGCTGCGGCCGTGGGCGGCGGGCCGGGCAGGGCCAGCAGGTGGCCGTCGTAGAGCAGGGTCAGCTGCCCGTCCGGGCCCCGCACGCCGATGCGCACGTAGGGCATGATGTGCGCCTGGGTAAGCCGGGACGTGTTGAAATTCCAGTGGATGGTGACCTGGGTGCCGCGCCGGGTGCGCCGGGGAAAGATGCTCATGCCTTGCGCAGGGCCAGCAGCTGCGCTTTGCTGTAGCGCTCGGGATAAACCTCAAACCACTTGCGCACGGTTTCTTCGCCCAGGTGGTCGTAGGTGGCTTCCAGCAGCGCCTCCAGACGGGTCAGGTAGTGCTGCCGGCTCTGCTCAGGCTGTTCGGTTCGCAAGCGGGCCTGCTGGGCTTTTTCCTGCCGGGTGGCCGGTAAATGGTGCAGGTACTGCCGAAAGTGCGTCTGGCAGAAGGTGTGGTAGAGGGGGGTGAACAGGATGAAGTTGTGCCACATCTCGTCGAGGATGAGCAGGTCGTCGGGAATAAAGGCCGGGTGGTGCTGGCTCAGGTACAGAAACTTCTTGGTTTCCTGAAAAATGTCCCGGGCTTCGTCCTCGTCCACCGCCAGCAGGTCGGTGAAGCGGGAAACGATGTCGGGTTCCTCGTAAGCCAGCAGGGAAGCAAGTAGCGGCGTGCTCATGGCAGGGCGTTAAAAAAAGCGGGCCGCGGCCGCGCACGACTGCGGCCCGCTTTTTTACCTGTTTACAGACCCACCGTGCAGTGGGTGCTGCCGCTGCAATGCGCCGAGCCGGCCGGGGCCAGGGCTTTCTGGGTCAGGATGCGGGCAATGAGGGCCTGGCGGGTATTCAGCTGTACTTTTTTCATGGTGGTAAGGAACACGGGGTGGTTTGCCTACTCGGTCCAAGGTTTTCGGCGACGCCTTGTCGTTGCAACAACGCCCAAAGCTAATCAAGAATTCTTTACATGCAACAAAGATGCATGTAAGTGAGAATGAAAAAATTAGCATTAGGACTAATAAGTGGCATTAGATGCTGAAAAAAGTATTGTAATTGTAATTAAAGCGCAACGAAGTTGCTAAAATCGGACGCAACCCAAAAGCCGCTCCCAGGCCGTGCTGCAGAGCGTTTTGGTTAAACGGGCTAAGAAAGGGGCGGGCCTAGGCCGGCTGGCACTCGCGGCACACGCCCCCGAGGAGGTAGTCCCGCGTAAGGGCCTCGAATTTGGCGGGTAACGTCACGGCCGGAATGGTTACCTGGTTGAGGCAGTAGATGTGCAGGCAGTTGGTGCACTTGAAGTGCACGTGATTGTCAAAGTGCGCGTCGGCACTGCATTCAATGGAGCAGGCCGCGTAGCGCACCACGTCACTCGTGTCGATAACGCGGTGAATCAGGCCGCTTTCCTCGAATGATTTCAGCGTACGGTACAGCGTGATGCGGTCAGTGTCGGGCGGAAGCTGCTGCTCAATTTCGCCACCAGACAGCGCGTAGGGCGACTCGGCCAGGACCTGCAGCACGGCCCGCCGCACTGCGGTTTGACGCAGGCCGTGCCGGGTCAGGGATTGCGAAAGGCGGTCGGTGGCAGGCATGCGGTTTGGGTAAGTGGCGTTGGATAGCACCTGCCCGTGGGCAAGGCAACACACGGTTAGCAAGCGCAAAAGTAACGAAGTTGCATTAAGCAGGCATCCTTCTACAGTACGCATCGCCTTACCGGGTGTGGCCCAGTTAACAACACCCGCAAGGTACTGCCTTTTACATGTTGCAAACGAGCGTTCATAGAACGTTATAGCTGGCTGCCATGGTACAATCTCTCCAAAAGTGAGGTGATCTAGTGCTTAGTCAAGGGAATTATCTGCACAAACTTTTTGGTAGTGGCGGGTGAGCTTCTCCCGGGCCTTGTCGAGCGAGAATTGCCAATTGACGGTGGCGCATCGGGCGTTCCGTTCCGCCACACAGGCGTCGACGTGGGCGATCAGTTCGTCCTGCGTAGGGATGCGCTGGTGCAGGCACTGGCGGGCAATGGCCGAGAGTTCGAGTTCGACCATATTGAGCCAGGAGGCATTTTTGGGCGTGTAATGGACCTCGAAGCGGGCCGCGAGGGCGCGGGCCTGCGCGGCGGGCAGATGCTGGTAAAAGACGGCATCGGTGTAGGTGTTCAGGTTGTCCTGAACCAACACGATTTTCGCGGCCTGCGGGTAGGCCGCCGCCAGGCGCTGCATAAAACGGCAGTAGTCGGCCCCGGTCCGGCGGGCGGAAACCTCGACCAGGCGCTGGCCGGTTCCTGGTTCAAAAGCGGCCAGTAAACAGGCCGTCCCCTGGCGCACATAGGTGCTGCTTTCGCGCCGGAGGCGGCCCGGTTTAGCTGGCTGCTCGCCCTGGGCGGGTTGTGCTGGCACGGGTGGCAGTGGCTCGACGGGCTGAGCGTGAAGCACACAGGGCCGCTCATCGAAGCAGACGACGGGAAATTGCGGGTCGTAAGCCCGCTCGTAGACAGCCAGCACGTCTTCCATGCGGGCCAGGAAAGCGGCGTTCACTTCGCCCCAGCACCAGTGCTGCTGGCGCTGGGGCTGTAGCTCGTTTTTTTGAGCACCTGCCCCACCGTTTCATGCGAAATGGTTTCCACCAGGCACAGCTCGACGGCTTTGTCGGCCAACAGGCGCAGGGTCCAGCGGCTATGCCCGACAGGGGCCGGCGTGCAGGCCAGGGCCGTGAGCGCAGCGCGGGTCGCCCCGTCGAAGCGCTGGGGGCCGCTGCTGCGTGGGGCCTCGCCGAGCGCCGTGGCCAGCCCCTGCTCGGCATAGCGGCGGCGCACCTGATACACGGTCTGCACGCAGCAGCCCATCTCGGCGGCCACGGTGTAGCCGCTGACCCCGTTGGCCAGCCGCAACAGCATCCGACCACGTTGCACCGTGCGCCCGGCGTGGCGGCCTTTGCGGGTTAAGGCCTCAATTGTCAGGCGGTCAGCCGACGACAGGACGAAAGGTGTGATTGGTCTTCCCATCCAAAGGCAACGACCAACCCTCGTTTTTGTTCGGAAGACTCCCCTGACTAGGTGTATAGTCCCAGGGAGAGATGGTGTATTTTCCGGGCTGGAATTTCGTACACACTTATGGGACAAATACTCCACGGCAGCGCCCGCACAACTTCGGCAAT
>NZ_BAABDH010000094.1:0-22919 GCF_039539525.1 Hymenobacter algoricola | reverse complement strand
TTGAGAGCTGTCAACCATAATGTGTCCGGAAGCCTAGGAACTCCCGCCGCAACTTACTGACTCGTTTCTGTTTACTTCAAGTCCAATTCCCAAACACCCTCTAAGTCCTCACGCAAGCTCGAAGCCCTGCGCGACCCCTACGCCAACTATAACAAGATGGCCGTGCGCGACCTGAGCAAGCTTACCCCCGGCCTCGACTGGCAGCCCTGGCTGACGCAGCTGGAGCTGGGCAAAGCCGACACCGTTATCGTGGGCCAGCCCGAGTTCTACCGCGAAGCCGGCCGCCAGCTGCGCACCGCCCCCCTCGACACCTGGAAAGCCTACCTGCAGTGGCAGCTGCTGCACACCTACGCCGACAAGCTCAGCCGCGCCTTCGACCAGGAAAACTTCCGCTTCTACGGCACCATTCTGCAGGGCCGTAAGGAGCAGCGGGCCCGCTGGAAGCGGGTGCTGGATGAGGAGGAAAACGCCATGGGCGAAATCCTGGGGCAGCTCTTCGTGAAGGAGTACTTCAAGCCCGAAGCCAAGCAGCGCTACGATAAGCTGGTCGACAACGTCGTCGTTTCCTTCCGCCAGCACATCAATAAGCTGGACTGGATGAGCGACTCGACCAAGCAGAAGGCGCTGGTGAAGCTGGGCAAAATTACCAAGAAAGTCGGCTACCCCGACAAGTGGAAGGACTACTCGGCCCTGACCATCGACCGCAGCTCCTACGCCCAGAACGTGATGCGCGCCCGCCAGTGGGCCTACCGCTACAACCTCAGCAAGCTCGGCAAGCCCGTCGACCGCACCGAGTGGGGCATGACGCCCCAAACCTACAACGCCTACTACAATCCTTCGAACAACGAAATCGTGCTGCCGGCCGCCATCTTCGCCATTCCCGGCCTGGCCGACGCGGATGCCGACGACGCCACCATCTACGGCTACGCCGGCGCCTCCACCATCGGCCACGAGCTCACCCACGGCTTCGACGACGAAGGCAGCCAGTTCGACGAGAAAGGCAACCTGCGCAACTGGTGGGCCAAGACCGACCGGCCGCGGTTTAATCAGCGCGTAAACGGCATCGTGCGCCAGTTCAACGGCTACCAGGTGCTCGATTCGCTGCACCTCAACGGCAAGGCCACGGCCGGTGAAAACATTGCCGACCTGGGCGGCATCGTCATTGCCCTCGACGCCTTCAAGCAGACTGATCAATACAAGAAGGGCGAGAAAATTGGGGGCCTCACCCCTACCCAGCGCTACTTCCTCGGCTATGCGCTAGGCTGGCAGAACCACCAGCGCGACGAGGTGCTGGCCCAGCGCATCCTCACCGACGTGCACTCCCCGGCCAGCTACCGCGTCAACGGCCCCTTCGCCGACGTGCCCGAGTTCTACGAAGCCTTCGGCGTGAAGCCCGGCGACAAGCTCTACCGCCCCGACAGCGCCCGGGTAAAAATCTGGTAGCAGGAGCGGCGTGGTGCCCCGACTTTTTGGTCGTGGCACCACCCGGCTTACGCGCTGATGCCCCGCTGGGCCATAAAGGCGTCCAGTCCCTGGCGGGCGGAGGTGCGCACTTTGTTGTGTAGAAACGGCGACCAGCCCAGCAGCCAGCCCAGCGGCCCCAGCGCCTGCCGGCTCCAGCGCCAGAAGCTGAACTGGTCGTGGTGAGTCAGGATTTTACCGTTCCGGAAGGTGAAGCGGGCCGCAATGTGGTTGTGAACGGGCCGCCTGGTCCGGGAAAACGTGTAGCGCGCCTCCCAAGCAGCCTGGCCCTGCGTGTCATCAGCCCGCACGTGGTCGTAGGTCAGGGCCAGGTCCTGGCCCCGCTCGCAGAGCATGCGCCACATAGCCCCGATTTCGGGGCCGCGCAGCCGGAACACGGCATCCTCGAACGTGGCTTCGGGGTGGTAGCAGGCGGCCATGGCGGCATGGTCGCGGCGCTGGAAGGCCTGATAGAAGCGGTGCAGAAGTTCTTCGTTGGGCAGCATGATCAGGACGAAAGCCGGGGCCCCGGACGGGGCGCGGCCGGAGCCCTAAAGCTGCACAAAAAAACAACGGGCCCCGGAAATCCGGGGTCCGTTGTTTTTACTGACAATCCTGGCGCTAAGCGGGTTGGGCAGCCTGGGCGCCCCGGAAAGCCGGGGCGAAAACGGTCTGCGCAAACCCGGCCAGCGTGGTGGGCGTGGTGCTGGCGGCGGTGCGCTCCTCCTTCACCATCACTTTCTCCTCGTTCATGTTGCGCGTCATCTCATCGTAGAGGCCGGCCATGCTCTCGGAAAGCCCGGCCCCGATCATGCCCTGCCTGGCGTCGGCGTAGGGAAACTGCACGTAGGCCAGCTCGGGCCGGCCAATGGCGGCGCCGATGGCCTGGGCCGCCTCCTGCTGGGTGTAGTTTTGCGGCCCCAGCACGTAGTGTACCGAGCCGGCCGCAAAGCCCTGGTCGAGCAGCTCCGCGGCTTTGGCAGCAATATCCGTGGTAGCCACCATCGGGAAAGCCAGCTCCGGCCGCATGGCCGAGCCCATGATGCCCATGTGCTGAATCAGACCGACGTTGGCCAGCAGGTTTTCCATGAAATAGGCCGGCCGCAAGTGCGCTACCTGCAGGCCGGAAAGGGCGTTGAGCCGGGCTTCCTGGTGAAACAAGCCGACGACGGGGCCCGTGCCGGCGGGCTGGTCGGCCCCGATGCTGCTCAGGTGCACGGCTTGTTTCAGGCCGGCGGCGCGCACGGCCCGGGCGATACTTTCGCCTACCTGCCACATGTGGTCCAGCACGTCGGGGGCCGTCACGTTGGGCGGAATCATCAGGAAGGCCGCGTCGGCCCCGCGCAGGGCGTCGGTCAGGAACGCGGAGTCGTGCAGGTCGCCGGCCTTGGTTTCGGCCCCGGCGGCGCGCAGGGCCTCCAGGCGGTGGCTGGGCCGGGCCACGGCCGTCACGCGGTGGCCTTTCCGGAGCAGGTGATGGACGAGGGCGGTACCGATGTTGCCGGTGGCGCCGGTGATGACGAAGTGCTTGCTCATGCGAAGGTCAAATGAGGGGTAGCGGAAAGTAGGTGGCTGCTTTATGCCCCCGGGCGGGTGGCGCAGTGCACGACTCAAAGAGAATTATTAACTTCGCTTTTCGCAAGTACCTACTAAAAAGTAAGGTGCCTACCTTTTTGCCAGAATTGCTGATAATCAGCCCCAATAATTTTCATGAACAAGCAAACCAAGCAGCAAGTCGCGGAGGCCTACTGGCAAACTGCTACCGAGCCTATTCCTTTCAACTTCTGCCCGGTGCGCACCACCCTGAACGTGCTCGGGGGCAAGTGGAAGCTGCTCATCCTTTCCTCCCTGCTCCAGGATACCCGCCGCTACGGCGAGCTGCGCCGCCTGATGCCCGAGGTGACGGAGAAGATGCTGATTCAGGAGCTGCGCGAGCTGGAGCAGGACGGCATTGTGCAGCGCATGGTGTACCAGCAGGTGCCGCCGAAAGTGGAGTACACCCTCACTGAGCATGGCCGCCGCGTGAGCCCGCTGCTGGATGCGCTGCTGGTGTGGGGCCAGGACTACCTGCACCGCGACGGCAGCGCCTGCCCGGCGCCGGCTACCCGGCCGGCTGCCGACAAATAGCCGCCTGGCCGGAGCCAACCGATTTATTTGCCGCGACTTCAGTCCAGCAGGCAACGCTTGAGCGCAACGGAACATCTTTCGGGGCAGATGTTTCACCCTCAACTGCTTGCTGCCATGAAAACCCGGTACTCCTTCTCCCTGACTTTGCTGCTGGCTCTGCTGGCTCCCGTATTCCAGTCGATGGCCGCCGGCCGCGAAACGCGTGAAGTCGCCAGCTTCAGCCAGGTAACGCTGGCTAACTCGGTGACGGTGGTGCTGGTGCAGGGCAGCCCGCAGAAAGTGGAGGCAGAAGGTGCCGCCGAAGATCTGGCCCACCTGGAAACCACCGTACGCAACAGTCGCCTGCGCATTGGCACGGTGCGCGAAACCAGCCCGCTGTCCAGCTACCGCTTCCGCAGCAGCGTGACTGTTTACGTTACCACCCCGGCTGTCAGCGCCCTGAGCGTAAGCGGCTCGGGCAGCCTGAAAGCCGCCGCGGGCGTAAAGTCCCCGAATCTGAGCTTGTCGCTCAGCGGCTCAGGACGGCTGGAGGTCGGCGCAGTACAGGCGACGAACGTGAGTTCTTCCGTTGCGGGCTCGGGCACCATCATCCTGGGTCAGGGCAGCGTCAGCCAGCATGAGGTGAGCATCAGCGGCTCGGGCAGCATCAAAGCCGCCAGCCTGCGGGCCGACAACTGCCAGGTGAGCATCAGCGGCTCCGGCGACTGCCACGTGAATGCCGCCCGCACCCTCGATGCCAGCATCATGGGCTCCGGCGACGTGCACGTGAGCGGCAACCCCAAAATCACCAGCTCGGTGATGGGCAGCGGCCGGGTGCACAAAGGCTAAGAGCCCTGAAAAGTCATTATCAAAAGCCCCCGCACGGTATCGTTCGGGGGCTTTTTAGGTTTACCGCTGAATAACTACCTGCTGCGTGGCGGTGCCGGCCCGCGTGGTCAGGCGCAGCCAGTAGATGCCCGTGGGCAGCCGTTCGGGCACGATGGTATAGTCCGCGCTGGCAGCGGCGGGCAGCGTCTGCCGAAACACCGTCTGCCCGCGCAGATCCAGCAGCAGCAGCTGGGCCGGCTCGGCGCTCGGCTGCCGGACCCGCACGGAAAAGGCTCCCTGGTTTGGGTTCGGAAAAACGGCTACTTCTGGTAATCCGACGCGGGGACTGCTGGTCACGGCCACCACGGGTGAGTAGGCATTCTGGCCATCGGAGTCTATTTGGTGGAGGCGGTAGTAGCTCAGGCCCGGCAGCGGGGCGCGGTCGGTGAGCTGGTAGGCCTGCGGCCGAGTGGTAGTGCCGGCCCCGGCTACCTGCCCGGCCGGCTCGAACACGATGCCATTGGCGGAGCGCTCCACCACGAAATAGGCGCTGTTGCGCTCCTGCGCCGTGTGCCAGCTCACCAGCACGCTGGTGCCCACGGGCTTGGCCTCGAAGCGCACCAGCTCCACGGGCAGCGGTGCCCCGGTAGAAGCTGTGCACAGGCTGGTATTGCCTACCGTCTGCAGCGGGATGCCGGGGCCGCTATAAGCCAGCGTGAGGCGGTTGGCCCCAAAATTTTCGCCGTAATGCACCAGCAGGTCGTGCATTCCCGCCGTCAGCGTCACCACCCGGGCCAGCACGATCAGGCCGTGCTCGCCGCCATTGTTGATGGCGGCCTGCGCCGTCACCGGCGGCGATACCCGGGCCGCGTTGTCCAGCCACAGGTAGGAGGCATCGTCCGAGGTCAGAAAGAACGTGTAGTCACCCGTGGTCGGCACGTAGACGCTGCCCCGAAACCGGGCGCTGTAGTGGTCCGGGTCCAGCAGGGTGCCATCGGCCGGCGGCACGATGCCACCCCAGTTGTCGGCCGTAAAGTCCAGTTGGGCTTCCGTGCGGACCAGCAACGGGGTGTTGGTCGTGAAGAAGGACTGGTTATCACTGAAGTACCCGGCGAAATACTCCCCGTATAGTCCCGCCGTGGGAGGTCCGCCAGCCGGGGTCGGACTGGCGCAGCCCGGCGGCGGCGGCAAAGCCACCACGAAGGAAAACGCGGCCGGGAACGTGGCCGACCCATCCGTATTGGTTACGGTGACGTCGAAGCTATACGTGCCGGCCGGCACGCTGGTGCTGCTGGAAATCTGCCCCGTGGCCGCGTCGATGGTGATGCCGGCCGGCAGCGCCGCCGCGTTGGCCAGCGCGTATTCCGTCACCGGCGCCAGCGTTGTCACCACGGGCAGGGGTGAGAGGCCGGCCACTACCGTGCTGCCAGCCACCAGCGTGGTGGAGCGCGGCGAATAGCTCAGGGCCGAAACGGGCCCCGTGCGCCGCTGCGTGGCGGTGCAGAACGCCGTGGCCGGAATCACCTGCCGGCTGAGGCCGCCCGGCCCTTCGTATTCCAGCGTCAGCTGATTGTTACCGGCATTTTCCCCGTAATAAATCAGGATGTTATGGAGGCCGGCACTCAGGACCACGGTGGCCTGCACGGTCTGCACCGCGTGCAGCCCGCCGTTGTTTATGGTTACCGTCGCCAGCGTCGGCGGAGCGTCCAGGGCGGCATTGTCCAGCCACAGATAAGCGGCATCGTCGGCGCTCAGGTAAAACGTGTAGGTGCCCGCCGTGGCGATGCGCAGGCTACCCCGGTAGCGGGCACTGAAGTTGTCGGGGTCGGCCGGGGGCCCGGTGGCTATTCCCGTCAGGTTGCCAAAGCTGGTGATGCTGCCGAAGTCAAGCTGCGGGTCGATGCGGGTCAGGCCCGGCGGGACGGCCGCAAACGTGAGCACGTCGTTGAAGTAGCCGCTGTAGTATTCCGCGTACAGGCCCGAGCCCACGGGATTTCCGCCCGGGTCGAGGCCCGTGCAGCCAGCCGGGGCCGCAGGCACCACCTGAAAGCCGACCACGTTCTGGAAGATGCTGGTGCCGTTGGCATTGGTGGCAGCCACATCCAGCGAGTACAGGCCCAGCGCCACGCCCGCCGTGGCGGTGACTACGCCCGTAAGGGCATCGATGGAAAAGCCGCCGGGCACTGAGCCGGCCAAGGCGTACTGCGTGATGGCCGCACCGCCATTTTGCACCACGGGTGGTGCCGAGCTAACCGGTACGCCCAGCACGGTGGCGGGCACCGGCGCGTAGCTCAGGGCCTGGGGCGGACCGGCGGGCAGCAGGGCCGTACACAGCACGCTGTTCGGAATCACCTGTCGCCCGCCGGTACCCGGCCCGTCGTATTCCAGCACCAGCACGTTGTCGCTCAGCGCGTCGCCGTAGTGCACCAGCAGGCTGTGCAAGCCAGCCGTCAGCGTTACCGTCGCCGCTACTTCGACTGTGCCGTGGGCCTGCCCGTTGTTGATGGTGGCGGCGGCGTTGCTGGCGGGCAGCGCCAGCGCGGGTCCATCCAGCCACAGAAAGGCCGCATCATCCGCCGTCAGATAGAACGTATAGGTGCCCGCCGTCAGAATATTGAGCGTGCCGCGCAGGCGCAGGCTGAAATAGTCCGGGTTAAGGGCCGTGCCGGTCGATACGGCCGTCAGGTCGCCGAAGCTGGCATTGGTCGTGAAGCTCACCTGCGGCACCACGTTCCGAATGCCGGGGGGCGCGGCGTTATCGGTAAAGTGCGCGGGGTCGTCGTTGAAGTAGCCCGCGTAGTATTCCGCGTACAGGCCGCTGACCGAAGGATTGCCCGCCGGATCCGGCCCCCCGCAGGCCGCCGGCTGCGCTACGGCGGCCGGCCCGCTCAGCAGCAGCAGCAGAAAAAGAAGAAGGCACTGCTGCAGAGCAACAAGAGTAGAGGTTTTCATAGCTACCACATTTAAGAGCATTAAGCCGTCAAGCAGGCTTTACTTAAATGTAGCAGGCAAAAACATCAATTGCAATATTTATATTTTATTTTGTATTATTAATAAATCACTATATTTGTAATGCTGTACAAATCCTGAATCATACTGGCTCACTGAACTGCTAATTCTTGCCTACCGCAGCTTCCTGCAGCTACCGAACCAGATTCCGTTAAAGCTTGCTTCTGCCGCGATACCTGGATGCTGTGTTGTTTGTGGTTGGTGTCGTTCGCTGTAGCCCAGCAAATCGTGGACCGCTGGGGCCAGTCGCCAAAGCCTTTCCCGGACCGGGCTACGCGGCTTGGGGCTAGAAGTCGAACCGGCCGCGGCGGGGCGCATCGTCCGCTTTGCGCTCTTTCCTGGGGTTTTCCTGGTCCTTGCTGCCGCCAAAAATCCCGTTCAGCAGGCCGGTTTTCTTCTCCTTGATCAGCACGTAGCGCACCGAGAAAGCCGCCGGAAACCGGGCCCAGTCGGTGCCATTGATTTCGAGGGTAGGCTTCACGTCAAAGGACAGCACAAAGGGGAAAAACGCCGTTTTGTACTCGACCCCGGCCAGGGCATCCACGCCCCCGAACACCCCGTTATCCTTGTGGTTGCCGACGTGGCCGCCGGCGCCGAAGTAGTAGTTGAGGCTGGGCCCCAGAATGCCGAAATGGCGCTCAATCAGGACGGTACCGCTGGCCTCGCGCGGGGCCACCAGCGCCAGCCCTTCGAGCGTCGTTTTAGCAAATATCTTTTGCTGTAGCGTCAGGCCGTAGTTGTCGCGCCCCAGGCGCAGCCCAACGGCCGTACGGTACTTCTGGGCCCAGGCGTCGGGGGCCAGCAGCGCGGTGGCCACAAAAAAGGCAAGGCTCAGAAAAAGCGGAGCGGGGCGTAACGTCATAATCTTATGCGGAGTACGGAAAACCTGGGAGGCAGCGCGCCGTTTGAACGCGTAGCGTCTCTTGCAAAGTACGGGCCGGGCTGATTAATCCCGCAACATTGGCCGGTAGTGCCGTACCTTGCAGCCGCAATTTTCCGCCCTCTCTCATCCCTGTTTCCACCCGTGTATATTCATCAGGTGGCGGCTTATCTGCCCGCCCACATCGTTACCAACGAGCACTTCACCCGCCTCAACGGCCTCTCTCACAAGTGGATCATTGAGCGCACCGGAATTCAGGAACGCCGTAAAGCCGGGCCGGACGAGAACACCAATACCATGGCGCTGGAGGCTACCCGCCGGGTGTTGGCGCAGGCGCCACTTTTTCCTCAGCAGCACATCGATTTGATTGTGGGTGCCACGTACACGCCCCACGACACGATTTATACCGTAGCCCACGCCGTGCAGCGCGACCTAGACGTGGCCGACATTCCGGTGGTCAGCGTGTCGTCGGCGTGCTCGTCGCTGCTGAACGCCATTGAGATTGTGGAAGGGTATTTTGCCATGGGCAAGGCTACCCGGGCTCTGGTGGTGGTATCGGAGCACAACACCGCTTACAACAACGAAGACGACACCGTAGCCGGTCACCTCTGGGGCGACGGGGCCGCGGCCCTGCTCATCAGCAAGGAGCGCCTCGCTCCTACCGACCTGCGCATGGTGGACCTGATAACGGCCGGGGCCGGCAACATGGGCAAAGCCGACACGGCCGTCACCCTGAAGCCCGTGGAGCGCGGTATTGTGATGCCCCACGGCAAGGACGTATTCATCCACGCCTGCCAGTATATGGCCCGCGTAACGCGCAACATCCTGGAGCGCAACCAGCTGGCCGTAACGGACCTGAACTGGCTGATTCCGCACCAGGCCAATCTGCGCATCACCCGCAACGTGCTCGAAAACCTGGGCCTGCCCGACGACCGGGCCGTGTCGAACATCGAATACCTGGGTAATACCGGCTGCGCCGGCGCCGCCATTGCTCTGGCCGACCACCTCGACCAAATCAAGGTGGGGGAGCGGATCGTGATTACCGTATTCGGCGGCGGCTACTCCTACGGGGCCATGCTGCTGGAGCGCTAGTTCGCCCACACTACTTTCAGTCCGTTCTCAGAAGCCCAGCTTAATAAAGCGGGCCACGCCGGTCCTGCCCGTCTGGTCGCGCCACTGCAGCAGATACCAGCCCGGGCGCAGCTCGTCCACGCTCAGGCTGCGGATAGTCAGCCCGGCCTGCACGTCGAAGGCGGCACTACGGTGGAAACGGCCTACCTCGTCGTACAAAAAGACGGACAGCTCTCCGGCGGCGGCGCTGGCAAACTGCAGCTGCAACAGCCCGCCCCGAATGGGGTTGGGAAACACAATCAGGTCGGCAGCCTCCGCCTCGGTGCTGACGGGCAGCGGGGCGGCAGCATCCAGAGTACTGGCCGGGGGCACCGGCCCGGGCCGGCGCACCCGCAGGCGGTAATAGCTCAGGCCGGGCAGCGGCTGAGCATCCACAAAGCGGTACGAGGCGCCACTGGCCCCGGCAGGCAGCGTCGCCACCGGCTGCCAGGCCGTGGTATCGGCCCCGCGCTCCACCACAAAGCTCTCCACAAAGCATTCTTCCCGGGTGGTCCAGGTCACCTCTATGCCGCCGGCCCCCAGGTTGCGGGCCGCCTGGGTAGCCAGGGGGGCCGGCAGCATCGGCGGCGGACCGCAGCTGGCGGCGGCAAAGCTACGGGTACGCAGCATCAGCCGGCCCCCGCTGATGTCGAAGTCGCTCAGGGTGCGCCGGACCTGCCGCGGAGCCACCCCGAAGTGCATGACGGCCGGGGGCAGAATAACGTGGCCCAGCTGCTGGGCGTGCCCCAGCTCGTGCACTACTATCGACTCGAAGTCGAACTGCCCGGTGGCGGGCGTGCCGGACGTGAACAGGAAGTTCACCCCGTCGTCGAACTGCATGTCAATTTCCTTGACGTAGAAGCTTACCTCGCCCCGCGGGCCCAGGCAGCCGCGGTAGTAGCTGGTGGTGCGGCCCAGTACGTTGACCGGCAGCTCGGCCCCACTGTCGAAGCCCACCGAGTTTTCGTCGTCATCGGCCGCGCCCCGCCCGCTGCGGTTAGGGCCCAGAAGCCAGTTTACGCCCGTCTGGCAGCGCCAGATCTGCTGCAGGTCGCGCCGGAAAATCTGCGCGGCATTCGGATTGTTGGCAAAGCCGGACTCCAGCTGAAAAGTAAGGCCGCCGCTGTTGTTCACGTTGCTGTGCCGGGGCCGCACCACCACTTTGCTGTTGCGGTCCTGCACGTTGGACAGGGCATAGGTGATGGTAATGGCCTGGGTGCTCTGGGCCGGCAGCAGCTCCGTCGTCGTCACGCGCACCACGCCCGTCCCGGCCGGATTGCCGGCCGTGCCATACGAGGGCACCCGCACCCGGATCAGCTGGTCGGACCAGCTCACGTAGTCGGCCGGCTGGGGCTGAATGAAGGTCATGCCGCCGTCATCGGCATTGCGGAATTCCACGAAGCCCTTCCCCCGGGCCGCGCCAAAGCCGCTGCCGGTAATGGTCAGCACGGCACCGGCACCAGCTGTGAGCGTGAGCGGGGCCAGCAGCGTAATAACCGGGGCCTGCCCTTTGGCCGCGGCGGCCAGTTCACGGCGACGGCGTTGGGCGGCGTTCAGCACCCGGTTTGGCGCCAGCGCCTGGCCTGGCTGCCCGGTGCGGGCACTCAGCTCGGCATAGAAATCCTTGTCGAGGGCCGGATACGCCCGGAAGGGCTCGGCCGCGGACAGCGTGGCCAGGTCGTAGCGGATAAAACCCTGCTGGCTCCCGTACGCCGCCCAGGCGGCCGGCGCCCCGGGGCCGACCCAGGGCGCCGGGTACAGAAAGAAAACGCCCTGGTCGCCGCTGCTCAGGCGCAGGGTGTTGGTCAGCTCCTGCCGGTCGTCGCCCACCGTCCCGCCTTCGGTCAGCACGGTTACCTCGGTGACGGCGCGGCCCTTAAAAACGGTGAACACGCGGATCTGATGAGCCGTGTAGATGCGCTGGTGGCCCGCATCCCAGAAGCCCACGGCGCTGAGCACCTCTCCCTCGACCACCAGCGCGGCCTGCCGGCTGCGCTCCGCGGGGTCCAGCGGGTGCAGCAGGCAGTGCGTGGCACTGGGCGGGGCCGGTTGCTGGGCCTGGGCCGGCGCGGCGGCACCAGCCAGAAGCAGTCCAAGCAGAAGAGCCGGCAGCCGACGAACGGTGGGGAAAAGCGTCATAACGAAAGAATATATGGATGCAAGCGGGCAAACAAGATACAGGATTTGCCCGCTCATCTGGTACCTGGGCGCCGCTACAGCGTTTCGGGCGGCCGGTTAGAACAAGCTTCCCTGCACCGGCTGCGAAATAATCAGTGGGGGCGCCACATCCAGCCCGGTCAGAGTCCGCAATTTCTCCAGGAAATGCTGCGTCCAGCGCGGGGAGTGCATGATGTCCTTCTGGTGAATGAAGATATAGGCCGTCTGCAGGCCCTGGGCCAGCCACTGGGCCAGCCGCTCGGCCCAGGCATCGGCCCGGCTGTAGTCGCTGCCGACGAGGCCGTGGCCGTTGAAGCGGATAAAGGCCGTGGGGGTAGTCAGGCGCAGGTGCAGCACGTCGCGGCGGCCGGCCACGTCGGTCAGCACCAGCGTCTTGCCCAGGGCTTCGAGCAGGGCAAACACCGAGTCGCGCAGGCCAGTATCGGTAAACCAGGCCGGATGACGCAGCTCCACGGCCAGCGGCACGTAGGCCGGAAAGTCGAGCAGGTAGCGCTCCAGCCGCCGCAGATGCTCGGGCCCAAAGGTGGGCGGCAGCTGCAGAAACGCCATGCCCAGCCGCTCGTCCAGCTCACTGATGGCACGGCAGAACGTGGTCGTCAGCTCATCGGCATTGTAGAGCGCCCGGTCGTGGCTGATGATCTGGGGCATTTTGGGGCAGAAGCGGAAGCCGGCCGGCACCGCGTCGCGCCACTTGCGCACGGTGGGCGCATCGGGAATGCGGTAATGGGTGGTATTGAGCTCGATGCTGTTGAACTGCCGGGCGTAGTGGTGCAGGTAGTCCGCCTCCTTGATGCCGGCCGGGAAGTAGGAGCCCAACCAGGCCTTGTTGGTCCAGATAGGGCAGCCCACGTAGATGGCCGGCGCCGCGGGTGCGGCGGGACGGGTGCGGGCCAGCAGAGCAGCCGTTTCGGGATGATCCGCGGGCAGACGAAAGTCAACGTAGCGCAGGTCGGAAAGGCGGCCAAAATCCATGGGGCAAAGGTACTCATGGATTCCCCGGATTCGCTTGACTCTCTGGATTTCGCGCGGGGCCGCCGGGCCCGCTTTCCGGTGGGCTAACCCGGCGGCGGGCGGCTCCCGGGGGCGGCAGGTCATAGCTAAATTCCACAACTTCTGCAACCAGGCTCCGGACATAGCCCGACCAGCAATGCCAAAATTTTTTATCCGGCGGATAGTCTAATTTTTTTGGCTGCCCGGATTTCGTCCTTATATAATACAAATACTGCCTTCACCAAACACAATCAGCTATTTGCCCGAATTTTTACGAATAAAATAAATACAAGTTTTATTAGAAAAGGTCAATATTAGACGATTGGCTTCTGCCCGCATCTTTGGGTTTGGGAAGGTGCTTAGCTGCCCGCTTCTAGATTTGCCCTGTTCACCACCCTCCCAATCGGATGAAAATCGAACTGCTACGCCCTTCTCTGTTCAGCCTGCTGCTGGCTCTGTCCGTTACGCTGCTGTCGGCGCCCGCAACCCGGGCCGCCACCGCCGGCGACGACGGCAAAAAACCCACTACCACCACCTCCCGCGCCACCGTCCTGCGGGGCCGCGCTTCGTGGTACGGCAAAGAGCACCAGGGCATGCGCACGAGCAACGGCGAGCGGTTTGACCGGATGAAGTACACCTGCGCGCACAAAACCCTGCCCTTCGGCACCCGGTTGCGCGTGACGAACCCTGCCAATGGCAAAGCGGTGGTAGTGCGCGTTTCGGACCGCGGCCCCTTCCGCCACCAGCGCATTCTGGACCTGGCTGAGGTAGCCGCCCGCCCGCTCGACATCGTGCGCCGCGGCGCCGTGACGGTGGTGGCCGAAATCGTCCCCAGCACCACGCCCCTCGGCCCCACGGATGCTCCCCATAACCTGGCGGCCCTGACCAGTGACTCGGCCAGCACCACGGTGGCGGTGGCAACCCTCACCGATATTGTAGCCGGTGACACGGAGGCGGCCGACGTGGTGGTGGTGCCCGCCCCGGCCCCCAGCTTTATCGTGCAGGCCGGCACGTTCGGCGACGCGGTGAATGCCCAGACCGTGCAGAACAAGATTCTTGCCCTCGACAAAACCCTGAACGTGAGCGTCGCGCAGAGCGAGCTGAACGGCCGGCCGCTGAGCCGCGTGGTGGTCGGCCGCTACGCCGACCGCGCCGAGGCCGAGCTGGTTCGCCGCCGGCTGATGGAGTGGGGCATTGCGGGCCTGGTCCGGCAGGCCGAGAACCTGTAGCTTTTTCCGCAAAAGGCCGCTTTCCGGCCGTCACCTTACCAGGGCCGCTGCACAAGCGGCCCTTTTGCGTGGGCGCGGGTGGCTTGTTCGGCAGGGAAACTTCCCCCAACTTACCGCTTCGACCAACCCGCCCGTATGCTGCAGCAGTGGATTAAAGCTATTCTGGCCACGGCCATTACCCTGGTGCTCACCTGGGTGCTCAATACCAAGCAGGGTGACCTGCCGCCGTTTGGCCGGTTTCTCAGCCCGTTCGGCGGCTTCTGGCAGAATGACGCCGCCAACGACTTCCCGACGGCCAACACCCTCACGCTGCCCGGCCTGCAGCAGCCCGTGCAGGTGCGCTACGACGACCGGCACGTGCCCCACATCTTCGCCCAGAACGACCACGACCTGTATTATGCCCAGGGCTACCTCACGGCCCAGGACCGGCTCTGGCAGATGGATTTCGTGGCCCACGTAGCCGGCGGGCGGCTCTCAGAAATCGTGGGGCCGGCCCGGCTCGAAACCGACCGGTTCTTCCGCCGCATGGGGCTGCCCTTCGGCGCCCGCAAGTCGCTGGCGGCGGCGCTGCAGAATCCGGTGACACGCACAGTACTTACCTCCTACTCCGACGGCATCAACGCCTATATCGGCACGCTCACGCCCCGCACGCTGCCCTTCGAGTACAAGCTGCTCGACTATGCGCCCGAGCCCTGGGAGCCGCTGAAAAGTGCCCTGGTTCTGAAATACATGGCTTTTGACCTGAGTGGCCGCTCCGACGACCTGCGGATGAGCAACGCCCTGGGCAGGTACGGGCCGGCCGTTATCAAGGACCTGTTTCCCGACTACCCCCGGCGCGAAGACCCGATTGTGCCCGTGGGCACGCCCCTGGACTTTCAACCCCTCCCGGTGCCCGCGGCGCCCTCGTCGTTCCGGGCAGCCATGTCGGATAAGGTGCCCCAGCACGAGCCGGACGCGGAGCTGGGCTCCAACAACTTCGCGGTGAGCGGGGCCAAGTCGGCTACGGGCTACCCGCTGCTGGCCAACGACCCGCACCTGCAGTTGAACCTGCCCAGCATCTGGTATCAGGTGCAGCTGACGGCGCCCGGCGTAAACGTGTACGGCGTGAGCATTCCGGGGGCGCCGTTTGCCATCATCGGCTTTAATGAGCAGGTGGCCTGGGGCGTCACCAACGTGGCCGCCGACGTGATGGACTGGTACCAGCTGAAATTCAAAGACGGCTCGATGCGCGAGTACTGGCACGACGGCCGCTGGAAGCCGGTGCGCCGCGTGGTGGAGCGCATCAGGGTGCGCGGGCAGCCCGACCGCCTCGACACGGTGCTCTACACCCACCACGGCCCCATCGTGTACGACCACGACGAGAAGCCCTTCATGACCCAGACGCCCCTGCGCCACGCCATGCGCTGGACGGCCCACGACGCGGCCAACGAGTACCTGACCTTCTACCGCCTCAACCGCGCCAGGAACTACGCCGACTACACCGCCGCCCTGACCACGTATGGCGCTCCGGCCCAGAACTTCATCTTTGCCGACCAGCAGCAGAACATTGCCATCTGGCCCAACGGGAGCTTCCCGCTGAAGTGGCAAAACCAGGGCAAGTTCATCCTCGACGGCACCAACGCGGCCTACGACTGGCAGGGCTGGATTCCGGCCGCCCAGAATCCGCACGTGAAAAACCCGGCCCGGGGCTTCGTGAGCTCCGCCAACCAGTCGTCGACCGGCCCCGACTACCCGTATTATCTGAACTGGAACTTCGGCGGCTGGGACCGGGGCCACCGCATCAATGAGCGGCTGGCCCGCATGACCCGCGCCACGCCCGACAGCCTGCGCCTGCTGCAAAACGACAACTTCGGCATCAACGCCCAGCTGATGCTGCCGCGGCTGCTGGCGCTGGTGCCGCCCGCCCAGCTGACCGCCGCCCAGCGCCAGGCGTACGAGGCGGCCCGGGGCTGGAACTACTTCTACGAGGCCGATGCCACCGGCCCCACCATCTTCGAGCTGTGGTATGGCACCCTGCTTAAGCGGCTGTGGGACGATGATTTCGGACCGGCCGCCCAGGCCGGCGAAATGCGCCGCCCCACCCAGGACCGGACCAATACGCTCCTGCTTACGGAGCCCAACTCCCCCTGGATTGACGACCGGCGCACGCCGGCCAGGGAAAACCTGGCCGACCTGGCGCTACAGTCGTTTCAGTTTGCGGCCGACTCGCTCCGGCGCAAGTTTGGGCCCGTGGGTCCGGAATGGCGCTGGGCGCACCAGAAAAGCACCGACATCCTGCACATGGCCCAGCTGCCCGGCTTCGGGCGCCTGGACCTGAATGTGGGCGGGGGTGCGGGCATTGTGAATGCCACCTCGGAGCGCAATGGCCCCTCGTGGCGAATGGTGGTGGCGCTGGGGCCGCAGGTGAAAGCCTACGGCGTGTTTCCCGGCGGCCAGAGCGGCAACCCCGGCTCGACCCACTACGACGACATGATTGATACCTGGAGCGCGGGGCAGCTCGACGAGCTGGTGTTCCTGCGCCATCCGGACGAAAAGCACGCCCGCCTGCGCGCCGCCTGGACGCTACAGAAATAGAAGCTGTTCAGGAAGGCCCCCGCCCGTCAGGCCGAGCGGAGCATCTCGTGTGCCGTCGTTGAGATACTATCGTCCGTCATGCAGCGGCGCAGCCGAAGCATCCCGCGTGGGGTTGTAGGAGTAGTAACCCAACGATTACACGCGGGATACCTCGCGACGCTCGGCATCACGTTCCGGGTTTTGGTATCGGGAACAGGTCTACTTCCCAAACAGCTTCATAAGTATCTTTACGCTTGCCTTCTCTTAAGCCCGACCCGATGTCCACTATCCACTACTGCCGGCTTGCCGGTGCCCTGCTGCTTAGCGTGGGGAGCTTTGCCGGGTTTGCGCAGCGGCGCCCGGCCGTGCCGGCGGCACAACTGCTGCAGAAGCCGGCACCCAAAGTTTACACGTACGTAGAGCAGATGCCGTCTTTTCCCGGCGGCTTGGTGCGCCTGAATGAGTACCTGCAAAAAAACTCCCGCTACGGTGCGCAGTTGCAGCGGGTGGCCCCGAAAGACGCCCACCGGGTATTCGTCCGTTTCCTGATTGAACCCGACGGACAACTCACCCACGTCGAGCTTCTGAAGGGAACTAGCGCCGCCTACGATGAGGAAGCCCTACGCCTAGTACAGGCTATGCCGCGCTGGACGCCGGGCCGGCAGAACGGGCAGCCGGTCACGGTGGAGCACACACTCCTTCTTTCCTTTGGCAAGCCCTGAAGCCGCTATGAACAACACCCTGCGTCTTTTCCTGTTGATTTTCGGGCTGGCGGCCGTAGCGCAGTTCTTCCTGCCCTGGTGGATTATCGCGCCTATTAGCTTCGGGGCCGGCGCCGCGCTGGGGCGCACCGGGGGGCGCACGTTTCTGGCGGGCTTTGCCGGCATCGGGCTGGGCTGGCTGCTGCTGGCCGCCTGGCAGCAGGCCCAGAACGACGGCCGCCTAAGCCACCGCGTGGCCCAGCTTATTCCGCTGGGCGGCTCGGGCTGGGCCCTGGTCCTGGTGTCGGCCGCTATTGGCGGGCTGGTGGGCGGGCTGGCAGCCCTGGCCGGGTGCTGGGTACGGCAGGCGCTGCGGCCCGTCCCGGTCCCGGCCCCGGTCGCCGAGCCCCGGCCCGACCAGACCGTAGTCCGCTAAAAGCCTCCTGCTACCTAAAAGCAGCGCCCCTTTCCGGCCGGAAAGAGGCGCTGCTTTTAGGTAGCAGGAATATTCTTCCCGCGGCAACCCCCTAGTAATACTGCGAGATGAAGGCGTAAGCCTGCAGGGTGTAGGTCGGGGCCGAGGAGAAGTGGTTGCCGCCCGCAATAGGCCGCAGCGTTACCTGGCTGGCGCCGCGGGCGCGCATGGCGTCGTAGGCCTGCTGGGAGTTGAAAAACGGCACGTAGTCGTCGGCGGTACCGTGAAACAAGGCCAGCGGCGCTTTGGGCTGCCAGTCGTGGATGTCGTTGGCGCGGAAGGCCGCCAGCATGGCCGCGTCGGTTTTGGTCAGGATGCCCTGGCGGAAGCCCGGCGTAAACAGCTCCGCGGCCTGCGTCGGTACCGCACTGAACGGGTTGGCCTGGAGCTGGGCCGCCCAGGGCGGGTTGAAGTAATAGGCAAACGGGCGGTTGATGCCGTACACCCGGTTGTAGGTATCGAGCACCCAGACGTAAGTGCTCAGGAAATTCAGCGGCTGGGTGGAGGTGAGGATGTAGTCGGCGAAGGCCGACTTGTGGTAAGCCCCGGCACCGGGCGCGCTGGCCGTGACGGTGAATTCCGCGGCGGCTTTTTCCTCCAGCAGCTTGTGCAGGGCCAGCGTGGCAAAGCCGCCTTCGGAATAGCCCAGCAGGAAGTTCTTCTGATTCAGCGGCAGCTTTTCCTGGGTTGCAAACTCCCGGGCCGCCCGCAGCATATCCAGCGAGGCCGACGCCAACGACGCGGCGTGCTCGTAGGGGTGCGGCAGCGCCTTCGACGCCCCGTACCCGAGGTAGTCGGGAGCCGACACGATGTAGCCCGCAGAAGCCAGCACCGACACGGCCGACCAGACCTCACTGCCCGAGGTGTAATATGACGGCGCCCGGCCTTCTTCGTCGGGCTGGATGGTGCCGTGCTGGTAGCTCAGCAGCGGCAATGCCTGGGTGCCCGCCACCGGCACCAGCAGCGCCCCGGAAGCCGTGACCGGCTTGCCATCGGTCGTGAGCGTGGTGTAGGTGAGCTTGTACACCCGAATCGGGTAGCGCACCAGCGCCCCGGCAATGGGAATATCGGCCACGCGCCCGGCGAGGGTGCTGGTCGAGTACTCGCCGATCAAAGTACTGCTGATCAGGTGGGGTTGCGGCGCGGCCGGGGCTACAACGGCTGGCTGGGGCGTGGCGGCTTCCTTGGTGCAGCCCGAGCCGGCCGCGGTACTTAGGCCGACCAACAGCAGCAAGCTGAGGCGGGCCAGGTGAGTGTGAAAGTTGGGTAGCAGCACGTTGGTTGGTAAACTGATGTAAAGAGCCTCTACAACACTAGCCGCGGCAAAAGATTTCCCGCCAGCACTATTCCGGCGAGCCCCGGCTGCCTTGGGTTTATCTGTTTCCCGGATACACCTAAAAAAATAGTTTTTTAACTAATTATTTAGTTTTACATTCGATAACCCAACTCAGTCCCTATGGAAACCTTTCCCGAACTCACCAAGGCCGAAGAGCAGGTGATGCAGGTGCTCTGGCAGCGCGGGCCTTCCTTCGTGAAGGAAGTGCTGGCCGAAATGCCTGCCCCGCTCCCGGCCTACAACACCGTCTCGACCATCATCCGCATTCTGGAGCAGAAGGGCTTTGTCGACCACGAAGCCTTCGGCCGCACCCACCGCTACTTCCCACTCGTCGCCCAGGACGAGTACCGCCGCTTTTCGCTGCGCAAGCTGCTGGGCGGCTATTTCGGGGGCTCGTTCAGTCGGCTCGTGTCCTTTTTTGCCAAGGATGAAGACCTGGATTCCGCCCAGCTGGAAAAGCTGTTGCACCTGGCCCAGCAAGACCTCACCACACCCACCGACGACGATGCAGCTCCTGACCCTTCCCGCGCTGATTAGCTGGTGGTGGCAAAGCACCCTGGTGCTGGGCCTGGCCTGGGCGCTGTACCAGGGCATCCTGCGCCGGGAGCCGGGCTTTGGCTACAACCGGCAGTTTCTGCGCCTGGCGCCCCTGCTGGCCCTGGTAGCGCCGCCGCTGCTCACCCTGGTCACCGGTCCGCTGGCGGCCTGGCTGCCCGCTGCCGCCCCTACGGCTGCCCAGCCTGTCATGCCCACGCTCATGCTGCCGGCAGTGGCTATATCCAGCCAGGTTCAAACCCTGAACGCCGCCACCTGGCTAACGGGCATGTATCTGGTGGTAGGAGCAGGGCGGCTGGGGCGGCTGGCCCTGCAGATCGGGCGGCTGTGGCGGCTCACGCACCGGCTGCCGCGGAAAGTGCGCTCCGGCTACACCTTGGTAACCACCAGCGGCCAGCTGCCGATCAGCTCGTTCGGGCGCTGGGTGTTCTGGAACGACACCGCTCCGCTCACACCTGCCGAAGCCCGGCAGGTGCTGCAACACGAAGTAGCCCACGTAACCCAGGGCCACACCCTCGACCGGCTAGGGCTGGAGTTGCTGCGCAGTGTGCTCTGGCCGAACCCGTTTGTGCACCTGTACCCCCGGGCTCTGGAGCTTACCCACGAGTACCTGGCTGACCAGGCCGTGCTGGGGACGGCCGCGCCACGCGCTGCGGTTACGGCCTACGGGTCCCTGCTGGCCCGTCTCACCCTCCACCGCCTGGCGCCGCTGCCCTCCCTGCTCCATTCTTTCACTCATTCTCAAACCCTAACCCGTATTGCCATGCTAACACCCTCTCACCCCGTCCGCCGCTGGAAGCAGTGGCTGGCGCTTCCCACCACGCTAGGCCTGCTGCTGACGCTGGCTTTGGGCAACGTGGCGTGCGAAAGCGCCCCAGCGCCGCCCCCGCCCCCGCCGCCGTCGGCGGAACAGGCGCCTGCGCCGCCCCCACCCCCGGCTCCATTGCCCCCGCCCCCGCCGCCCGCCGAGGAAGCGGTATATGACAACGTGGATCAGATGCCGGAGTATCCGGGCGGGCAGCAAGGGCTGATGCAGGCTGTTGTGGCCAATCTGAAATATCCGGCGGCGGCCAAAGCGGCGAAGCTCGGCGGCAAGGTTTTCGTGCAGTTTGTGGTGAGCTCCCAGGGCCAGCTATTGGACGTAGAGCTCAAGAAAGGCATCGTGGCCCCCGGGCAGCAAGCGGCCGCCGCTGAGCTGAACGCCGCCGCCCTGCAGGCCGTGAAGCAGCTCTCCGCTCACTGGAGCCCGGGTCGCCTGCACGGCAAGCCGGTGGCCGTCAGCTACATTATTCCTCTCACCTTCGCGCCCTAGCCCGCATTTTGTTTGGAGTTCGTTGGGGCAAGCCTGATTTCACTGTTTTGGCGGTGGAATCAGGCTTTTTGGGCAATGCGGAGCACGACTTATTACCCTGCAAGCGAAAAAGGGCCGGCTTTTTCGCGGCAAAAAGGCGTAACTTGCTGACCAGTCCTGCTTTTCAACCTTTCTTTTTTCAGTGGCCTTTTCTTCTTCCTCCGCCCGCTTTGCCGGGCCTTTCGTTTCGGCGCTGGGCCTGATTTTCTCCCTTTCCCTGGCCAGCTGCGGCACCCGCACCGACGGCGAGAATGCCAATACCAAAGCCACGGCCGAAACGGCCACGCCCGCCGCCCCGGTAGTCGTCGACAGCGCCAAGCTGCAGGCGATGGTCATGCAGCGCGACTCGCTCAAGGCCGACTCCATTGCCAAGAAAAGTGGGCAGCTGCCGGGCGCTATTCTGCCGGGCCACCGCATCATTGCCTTTTATGGCAATATCCGCTCGAAGGGCATGGGCATTCTGGGGCGCGAGCCCAAGGAGCAGATGTTCCGCAAGTTTGAAGGGGTGCTGAAGGAGTGGCAGGCGGCCGACCCTTCCATTCCGGTGCAGGCCGCCTTGCACAACGTGACCATTACGGCCCAGGGCACGCCCGGCAAGGATGGCAAGTGGCGTCTGATGAACTCCAAGGCCACTATTCAGGAGGTGCTCAGCTGGGCCAAAGAGCACAACTGCATCCTGTTTCTGGACGTGCAGCCGGGCCACAGTACCCTGCAGGCCGAGCTGCCCAAGCTAACCGAGTACCTGAAAGACCCAATCGTTCACCTGGGCATCGACCCCGAATTTTCGCTGTCTACGATGCCCGGCGTGCGTCCCAACCAGAAAATCGGCACCCTCGACGCCAAGGATATCAACTTCACGGTGAACTTCCTGGCCCGGATTGTGAGCGAAAACAACCTGCCGCCGAAAGTGCTGACGGTGCACCGCTTCACCCGGAAGATGATTACGAACTACAAAAACATCAAGCTCGACCCCCGGGTGCAGATTGTGATGCACATGGACGGCCACGGCGAGCCCACCCTCAAAAAGGACTCCTACCACGACTACATCGTGAAGGAGCCGGTGCAGTACACCGGCTTTAAACTCTTCTACGAGTACGATGCCCGGCCCAAGCCCCACCACATCATGACGCCCAAGGAGGTTATTGCCCTCACCCCATCGCCGCTGTACGTACAGTACCAGTAGCCGCCGACCCGGTTTCTTATCCGAAAAAGCCTTCAGCCCAGCTGAGGGCTTTTTTGTGTCCTGCTCTAACTCAAAATCCCCGTTTTGCCAGCAGGCCGGCAGCGCTAGGTTGAAGGTTTCTGGTTATCATTGCCGGAATTGGCTTTCCTCTCCCGCTATGATTTCACCTCGACTCCTCTCCTTGCTGCTAGCCGCTGCCGGTCTGCTGGCGGCCACCTCAGCCGCCGGCCAGGCCCCGGCTCCGGCCGAGCCGGCCAAACCGGCCCCGCCCAAAAACCTGCTTAAAATTGCGCCCCTGGGCTGGGTACACGGGCAGCTGCCGTTCAGCACCGAGTCGCGCATCAGCTACGAGCGGGTGCTGGGCGGCCGCAGCAGCGTGGGCGGCAGCTACTCGTATCTGGGCACCAACTACCCCTTCAGCTTTATCGGCAGCTTCGCGCTGAGTGCGGCCATCAGCTCGGCCGTCACGCTTTCCGGGCACCCGGCCGTGGTGTGGACCGACGCCAAAGTGCGCACCACCGGCTCCCGCTACCAGCTGCAGTACCGCTACTACTTCACCCGGAAGCAGCACGCCCCGGAGGGCTTTTACCTCGGCCCAAACTTCTCCTACGCCTCGGCCGACTACCGCGTCAGCTTCCCCGACTTCAATACCAGCTTCACCATCACCCAGAAAAACACCAACTACAACCTGCTGGTCGGCTACCAGAACGTGCTGGGCCGCCACTTTGTGCTGGACGTTTTCACCGGCCTGGGCCACCGCGACAAAGACACTAAAGTGTACGACCAGAACGGCGGCCTGCTGACCACCATGCCCAAGGGCACCGCGCTCAAGCTTTCGTCCGGCCTGAACCTGGGCTGGGCATTCTAGGTGTATAGTCCCAGGGAGAGATGGTGTATTTTCCGGGCTGGAATTTCGCACACACTTATGGGACAAATACTCCACGGCAGCGCCCGCACAACTTCGGCAATACGGG
>NZ_BAABDH010000093.1:0-14490 GCF_039539525.1 Hymenobacter algoricola | reverse complement strand
GCCGTTGCCGTTGTTGTTGCCCGTGTTGTTCTGGGTGAAGCGGTTGCCGCTGGTGCCGCTCATGGCCATGATCCCGTCGCCGGAGTTGCCGGTGATGGTGTTGGCTTGGATCAGGTTGTTGTTGCCGACCTGAATGCTGATACCCGCGTCATCGGCAGTAGTAGTAGTGTTAAGTCCATTTGCGTTGATAATATTGTTTGAAATAGTATTTCCATTGCTGGCAGCAAGTAGTTCGATACCAAAGCCGCTGTTATTACTGATGTTGTTATTGCGGATGGTGTTGTTAGAAGCATTCGTTAGCAGAACACCAGCCCCATCGTAGGCAATGGTAGCAGTACCGACTGCGGCAACAGAGCGACCGACACGGAACGAGTTGTTGTTGAGCGTAACGCCGGTAGCACCATTGGCCAGCAGAACCGTGGCAATGGTGTTGTTCTGCCCGGTTACGTCCGTTACCACCGAACCGGAGGTAGCTGCCCCTGAGAGGACGATAGCTACCCCATCTTCGATTACAGCACCCGCTGTATTCAGGGCTCTGCTACCGGTATTAACACCAGCACTCGAAATATTGAGTGATGCTATGCGCGTATTTCCACCCGTAATGGCGAGTCCACCTTGGCCTGAAGCAGTAAGATCCAGGATAATTTCGCCAGCCAAGGCAGTAGCAGTTGGTAGCGTTCCCTCTCCCGTCAGCTGGGTCTGCACTTTACCATCAATAGCCGTATTGCTGTCGGTAATACGGAACAGCGTCCCAACATTGAACGTGAAGGCTTTGGTAGTGCCGTTATACCCAGTAGGAGCTGTCATTCCTAGACGCAACCCAGGAAGCGCCGTGCCGGTGGTACGGCCATCGTTCATCATGAAGATTGCGTACTCCATACCTGCCGCTGGGTCAATGGCGATTGTGCCGGTAGCTACAGTGCCATTAAATGCAGCCTGATCTAGGTTTGTGTTGAGTAAGACGTTGCTATTGGCAACAAACTGCCGCAGGGAGCCTTGGCCCGAGTTATTGGTATTGACGATAGTGCTGAAGTTGAAGCCAAAATCGGCTTCTACCGCTGTGGTTCCAACAGCCACCGTTACAGAAGTTTGGCTTTGGGCGATGGTCGTACCCGCATTCAGAGAGGCGAGGGTAGTGCCCGCCGCGCCCGCCGCCGCGTCAGCTTTCGTCGGGTCTTCGCCACCCACATGGTCGGTGTCGTTATTATAGGTTTGTACTGGCGACAATGCTGTGGTATAGCCGGGGCGGCTGCTGGTAACTGTGCTGTTCACCACGCGCACTATATAATCGCCTAAGCCCGGGGTAAAGGTGTACTGACCGGAGGTGTTGGTCGTCGTAGCCGATACAAATGTGCCAGCCACATTATAAAGCTCAACGCGGGCACCGGAACGAACCGACGAGCCACTGGCAGTGCGTGGACGGCCTGCACCGCCGCCATAGTTTACATCCTCATATACGACGCCGGTTATCGGCGAAACCGCCGCTAATGATGATACGCTAATCAACCAGCCATCTGCAGTATGCCGGCTGTTGTCTGTGGTATGAATGGCCCCACCATTGGCATCTGGTCGCAGATAGATGCGAAAAACTAGGCTGCGCACACCACCACCATTAGGCGTATTTACCAGTACCGAACCGCTGGCCGCGCCTGCGCCCGTAGTGCCCCCGGGAATAGGTGCGTTATTCAGAATCTGGGTAGGTGTAACTTCCAATTCCGTTGAGCCCTTGAGTTTGGAGAGCGTAACGGCAGTGGCACCCAAATCAGCCGAAACCAAATCTAGTTCACTGGTAAAGCCAATCCCTCCACCGAAGTTACCGCCTAGGCCGGTTAAGTGGATAACCGGATTAGCCACGGATCGGTTGAAGTTAATGGTCAGGTCCGCATATCTGTAGCGGGCGTTGGCAGGTACCGGTGTCGGTAGTGTTTCTACCGACACAAATAATTCAATACCACGGTTAGCGGCAACGTCAATGCCGCCGGTCAAACCTGTAGCAGAGATGTAATCGGCGTTCGTAGAACCTCCAACTAAGTTGAGAAGCGGAAACAGCGCCAACGGCTGGGCTAAGCTGCCTGCGGCGTTTAGATTGGCCCCGAATGCTACGCCAGTACCTGTCACAATTTTGGTTGCAGGCTGGGCGAACTGTTGGTCACTTAACGAAAGTGTGGCCGTCGTCGTGGGCGAATAAGCAGAAAATGTACTACCCGTGGGGTTATTCGCATTTGCCTGGAAGGTAATAACTTGATCGTTTATAGAAGGGCCGTTACCAGTTGGGTTACTGGCGCCGGCCGCGAATTCCAGCGTGGGCGTCTGGGCTTGCGCTACGGGCCGCCCGATGATGCCGCAAGTCAACAACAGCAGGACTGCTGATTGTAAGATTGTTTTCATGGAAGAGTTATAGAAAGAGCAAAAAAAGTTACAAAGAGAGTGCCGGGTAGTCTTTGGCAGACTATGGATTATATACAAACATACTCTGTATAAATAGATTATGCCTTATCACTTATCTGCTTTTTTTACAATACTTACGTCTGTCGGTAGAAGCCATAGTTCTGAGTTCCAAAGCCAGTGAACGGCAAAAAGAATGGCATGAAGGGTGAGGAGTAGTAGGGTTGGAAAGTGCAAAGAGAGGATCTTCGGCGGGAAGTAATATTATTATATAATTAATTTGAATAATCCTAAAAATGGCCTGATGTCCAGCGGTATGCTTAGTGTCATGCCGAAAAAAGTAAGGGCTTAAAGTCTACTGCAATGAAATGCTAGGCGTAAGGCCTTCTTTACGGCTCAACCGTGGCAAAACTACTTTACTACCAGCATTGCCCTGCGTATTTTTCGCTGAATGGCAGGTTTTCCTCGTTGAACGAAAAGGCTGCTCAAGCAAGTAAAAAGCAGGCTTAGCAGCTCTGTTAAGCACGGTACTGCTTTGGAAGCCCAGCACTTACGGAGCCAGTCGGCGGGGTGGTTTGGCGGGTGCCAAAAAAAGTCCCACCCCAGGGCAGGACTTTTAAACAGGAACGGATGTGCCCGTGCCGGTCAATAGCTGCGGTTGCGGCCGCTTTCGTTCACCAGCTGCTGCACCTGGTCGTTGAAGCTGGCCGCCTGCACCAGCTCCTCCAGGGGCAGGTGCAGGCGGTATTTCCAGAAGTGCTGGGGGTTGGCCGGCACGTTGATCTGCTCGTCGAGGGCATTGCCCCGGCGCAGCTGCGGGTCCATGGCCAGCAGATCCTGGAGCGGGAAGATGGCCCACATGGCCGGGGAGTGCAGGTGCTGCACCGTGATTTCGCGGGCTACCCACGGCTCGCAGTGGTAAGGCGCGCCTTCGCCCCAGTGGCCCAGAATGGTTTCAAAGAAGCGCTGGGTGCGCTGCGGGTCTTCTTCCCACCAGCCGCGCACCGTGCTCATGTCGTGGGAGCCGGGGCTGACCACCGACAGGTAGGGCGCGGCATTCGGGTGGCCGAACTCGGTTTTCGGGTCGGCGGGCATGCGCTGGATGTTGAGGCCCAGCATGCCCAGGGCCTTCATCACGCCCGGCACGGAGGCGGGCACCATGCCCAGGTCTTCGCCGCAGATGAGCATGTCGGTGGCGTAGCGCACGGGGGGCAGCTTGAGCAGGCCCTGCTCGCGCCAGAAGTCTTCGTGGCGGCGGTAGAAGAAGTCGTTGTAGATATCCGCCATGCGCGGCCGGTCCTGGTCGTTGAGCTCCCGGAAGGAGTAGCTCTTATCGACGGTGATGCGCGGGTGGTACTCGTCGGGGCCGGTGGGCACAAACAGCACCTCGTTGCAGAGCTGGTAGAGGCCGGTGCGCAGCCAGGTCAGGTGCTCGGCAGTGCCGGGCTCGGCGGCTAGCTTCTGTTCGAAGGCCGCTTCAATCTCGCGCTGGGTGCGGTAGCCTTCCCGGAGCAGAAAAGCGCCGTAGCCCACATCCTGCAGAAACTCGTGCTTCACTGCCTCCGCCTGATCCTTGAAGATGGCGGTCAGCATGTGCCAGCGGATGTAGGGCTCGCACAGGCGGCCGTAGTCGAACCAGCCCAGGCGCTGCTCAATCTCGTGGCGCGACAACGGCAGGGCCGGCGAGAAGTGCCCCAGCAGTCCTTCCACCGAGTGGGCCGGCATCTCCCAGATGCGGAAGAAGCCCAGAATATGGTCGATGCGGAGCGTGTCGAAGTAGCGGGCCAGGTGGCTCATGCGCTGCTTCCACCACGTGTAGCCGTCCTGGGCCATTCGCTCCCAGTTGTAGGTCGGGAAGCGCCAGTTCTGGCCGGTGGTGGAGAAGTCGTCCGGGGGGGCGCCGGCCTGCTGGTCCATGTGGTAGAGCTCGGGCTGGGTCCAGGCATCCACCGAGTGGCGGTAGATGCCGATGGGCAGGTCGCCCTTGAGCACCACGCCGCGCTGGCGGGCATACTCCACGGCGGCCAGCAGCTGCTTGTCGAGGTGAAACTGGGTGAAGAAATGCAGGCCCACGTCGTCGAAGTCGGGCTGGCTCTCGTCGACGAAGGTGGCCAGGTTCCGGGGCGTCTGAAACTCGGTGGGCCACTGCGCGAAGTCGGCGGTGCCGAACTGGTCGCGCAGGGCGCAGAAGGCGGCGTAGGGCACCAGCCAGGCTTGCTGCTCCTCGCGGAAGGCGTGGAAGGCCGGATCGGCCAGGAACTTCGCTTTCTCCTGCCGGTAGAGCTTTTTGAGGAAAGCCCACTTGGCCGTCATTACCGGCTCGTAGTCCACGAAGTCGCGGCCGTTGAACTCGTCGCGCAGGCGGGCCAGCTCGGCGCGGTCGGCGGCATCGGCCAGCTCGGCTATGGCGTCTAGGTTCAGGTACTGCGGGTGCAGGGCGAATACCGAAATGGCGGCGTAGGGGTAGGAATCGACCCAGGTATGGGTGGCGGTGGTGTCGTTGATGGGCAGGATCTGGACCAGCTTCAGGCCGGTGCGCACCGCCCAGTCGACCAGCAGCTGCAGGTCGGGAAACTCGCCCACGCCCAGGCCCCGGCGGCTGCGCAGGGCAAACACCGGCAGGGCCACCCCCGCGCCGCGCCAGCTGCCGGTCGGGTAGCGGAAGTTCTCGTCGGCCAGCACCCGCAGCGTGCGGCGCTCGGCAGAGGCCGGAATCACCCGGTCGTCGCCGGTTTCGAGGTGGACAATCTTTTTTTTCCGCGGGTCCCAGACTCCATACTTATACTGAGTGGTGCGGTCGGGGTGCTCCAGGGCGACGTCGGCGGTCCAGGTCGGGTAGTCGGTATCGGCCAGCACCACGGCCTTGCGGGCATCCCAGGCGCCCAGGGCCGGGTCGGAGCCAAGCACGCAGAGCTGGTGGTCGGTGTCGACGCGGGGCGCCGCCAGCTGGAAGCGCACCACCGAATCGGCGAGGCGGGCCGCTTTCGGGGCGGCCTGGGTGGGGGCCGGGCGGCGCATCAGGGCCTTGGTGAAAGCGGCGGTGTGCAGCTCATGGCCATCCTGCGCGGCCGGCCGCCAGTAGTCTTCCAGCACCAGGCGGCCGAACTGCCGGCCGTCGTAGTCGATGGCGCGGTTGGGGCCCCACTCCCAGTCCTGGCTGCCCGTGCGCTCATCCAGCAGAATGTACTTGTACTCTACCGTGCCCGCCGGCTCATCGGGCAGGCTGATTTCCTGGGTCCAGAGGCCGGCGGCGGGCTGGTAGTGCAGGCTCAGGGCGTGGTCGAGGCGCCAGGCGCCGAGGGCCGGGACCGAGCCGCACACCACCAGGCGCTGGCCCCAGGTCGTACGGAAGGGCAGGGTAAAGCGAAGAATCATACTGGCGGGAATGGAATGGGGGCGAAAGATACTAGAGTATCAGGGGAATTCAGGCGTTGGCCGCCCGCGGCAATCGAAATATTTAACGCAACTAATCCGGCGCCGCGGGCGCTCCGGGGGCCGCTAGCCGGACCGGGCGGGCGGCGCGCGCCGCCCGCCCGGTCCGGCCGAAACCGGTGGCTCGTTCTGGGGTTCAAGTCGCGGCAGACCGCCATCTTTGCCAACCCCGCCGCAGCTTCTTGCGTTGGGACACTCGGACCTTTACGCCCTTTTCGT
This sequence comes from Hymenobacter algoricola, assembly GCF_039539525.1. Taxonomy (NCBI): domain Bacteria; kingdom Pseudomonadati; phylum Bacteroidota; class Cytophagia; order Cytophagales; family Hymenobacteraceae; genus Hymenobacter; species Hymenobacter algoricola. Next base: position 8,454 of record NZ_BAABDH010000093.1, on the reverse strand, counting down.
TATCAACTCTCTCCCGATCTACGTTCGTCGCGCCCTCTACGTACTGTTGGGCCTGCTGGGCTTCGTGCTGCTGCTCGTGGTGGCAGTGGTGGTGGCCTTGCAGTTTCCGGCCACCCAGGATTTTGCCGCCCGCCAGGCCGAGAAGTACCTGCGGGGCAAGCTCGGCACCGAGGTGCGCATCGGCAAGTTCCGCACCGACTTCCGCAATGCCATTTCCCTCGACAACGTGTATGTGGAAGATCTGCAGAAGGATACGCTGCTGGCCGTGGGCCACCTGGGAATAAACCTGGACCTGTGGGCGCTGACCAAATCCGAAATCAACGTCAAGAGTCTGGAGCTGAACGACGGCCGCCTGGCCATCACGCGTACCGCGCCCGACAGCGTGTCGAACTACGACTTCATCGTGGCTGCCTTCACCACGCCCGCCGACCCGGCCGCCCCGGTTGACACCACCGCCGGCTTCCGGTACAACATCGGCGACCTGCACCTGTCCAACATCTTCTTTACCTACCAGGACCAGGTCGACGGCAACGACGTGCGCACCAAAGTCGGCGACCTGGCCGTGACCATGGACGAGGTGGACGTGGACAAGTCGGTTTACCGCATCAACGCCGCGGCGCTGAAGAACACCAGCATCGGCATCGTGCAGACCAAGGTGCCGCCGGACACGCCCAGTGAGCCGCTCACGCTGACGCTGGGGCTGAACCGGGCCACGCTCAGCAACGTGAGTCTGACTTACCGCAACAGCGTGGCGGCCCAGTTTATCAGCACCCGCATCGGGGAGGCGGAGGCCACGGCCGACAACATCGACCTGATTCACTCGCGCATCGACCTCGACCAGCTCAGGCTGCGCAACACGTCGGTGGCCTACGCCCAGAACGAGAACGTGCCGGTGGAACAGCGGGTGGTGAATCCCGCCGAAGCCGTGCGCGACCTGAACGAGTCGGTGGAAAAAGCCACCGGGGCGGCCACCAGCTGGGTAGTGACGCTCAAGAAGTCCGATATCAGCGGCGTGGACGTGGCCTTCGACAACTTCGACGAGCCCCGGCAGCGCACCCGCCTGCCGGCCCTGGACTACAACCACCTCAAGTTTACGGACCTGGTGCTGAACACGGAGAACCTGTTCTACTCCGAAAACCGCACCACGGCCCGCCTCAACAACCTCGCCGGCAGGGAGCAGAGCGGCTTCCGCATTGAAAGCGCCAAAGCCGACATCGTGTTCGACTCGGTGCAGACCCGCCTCGACAGCCTCGACCTGATAACGCCCCACACCCGCATCCGCCGCACCCTGGCCATGCGCTACCAGAGCCTCGACGCGCTGGCCGACGTGAAGCAGCTGCCCAACCTAGGCATTGAGGGCGACCTGCGCAACGTGCGCCTGGGCTTCCGCGACATCCTCTACCTGGCTCCCGACCTGGCTGGCACGGCTCCTTTTAATACCGGCCCGAACCAGTCGGTGCTCATCAGCGGGCTGGTAAACGGGCGGGTGGGCGACTTCCGGGTGAAAAACCTGGAGTTCGTGGGCTTCCGCAACACGATTCTGCGGGCCGACGGCCGGATTCAGGGCTTGCCCGAAACCGACCGCCGCCTGTACGCCGACCTCAACATCCGGCAGTTCACGACCACCAACGCCGACCTGCAGAGCCTGCTGCCCAAGGGTACGATTCCGGCCGAGTACCGCCTGCCGGACCGCCTGAGCGTGGCCGGCACCTTCAAAGGCCGCCCCACGGCCCAGGTGTTCGATGCCAACCTGCGGGCTACGACTTCCTTCGGCAACGCCACGGCCAAAATCAACATGGGCGCGGGCCCGAAAGGGCAGGAGCCGATTACGGCGACCTTCAGCACCCAGCGCCTCGATGTGGGCAGGTTCCTGCGCGACCCGACCATCGGCAAAATCACGGCTACCGGCCAGCTGACTGCCCGCGGGCTGACCCCGGCCGATATGCGCGGCAAGCTGGTGGCCAACGTGCAGAGTGCCCGCTACAACGGCTACAACTACCGCGGCATCACGGCCAACGTCGACATCGACCGGCAGCTGTATAAGGTGGACGCCAAAAGCAAGAGCGACCCGAATCTGAACCTGGATCTGCTGGCCACCGTGAACCTGCGCGACGCCAGCAACCCGACCTACACCGTGGACCGCCTGAACCTGCGCGGGGCCAACCTCACGGCCCTGGGCTTCTACACCGGCGGCGACCTGCGCGTGCAGGGCGACCTGAGAGCCAACATCAGCGGCTCGGACCTGAACACCATCAACGGCACGTTCTCGGGCAACCGCATCGTCATCGTCAAGGACAACCAGCCCTTTGCCCTTGACTCGGTGACCGGGCGCATCCTGCAGCGGCCCGGCCGCACCGAGGTCGACTTTGCCTCCAACGTGCTCGACGCCAAGCTGCGCGGCAACACCCGCCTGGGCGACCTGGCCCTGGAGCTGCAGCGCCACCTCGACCGGTACTTCGACCTGCCCGGCGTGCAGTACCGCCCTTCGGCTACTTACCGGCAGTTTACCTTCGACGCCAACCTGAAAAATCCGAAGATTGCCACCCAGCTGGTGCCGGACCTCAAGCAGATTTCGCCCTTCAAGCTGACCGGCAGCTACGACAGCCGCGCGGCCAACCTGACCGTCGACAGCCGCATTCCGCTCATCAAGTACCAGACCTATACCCTGGACTCGCTGCGGCTCAGCATCAAGTCGGACCCGCAGAAGCTGGACTACGCCCTGAAGCTGCGCCAGGCCCGGCAGGACACCACCCTGCGCCTGCCCAACCCGAGCCTGACGGGCAGCATTGCCGACAATAAGATTGGCACCAACCTGCGCATTGCCGAGTCCGACAGCGTGCAGAAGCTCAACCTGGCCGGCGTGCTGCAGGTATTCAACCAGGGGGCGGCCTACGCCTTCAGCTTCGGCCCCGACCTGGTGCTCGACAACCAGCCGTGGACCGTGGCGCCCGGCAACGAGCTACGCTACACCACGGCCACCGGCGCCATTCAGGCCAACAACGTGCAGCTCAGTCAGGGCAGCCAGTCGCTGCAGCTGCAGACGCTGCCCGGCGCGCAGTACCCGTTGCAGGCGCAGATTTCCAACTTCGACCTCAACGGGCTGGCCAAATCGGCGGGCATGCCCGACTCGCTGGTGGCCGGCACGCTCAACGGGCAGGCCGTGGCCTACAGCATCGGTCAGCCCAGGCAGGCCTTTACGGCCGACGTCACGCTGGCCAGCTTTGCCTACAACAAGTCGGCCATCGGCGACATCAGCCTGAAGGCCACCAACCCGACGCCGGACCGCTACAACGTGGATGCCCGCCTGACCAACGCTACCGGCACCGACGTGCGAGCCGTGGGCTACTATCTGGCCACGCCGCCCAGCCCGATTCAGTTTGCCGTGACCATCAACAAGTTTGACCTCAAAACCATCGAGCCCTTCTCGGCCGGGCAGCTGCGCGAAATGCTCGGCGGCATCACCGGCAACCTGGCCGTAACGGGCACCGTGGCCCAGCCGCAGGTGCGCGGGGTGGTGACGACGACGCCCGACGCCGGCTTCACCCTCACCCAGCTCGGGGCGCCCTACCGCCTGGTCAGCCAGGACGTGACGTTCGGCGACCAGGGCCTGACGTTCAATAACTTCACCGTGCTCGACTCGGTGGGCAACAAGGCCGTGATAAACGGGCAGATGTACACCAAGAACTACATCGACGACTACCGCTTCGACCTGGAAGCTACCACCGACAAGTTCCTGGCCGTGCAAAGCACCCAGCAGGATAACCCGCTGTTCTGGGGCAAGCTGGTGGTGGACTCCGACTCGCGCATTACCGGCAACCTGACCCTGCCCGTGGTCAACACCCGGGCCGTGGTGGTGGAAGGCTCCGACCTGAAAGTGGCCGTGCCCAACGACGAGGCCGGCCTGGTGGAAAGTGAAGGCATCGTCAAGTTTGTGGATAAGAGCGTGCCGCTGGATTCGCTGCTGGCCCGGCAGGTGAAGCTGGACTCGGCCGAAACGGCCCCCGGCTACGACATCCGGGCCGTGGTGACGGTGAACGACAACACGCCGTTTACCATCGTCATCGACCCCGTGTCGGGCGATAACCTGAAGGTGTACGCCGCGGGCACGCTCAACACCAAGATTGACCCCAGCGGCAACATCACCCTCAACGGCCGCGTGGAAGTGACCAAGGGCAAGTACGCCATGTCGCTCTACGGGCTGGCCTCGCGCGACTTCGACATTGCCCCGGGCAGCTACATTCTGTGGAGCGGCGACCCCTACAACGCCCAGCTCAACGTGGCCGCCATCTACAACGTGAAGGCGCCGCCGGCCGAGCTGCTGTCGGCCCAGGGCGTGGAGGAGGAAACCCTCAAGGCCGTGGGCCGCAACCAGCTGCCCTTCCAGGTATTCCTGAACGTGACCGGGGAGCTGCTCAAGCCCATCATCGGCTTCGACATCAGGTTGCCCGAGGAGGCCCGCAGTGAGCTGCGCGGCCCCATTGAAGCGCGGCTGGCCCAGCTGCGGCAGCCCAGCGAAACCACTGAGCTCAACAAACAGGTGTTCTCGCTCATTGTGCTGAGCCGCTTCCTGGCCCAGGACCCCTTCCAGAACAGCAGCGGCAACTTCGTGGCCGACCAGCTGCGGGGCTCGGCCAGCCAGGTGCTCACCCAGCAGCTCAACAACCTCACCGGCTCCTACCTCTCCAACCTGGGCGTGGAGCTGGGCGTGAACTCCTACGCCGACTACTCTTCGGGCGGCGAAAAGACCCGCACCGACCTGAACGTGGCCGTGCGCCGGCAGCTGTTCAACAACCGCGTGACCGTGCGCCTGGGTACCGACGTGCCCCTGGGCGGAGGCAACCAGGCCTCCCAGGGGCAGAGCGGCAGCAACCTGAGTGCCTTCGCCGGCGACGTGAGCATCGAGTACAACGTGCTGGCCAACGGCCGCATCCGCCTGCGGGCCTTCCGCAACAACGCCTACGGCGACATCGACGGGCAGTTTGTGCGCACCGGGGCGTCGCTCATCTTCCAGCGCGACTACAAAACCCTGGCCGACCTCTTTCACGGCATCGACAAGGAAGTGAAGGAGGACGTGAAGCTGGAGCGCCGCCGCACCCGCCAGGACCGCAAGGCTGAGCAGGACTCCACCAAGGTGGCCGCCCCGCCCGTAGCCCGCCGCGACTCGGCCCGCACCGCGCCCAAGCCAACGACCAGCCGCTAGTTTTTCACCTGTTTCTTACCCTCGTAGCTCTTGCCCGTGTTTTCATTGTGCCGCCCTTCGTCTGCTTCTTCCACGCCGCTCCGGGGGCTGACCCTGCTGGTCGGGCTGCTGGCGGCCGGCTGCTCGGGCACGAAATATATTCCCGAAGGAGCCAAGCTCTATACCGGCGGCGCAGTAAAGGTGAAGTCGGACGCGCCGGTTCCCAACGAGGCGGCGCTGACCACCGAGCTGGAAAGCGTCATCAACCCCAAGCCCAACGCCTCCATTCTGGGGCTGCGGCCCAAGCTGTACTTCTGGCACCTGGGCCAGGGCAAAACCCGGGGGCTGGGCCACTGGCTGGCCGACAAGTACGGCGAGAAGCCCGTGCTGCTCAGCCAGGTCGATACCCAGCAGGTGAAGAAGCTGATGGTGAACCGCCTGAACAACAACGGCTACTTCCGGCCCAGCGTGGGCAGCAAGGTGCAGGTGAAGGGCGCTACGGCCACCGTCGACTACACCGCTTTCGTCGGCAAGCCCTACCTGATCAAGCAGGTCAGCTTTCCCGAGGGCGACACGCTGCTGACCCAGGCCATCCGGGCTACCCAGGCGGGCACGCTGCTCAAAGTCGGGGACCCGTACAACCTGCAAACCTTCATCAACGAGCGGACCCGCATCGACGGCGTGCTCAAAAACCAGGGCTACTATTACTTCTCACCCGACTTTCTGCTGTTTGAAGTAGACAGCACGCTCGACAACCAGGCGAATGTGTACCTGAAGGTGAAGTCCTCGATTTCGCGCCGGGCCGCCAAGCCCTACGTGCTGAGCCGGGTGAGCCTGAACACCGACTACTCGCTGTCGGATACGGCCTCGGCGGGCCGCCGGCCTTTCATCTACCAGAAGTACCGCTACTTCCCCGATGAGGAGGTGTTCAAGGCCAAGGCCATTACCAACGCCACCTTCCTGTATCCCGACAGCGTGTACCGCCGCCGCCGCTCCGACCAGACCCTGAGCCGGCTGATGAGCCTGGGCACGTTCAAGTTTGTCGACATCCGCTTCCGCCCCGACCGCAGCGTGGCCGACTCGGCCGGTTACGGCCACCTGATCAGCAACGTGCGGATGACCCAGGTACCCAAGAAAAGCCTGCGGGCCGAGGTGCTGCTGGTCAGCAAGTCCAACGGCTTTGTGGGGCCGGGCTTCCGGGTGCAGTTTCGCAACCGCTCGGCGCTGCGCGGGGCCGAGCAGTTGCTGGTGAACGTGACGGGCTCGTTTGAGAATCAGACCAAGGCCGGTGCCAACACCATTGGCCTGACCTCCTACGAGCTGGGCGCCGACGCCCAGCTGGTGGTGCCGCACCTCATTACGCCGCCCTTCGATATCCGCCTGACCAACTCCGACTTCCAGCCCCGCACCACGTTTGGCGTGGGCTACCGGTACGTGGAGCGCCTGGAGGCTTTCCAGGAAGACGTGTTCAACCTCAGCTACGGCTACACCTGGAAAACCAAGCTCACCAACGAGCAGGAGCTGCGCCCGATTGATCTGCAGTACATCCGCCTGGGTTCCGTATCCGACCAGTTTCGGGCGCTGCTGGACTCCAACGCCTTCCTCAATAACAGCTTCCGCCAGCAGTTTATCCTGGGCAGCAGCTACCGCTACACCTACAACCAGCAGGTGCTGGAGCAGCGCCGCAACCAGATCTACTTCAGCGGGGGCGTGGAAGTGTCGGGTAACCTGGCGTATCTGGCCAGCAGCCTCACGGGCCAGACCAAGCAGCGCAATAAAGACGGCTCGGAGGCCTATGCCGTGCTAGGGCAGCAGTTTTCCCAGTACACCAAGGTCGACCTGGAGCTGCGCAACTACTTCCGCACCAGCCCCAACCCCACCAGCGGCAACAAGATTGCCACCCGCCTGCTCATCGGCTCGGGCCTGCCTTACCTCAACTCCACGGTGCTGCCCTACCTGAAGCAGTACGGCATCGGCGGCCCCAACAGCGTGCGGGCTTTCCCGGCCCGGGGCATTGGTCCGGGCACCTATATGCCTACCACCACCCGCCAGGAAGCCACCAACTTCTACGATCAGGTGGGCGACCTGCGGCTGGAAGCCAACGCTGAGTACCGCCAGGACTTATTCCCCTACGTGAAAGGCGCTTTGTTTGTGGATGCGGGCAACATCTGGCTGGTTAATGAAGACCCCAAACGCAGGGGCGGCCAGTTCAGTCCCAGTACGTTCTTCAATGAGCTGGCCGTGGGCGCCGGCGCCGGCATCCGCATCGACGTGCAGTTCTTCGTCATCCGCTTCGACGTGGCCGTGCCCGTGCGCTACCCCGATGGCCGTACTTCCAACGTGGACGGCAGCGCCCGCAGCTCAGCGCCCGTCTTCAATATTGCCATCGGCTACCCCTACTAAACCAGGCGTTGCCTGATCAAGCCCGCTTAGGAAGCGCGCCGCGCCGCCATGCGGCGGTGGTAGGCCAGCACATCCTCAGCCGCCAGATTTTCAAGCGTGAAGGGGGCTTCAGGACTGCGCAGGGCCAGCACTTCGTTGGGCGGCAGCTGCCCGCCGCCCGCCCGGAACGTCACGTAGGGCTCGGGCTGCAAAAAACCGGGCAGCAGGTCTTCCGGCAGCCAGTCGCTGAGCAGGCTGGCAAAGTCCAGGCCCTCGAAGGTAGTGTAGGTGCCGGCGGCCGGGTCGAGCAGGCCGATGGGGGCGTCGGTGCCTTCCTCGGTGGTGTGCTCGGCCACCAGCAGCATCCCGTAGGCATTGCGCCCAATCACGACCCGCTCGACCCCGGCCGGCAGCAATGCACCCCAGGCGTCCAGGGCCGGATTCAGCTGCGGCAGCTCGGCCCCGAACAGGTACAGGAACCCATCGAGGTACCAACCGGCGCCCACCTCGTCGTACATCATCCGCCACAGGCTCTTGTCGAACTTGTCGGCGAAGAAGTCGCCGGGCGGCACGGCCGGATCGGGGCGGCCGAAGTGATGGGTGAAGATGGAAATTTCGGGTTCAGAGGACATAGCGGCGGGGTTGCGGATAGCAAGGTTACGAAGAAAAGCCGCTGGCAGGGCAGCGTCTGTCTTTGCCCGGATGCCGGACATTCCGCTTATCAAGCGGCACCCAGCCGTTCCGGGCAATGAGTTGCCCTGTGTGGAGTCCTCTCGGAAAACGGAAAATATATAGCGGATTCGTGAACAGTTCATCCCTATTTGGCGGATAGCCGTAGCCAGTAAGATGAATCCCTATTCGCTTGATTTACGCACCCGCGTGGCGGCGGCCTG
>NZ_BAABDH010000092.1:0-12989 GCF_039539525.1 Hymenobacter algoricola | reverse complement strand
AGTTCCGACGCGTGGCCACGCGCTACGATAAGCTCGCCGATTCCTACGCCGCGTTTATCCAACTACGCGCCATCACCCTCTGGCTAAATTGAGAACACGCCCTAGGTTGCTGTCCACGATGTAGCCGCCCAGCGTGGGGCCGATGGTGGGCCCGATGATGATGCCCATGCCGAACAGCGCCTGCCCCAGGGCCAGCTGCCGGGGCGGAAACGTGTCGATGAGAATGGCCTGGGAGGTAGCCATGAGCGCGCCGCCCCCGATGCCCTGCACGAAGCGGAAGGCCACCAGCTCCCAGATGTTGGTACTCTGGCCGCAGGCAATGGAAGCCAGCGTGAAGATGACCACCGACACAAAGTAGTAGTTGCGCCGGCCGAACTGCTCGGCCAGGAAGCCCGTCATCGGAATCACGATGACGTTGGCAATGCCGTAGGAGGCCACCACCCAGCTCACTTCCTGCTGGGTGGCCGAGAGGTTGCCCATCATCTGGGTCAGCGCCACGTTCACGATGCTGGTATCAATGAGCTCGAGCAGGCAGCACAGCACCACCGTGATGACGATAATCCACTTGGTTAATCCGGTTTCCATGTAGTAGGAGCTTGGGGTCTTGGGGGCCTGGGGGCCTGGATTTCGTTCGAGCCCGTACGCGGGCGAAACTGAATCTGAGGCGCCATCGCAAAAATCCACTTCAGCATAGCCCTGGGGGTTAAAGGATTGGAAATTTGTCGACGCAACATCCAAGACCCCAAGTCCCCAAGACCCTAAAAACTTTACTTCACCTGCACGGTGGCCGTGACGCTCATGCCGGCCCGCAGCGGGTGCTCGGCGTCCAGCTTGTCGAGGGCAATCTTGACGGGTACGCGCTGGGTTACCTTCACAAAGTTGCCGCTGGCATTGTCGGGCGGCAGCAGGGCAAAGCGGGCGCCGGTGGCCGCCGACAATGACTCGACGTGGCCCGCAAACTCCTCGTTGGGGTAGGCATCCACTTCCACCTTCACCGGCTGCCCCACTTTCATGGTGGCCAGCTGGGTTTCCTTGAAGTTGGCGATGATCCAGGTTTTCTCCGATGCCACCAGCCCGATCAGCTGCTGACCGGGCGCCACGACCTGGCCGGGCTGCACGTTCTTCCGGCTCACCACGCCGTTGGCCGGGGCTACCAGGGTCGTGTAGCTGAGCTGCAGGCGGGCGTTGTCGAGGTCGGCCTGACGCTGCTTCACCACGGCCTGGGCCACGGCAATCTGCTGCTGGGCCGCCACTACCTGCTGGCGGGCCACGTTCACCTGGTTGGCCGCCGTGGCGCGCTGGGCTCTGGTCGATTGCAGATTGGCCTGCACCGCGTCCAGGTCGCTCTGCGGAATAATGTCTTCCCGGCGCAGGAACTGGCTGCGCTTGAGGTCTTTTTCCAGCTTGGAGCGGGTAGCGTCGCTCACGCCGATGGCCGACTGCGCGGAGCTGACGGTGGCCTGAGCCGTGCCCACGCCGGCGCGGGCCGCCACCACGTTGGCCTGGGCCGCGGCCAACGCCGCTTCGGCGGCATTCACCCGCTGCTGATAGTCGGCCGGGTCCAGGGTCAGCAGCACGTCACCCTTTTTCACCACCTGGTTGTCTTCTACTTTTACCTCCAGCACCGGGCCCGCCACGCGGGGCAGCACCGGGTACACGTCGCCTTCTACCTGGGCGTCGTCGGTTTCTTCGTGCGCCTGCCCGAACTGGTAGCGCTGCCAGCCATAATAGCCGCCCATCAGCAGTACCAGCGCCAGAACCATGAACATCAGGGGACGCTTGGAGCGGCCCGTGGGCTGCGCTTCCACGGCGGGCTCGGAGGCGGGCTGAGCGGCTCCGGCGGGGGCGGTGGGTACTGCGGCCGGATCGGGTTGAACGGGGGTTGCCATATCGGGAAGGTATTGAAGACGAGGAGTTGATGTCGGAATCGAAAACAAAAAAGGGGCCGGTCAGGCCGACTGGCGGTACGCATCCACCGGGCTGGGCTTGACCAGCAGCGTGGCGCACGGAGCGGTGCGGACGACGGCTTCGGCCGTGCTGCCCATCAGAAAGCGCGTCAGGCCGGTCTGGCCGTGGGCACCTATCACGATCAGGTCGGCGGGGTAGCGGCGGGCCTCCGCCACGATGGCCGCCGCGGCGGCGCCGGGCAGCACCACGGTGCTCACGCGGGCCCCGGCCTGCGCGGCCACTGCACGGTGCGCGGCCAGCTGCTCGGCTACCGAACCGGCCAGGGCCGGCGGGGTTTCCTGCACGTGCAGCAGACGCAGCTCGGCCCCGGCCGCCACGGCCAGCGCGGCGGCATACGTCACCAGCCCGGCCGAGGCAGCCGAAAAATCAAGCGGGCACAAAACGGTGGTCAGGGTCATGGGCAGGGAAGGAATTGGGCGGGAAGTAGTTAGTAAAATGCCCTTCGGGCCAAAGGGGCGGGCCCAGGGCGGGCAGCCGCCTGAATCCCGGTTTCGCCGCTTACCAGATCTGGGTACCGGTGGCGCGCTTGAGCTGGTACTGGCCGAGGGTGTAGTTGTAGATGGCCTGCAGGCGGGCCAGACGGGCCTGGGCCAGCGAGGTTTCCGCGTCCAGCACGTCGAGGTTGGGGCCCACGTCGTAGCGGTAGCGGGCCTTGGCGCGGGTCAGCGCGTCGGTGGCCTGGGCAATCTGCAGCTGGGCGTTGTCGTAGCGGGCCGAGCTGGCCTGCAGGTTGTTGGCCGCCTGCCGCACATCGGCCCGGATCTGCTCCTGAGTATCCTGAATGCGCGCCTGGGCTCCCCGAATGTTGGCCAGGGCCTCTACCCGCTGGTTTTTGTTTTTGTTGCCGTCATAAATCGGCACCGCCAGCTGCACCACGCCCACCGAATTTGGCCGAAACTTGTCGAGGTTGGGCAGATAGCCGTTTTTGCCGCCCAGCTGGGCCCCCACGCCGAGCGTGGGCATGTTGGCCCGCTCAAGCACCTTCAGGTTCAGGGCGGCCGTGTTTTCCGCGTCGCGCACCAGCTTCACCTCCGGCCGGTTTTCGATGGCCTGCGCCAGCGCCGCCGGCACGTCCAGCACCTGGGGCTGGTAGGCAAAGGCGCCGCGCACCGGCACGTCGGCATACGCGGGCTGGTGCAGGTAGCGGGCCAGCTGCACCAGCTGATTGTTGAGCTGATTTTCGAGGTCGATGCGGGTGTTCTGGGCCTGGGTGATGCGCACCTGGGTGGTGGTCACGTCGAACCGGGTGCTCACGCCGCCTGCCACGCGCTTCTCCATTTCGCGCTGGTGCTGCCGGAGCGAGGCAATCTGGGCGTCCTGCACCTTGATACTCTCGCGCACGAATAGGATGTTGTAGTACACCTGCGCGGCCGAGTACGCCAGGTCCCGGCGCGTCACGTTGATCTGGTCCACGGCCGTCAGGCGCCGGCTTTCGGCCAGGTTGTAGGTGGCGTCCTTCTTGCCGAAGTCGAGCACGCCGTACTGAATGGTGATGTGGGCGTCGTAGTTGTTGTTGGGCGCCAGCTGAAACCCGGGCTGCCCTTCCGCCAGCTGCAGCTTCACCACCGGGTCGATGCGCGTGTAGGTAGCCGTGCCGGTCACCTGGGGCAGGAAGCCGCCGCGGCTTTGCGTTACGCGGCTGGCAGCGGCATTCACCTCTTCCTCCAGCGTGGTAATGGCCGGGTTGGCATCCAGCACGGCGCGGATGGTGCCGTCCAGCGCCAGCGGATCGGAAAGGACGGGCCCCTGCTGGGCGCGGGCCGCGCCGCCCACCAGCAACCCCAGGGTCAATAGCGGTACGGTGATTTGTGGTCGGGAAAGCATACGATTATGCGACTTGTGTAGGCCTGCTGCTTACCTAACCCTGTGCCAAGACATTAAAATCCGATTAACCTTTCCAAAAACGGCTGCTGGGCGCTGCAAACCGCCTGATTATTTTTCAAGCCGCCCGGCAGAACAAAACCTGCGGCGTCTTGCTTCCCTTATATATCAGGAATACCTTAATCTGAGTCCTGCTATTTCAGGAAAAATGACCATGGTTAACCAAGAGGAATCCCTGCTGCTGTACCTGAACGAGGCCATTGCCACCACCCGCAGCAAGGAGGCGCTGTTTAAAATCGTGACGGAGAAACTCCGGCTCATTTTTCCTTTCGACGTTATCCTAATCCTCACCGTCGACCAGGAAGGCTACTACAAGCGGGTCCTGCTGCGCGACTACGTCAGCGACCTGGACGCTGCGGCGCAGGAGCCGCAACCGCTCCAGCGGACCCCGTGGCGGGGCACCCCGGTGGAGCGCTTTCTGGCCGACGCGCACGTCAGGACGCTGGCCCTGCCGGAGCTGATCCGGGATTTCCCCGACTTCGCCATGTTTGGCTTCCTGCGTAACTTAGGCATTGCGTGCCTGACGGCCGTGCCCTTGCGCACCGGCGGGCAGGTCATCGGGCTGCTCTGCCTGGCCTCGCGCCGGGCACCCGACTTCAGAGACTCCGATCTGGCCCTGCTCGAAAAAATCGGCAGCCTGGTGGCCGTGGCCGTCAGCAACACGCTGGCCTTCGAGGAAGTGGAGCGCCGGGAGCGAGAAAAGACCATGCAGCTGGCCGTCAACAATGCTCTGCTGAGCATCAAGGAGCGCACCGAGCTGTTCCGCACCGTGGCCACCGAAATTAACCGCGTTATTCCCTGCGACTTTTTTGGGGTGCGCGTGCAGAAGCAGGGCGTGGTGAAGGCTTTTGCCGAGCTTGCCAAGCAGCCCGACGGCACCTTTGCCGTCCTCGACCCCAACCGCTGGGACCATGTGCCCGAGTACCAGGCCATGCAGGCCGAAGCCTTCGAGCTGTTTTTTCAGCCCGCCATCTACAACGGGGCCGACTACGGGCGGCTGGCCGAGCAGTACCGCCTGATGCGGCACATCCGGGCCAAGCATGCTGCCAAGTCGATGATAGCCGCGCCGCTGGGCATTACCAACGAGGCGGCCGCAGCGCTCATTCTGGCCCGCCACCAGGGCGGCGACTTTCAGCCCACCGACCTGGAGCTGCTCATCAGCCTGGCTCCGCAGATTGCCCTGGCCATGCGCAACCTGTTTGCCTTCGAGCAGATCGAAACCCTGCGGGCCCAGCTGGAGCAGGAGCGCACCTACCTCATCGCCGAAATCAATACCACCGGCCACTTCGAGGATTTTGTGGGGCAGAGCGCCGTAATGCAGCAGGTCCAGACCCGCATTGCCCAGGTAGCTCCCACCGATACCACGGTGCTTATCAGCGGCGAAACCGGCACTGGCAAGGAGCTGGTGGCCCGGGCTCTGCACAACCTGTCGCCGCGCCAGGGCCGGGCCCTGATCAAGCTCAACTGCGCCGCCCTGCCCGCCCAGCTGATTGAGAGTGAGCTGTTCGGGCACGAAAAGGGGGCCTTTACCGGGGCCCACGACCGGCGCATCGGCAAGTTTGAGCTGGCCGACGGCGGCACCATCTTCTTGGACGAAATCGGGGAGCTGCCGCTCGATCTGCAGGCCAAGCTGCTGCGGGTGCTGCAGGAAAAGGAGTTTGAGCGCATCGGCGGGCGGCGCGTGATTCACACCGACGTGCGCGTGGTGGCGGCCACCAACCGGGTGCTGGAAGACGAGGTGGCTGCCGGCCGCTTCCGCGCCGACCTGTACTACCGGCTCAACGTGTTCCCGGTCCGGCTGCCCGCCCTGCGCGAGCGGCCCGAGGACATTGAGCCGCTGCTGCGCCACTTCCTGGAGCGCTTTACCAAGCAGCTGGCCCGGCCCGTGCGCGGCCTGCGCGAGCGGGACCTGCGGGCCATGCAGCACTACGGCTGGCCGGGCAACATCCGGGAGCTGGAGCACGTGCTCGAACAGGCCGTCATCGTGTCGTCGGGGGCGTTTCTGGAGTTTGCCGGCTTTTCGGGAGCTACGGTTCCGGCAGCGCCGGCACTGCCCGACCACGTGCCCCTCAAAACCCTGCGCGACCAGGAGCGCGACCATATCCTGGCGGCCCTGCACCGTACCGGCGGCCGGGTCAGCGGCCCGCACGGCGCGGCCGGGCTGCTCGACATCAACCCCAAAACCCTGGAAGCCCGCATGAAGAAGCTGGGCATCCGGCGTACGGTGGGCGTGGAGGGGTAAGACGACCGGAACCCGGCCCGGAATTCAACGTCTGGTCCCGGGCTGCGTATAGCCCGTATCCATCCACCTCTAACCTCCCCGATTATGGCTCAGACCACCACCACGCCCAAGCACACGGACCCCGCTACCAAGAACAAGGAGAAGGCCAACGAGGAAACCATCAAGGACAAGCCCAGCGGCAAAAATAAGACGACCCAGAAGAAATAAGCGGCTTTACCGCCCACACAAAGGCCGTTCCGAGCTAGCTCGGAACGGCCTTTGTGCTTGAATCAGCCGACTACTTGGCGGCCTGAATCTCGGCTACGGCCTTGTCGGCCACTACCTGATTGGCGGCCAGATTGGTGCTGCCGGCCTGCTGCTTCACGGCCGCCTGGATCATGGCAATGGTGGGCTGGTCGACGCCGAACCGCTTGTAGGTAATGGCCAGCGTCTTGAGGCGCTCCACGTCTTCGGCAAAGGCTTTCGGGTCGTCGAGGCGGCCCAGCATGGTGCCCATGCCTTCGAAGTAGCTGAACTTGTTCTGGCCCCCGGCCGCGTCAAACTTGTCGCGCACGTAGCTCCATTGGGCCTGGCCCCCGTTCTTGGAATACACCCCTACCACGGCCTGGCTGAGGGCCGCCTGGTCGGTGCCTTCCAGCGTTTGGGCTTTGCTCAGGGCCAGCGTCGGGTTGGCCGTAGCCAGGGCCTGCAGCGCGGCGGCCTGCACCACGTACGACGGATTATCGGCCAGCTGCTTGGTAAACAGCTTTTCGTCGCGCTTGTCCTTGAGCTTGGCCAGGGCCGTGAGCTCCATTGCCAGCGCCTGCGAATTCTTTTCGGCGGCGGCCTGCTTGCGCAGAGCCGGCGCGGCCGCTTTGGCTACGGCTTTATCGTCCAGTTTCAGCCGCTCGGCGGCCACCATGCGCAGGTTGTTGAACTTGTCGCTCAGGCCGGCCAGCAGCAGCTTGAGGGCGGCCGGGTCGGTGGCCTGCTTGGCGTCGGCGGCCAGCAGAGCCTCGCGGCGGGCTACGTACAGCGGCGCATGAGCGTACTGGTAGGCAAACTCGGCCATCGGCTTGTTGTCGGTCTGCTGCCAGAGCAGCGTCTTTTCGGCATCCACGTCCACCAGGTCCGGCTTGGAGGCCAGCGGCATGGTGAAGGTCTGGCTGGCTTCGGTCATCATCACGCGCTGGCGCCGGGGCTTGCCGTTCACCCAGTAATCAATGGCGAAGGGCAGCTGGAACGGCTGGCCCGGCTGGTTCTGCTTCACCGTCACGGACTGCACCTTCTTGGCCGCGTCCCAGCTGTAGTCGATGCTCACCAGCGGGTGGCCGGTGCTGTAGTACCACTGGTTGTAGAACCAGTTCAGGTCTTTGCCCGACACCGCTTCCATGGCCAGCCGCATCTGGTGGGCCTCCCCGTTGCCGAGGGCATTGTCCTTGAGGTATTTCTGCAGGCCGGCGAAGAATACGTCGTCGCCGAGGTAGGTGCGCAGCATGTCCAGGATGGCGCCGCCCTTCTGGTAGCTGACCAGGTCAAACATGTCTTCCTTGTCGGCGTAGTGGAAGCGCACGAGCTGCTTCTGGGCATCGGCGGGGCTGCGCAGGTAGTTGCGCAGGTTACGGTGGTTGTGCGAATCGCCGGCGTCGGCGCCGTACTTGTGCTCGGCGTAGAGGCCTTCGGAGAAGTCGGCCATGCTCTCGTTCACCGTCAGGTTGCTCCAGCTTTCGGCCGTCACGTAGTCGCCGAACCACTGGTGAAACAGCTCGTGGGCAATAACCGACTCGTTCTGATACTCCCGGTCGACCAGCTGCTTGTCGGTCATCTGCACAAACTCGCCGTGCAGCGTGGCCGAGGTGTTTTCCATGGCGCCGCTCACGTAGTCGCGCACCACCACCTGGGCGTACTTATTCCACGGATACTCCACGCCCAGGCGGGTCGAGAAGAACTCCAGCATGTCGGGGGTGTTGCCAAAAATCTGCTTGGCGAAGGGCGCGTATTTGGGTTCGAGGTAGTAGCTCACCTCTTTGCCCCGCCACGTGTCCTTGTAGATTTTGAAGTCGCCGACGGCCATCATAAACAGGTAGGGCGCGTGGGGCAGCTCCATCTTCCAGGTGTCGGTGCGCAGGCCGGCACCGGCGGGCTTGGAGGAGTCGAGGCGGCCGTTGCTCAGCGTCACGTACTTGCTGGGCACGGTCATGCTGATTTCGGAGGTCGTCTTCTGGTTGGGCCGGTCGATGGTCGGGAACCAGGCCGAGGAGGCTTCCGTCTCGCCCTGGGTCCAGATCTGCACCGGCTTGCCCTTTTCGGTGCTGTCGGGGTTGATAAAGTACAGGCCCTTGGCGTCGGAAATAGCCGCGCTGCCTTCCACCTTCAGCTCGTCGGGCTTGGCCGTGTACTCGATGTAGACGGTGTAGCTCGTGCCCGGGGCCACGGCCTTGCCCAGGTTGATGCGCAGGTTGGCTTTGTCGGTGTAGTCGTAGGTGAGCGGCGTCATCTGCTCGCCGTTCATCAGGGCCACCTTGGTGATGTCCATGCCTTTGGCATCAAGCCGGAGCGAGTCGGTGGCGTAGGCATGGGGCTTGAGCGTCACCCATTCCCTGCCGTAGAGGTAGCGCTTGGCGTAGTCGAAGCGCACGTCGAGCTTGGTATGGACCAGGTCGTTGGTCTTGGTAGCCGACGCCCGGTAAAGCTGCAGCGCCGGATTGGCCGGGGCCGAGGGGGCCTGTTGGGCCAGAGCCGCCGTGCTCAGCAGGCAGACGGCAACGGTAAGGACTTTGTTCATATGGGAAAGGAGAATGTGGGAAAAGGAGCGTCAGGGACAGAAGCCGGATTGCGCCCGGCCGGGTTGGCAACAGATGCGGGGAATCAGAGAATAGCTGCCTGTAGGCGGGCTAAAAGTAGGGGGATATTTTCAGCCGTCGGGTCCGTCTGCTCTGGTGGCGGCTGGGGATTTAGCCGCGGGCCGGCAAGATAGTCGGCCCGGCTGTGAATAACTGCACAAACATATATACGGGTACTGTGTAAAGCAAGGTACTTTACAAAAAAACGCAGATTTTATTTCTCCGCTCTGCTGCTGGCGGCCATTTCCACCCCTTGGCGCGTACTACTGCGCACCACCAGGTGCCGCGTAGGTTTTGCGCGTACATTTAGCCGAATGCCTGCCTCTACTCCCGACCCTGCTCAGCTCACCCGCGAACAGGTGCTGCGCGCCCTGCGCCACCTCGACCGCACGACCCTGGCCGTTCCCGCCAGCACCGTATACGACCTCGTGTACCGGGGCCGGCGCTACCCGCCGCGGGCCGTAGCCCAGCAGGCCTGGCGCCTGGCCACCGCCCGGCCCGATGCCACCTGGCCGCTGCCCGCCGGCGCGCCCACCAATCAGGTGCTGGAGCGCCTCGACTTCACCATTGCCACCAAGCGTCCCACGCTGGCCAGTTCGCCCACCCTCGACGGGGACGTGGCGGCCCAGCAGGCCATGCAGGACCTCTACACCGGTCCGGCCCGCCACTCCATTCCGGCACTACCAGGGCAGGTGCAGGAGCCCGCGGCCGCCTACGACGCCGCGGCCCCGCAGCCTTACACCCGCGCCGAGGCCCGGCAGGAGCTGTTTATTTCGGATGCCGCGCTGGACCAAGCCCTGGCCGCCCTGCACCGCCGCCGCAACCTGATCCTGCAGGGTCCGCCCGGCACCGGCAAGACGTTTCTGGCGCGGCGGCTGGCCTGGCTGGAGCTGGGCGCCACCGATGCAGCCCGGGTGGAGCTGGTGCAGTTTCACCCCAGCTACAGCTACGAAGACTTCATCCAGGGCTTCCGCCCCGACGCGCGCGGCACCTTTCAGCTCACGCCCGGCGTGCTGCTCAACTTTTGCCAAAAAGCTGCCCAGGACCCCGAAAAACCGCATTTCCTGCTGATTGACGAAATAAACCGGGGCAACGTGAGCCGAATTTTCGGGGAGCTGCTGCTCCTGCTCGAAGCCGACAAGCGCGGCCCCGCCCACGCCGTGCGCCTGCCGTACGCTCCCGCCGAGGCCCCGCGCTTCTTCGTGCCCGCCAATCTGTACGTCATCGGTACCATGAATACCGCCGACCGTTCTCTGGTCCCGCTGGATTACGCCCTGCGCCGCCGCTTTGCCTTTCTGCGCCTGGAGCCCGAGTTTGGGGCCCCGCTGGTCCGGGTGCTGGCCGCGCAGGGCGTACCCGCCGCCGTCAGCAGCCGCCTCGTGGCCCGGCTTACCGAGCTCAATCAGACGATTGCCGACGACCCCGAGCTGGGCCCCGACTTTCAGCTGGGCCACAGCTACTTCTGCCAGCCGCCCACCGCGCCGGAGGCCGCCGAGGAGTGGCTTACCCTGATTCTGCAGCAGGAAGTCGGGCCCCTGCTGGAGGAGTACTGGCTCGACCAGCCCGCCAAAGCGGCCGCCCAGCGCCGCAGGCTGCTGCGCAACTAAGGGCCGCATGATTCCGATTCAGAACCTGTACTACCTGCTGTGCTACGCCTGGAACCGCCTGCCCGAGCAGGAAGTGCTGCTGAGCACCACGGCCACGGCCTTTCACCGGCCCCTGGAGCTGCTTGCTCGCGTGCTGACCACCGGGACGCGGCGCTTGCTGCGGCGGGGGCTGGAAAACACCTATGCTGAGCGCGAGCAGGAGCTGCCCGAATTGCGCGGCCGCCTGCTGCTGACCGACACCCTCAGCCGCGACCTGCTGCGCCGGGGCCGCGCCGTGTGCCGCTTCGATGAGCTGGGCCCGGCCACGCCTTTCAATCAGCTGCTGCTGGGTGCCCTGACCCAGCTCAGCACTGTGCGCAGCCTGCCGGCCCCGTTGCGTCAGGAGCTTCGCGCGCTGCGCCGCCGCTTCCCCGCCGACCTCGCGCCGACGCCGCTTTCCACGCTGACGTTGCGCCGGGTCCGCCGGCTTCGGCTGCCGGGCACGGAGGCTTTTCTGCTGAATGTGCTGGAGCTCATTCACCACTGCGCCCTGCCCGAAGCCGCCACCACCGGCCGCACCCGCTTCCGCGACTTCCGCCGCGACGAGCGGCTCATGGCTCAGCTGTTTGAAGCCTTCGTGCGCAACTTCTACCGCCTCGAGCAGCGTCACTTCCGGGTGCTGTCGGAAACCATTCAGTGGCAGGCGCAGGCCGCCACGGCCGAAGCGCTGGCGCTGCTACCGGCCATGATTACGGATACGTCGCTGGAAAGTCCGGCGCGCAAAATCATCCTCGACACCAAGTACTACGCTGCCGCCCTCAGGCCCCGCTACGATCAGCAGAAGCTGATTTCACCCCACCTCTACCAGCTCTACGCCTACCTGCAGAACCAGCCCGCTCTGCCCGGCCAGCAGCTGGGAGGCATCCTGCTTTACCCCGCCGCCACCCAGGCCGTGGATGTGCGCTACACCCTCGGCGGCCATTCAGTTCGGGTCGTTACCCTGGACTTAAACCAGCCCTGGCCCAGCATTGCGGCGGCGCTGCTGGCTTTGATTGCCTAACCTGAGCTTTCCAAGGTCAGGGCTGACGGCTGCGCCGGGCTTAGCACCTTCGTGACCTAAGACTCTATCTGCCAACACTATTTTTCCCACCTCTGTATGCTCACCCGATTCTCTGCGGTGCTGGCCGTTGGCCTTTTTACGGCCCGCCCCGCTGCTCATGCCCAGGCTTCCGATACCAGCCGGCTAGCCGACACCAGCCGCAAAACCGCCCATGCCCCCGGTGAGGTCCTCACGCCCGAAGGCCGGCTGGTGAAGGGCTATTTCCCCGGCAGCGTCAACGGCTTCGAGAAGACCATTTCCTTTTACCTCACCCACCCGGAGGTGCGCCCGTTTCCGAAGCCCAAGTACATCAGCGTCGATAAAATCCGGTCTATGACGGTGCATGGCTTTTATTTCGAAACGCTGCAGCAAAAGGGCAAAAGCCTGCACGTACTGGCCTGCCGGCTGGTCGACGGACCAGTGCAGCTGTTCAACTACGCCGAGGAAAAGGGCATCCCGGTGCCGCTGCCCATCATTGGATTCGGGCTGATTCCGCTGGCCTCGATTCCCTACACCAAAAACCACTGGTACCTGAAGCGCAACGACGAGCTGACGGTCATTGACCGCAGCCGCTTCGTATTCGAGGTCAGCACGTACTTCGCCGATTACCCCGCCCTGGCGCAGAAAATAAAGCAGAAGGGCAAGGACTACCAGTACCAGGACATGGTTCGCATCGTGACGGAATACAACCGGCGCCCGGCCGCGGCGGGCAGCAAGTAGCAAGCCGGCCGCTTAGTCGTCGCCGAGCTGCAGCGCCACGTAGCCCTGGAATACGCGGTTGTGCAGTTTGGGGTCGTTGACGCCGCTCACGCTTTTCACGTCGTTGATGTCGTTGAGGCCGGCATTGAACCGGGCCCCCAGCAGCAACGGTCCGAATTTCACCCCGGCGCCCGCGCACAGGCTCAAGTCGCCCCTCTTGTAGCTGTCCTCCACCTGCCGGCTGGTGCTGCCATACTGCGTGGTGGCGCCGGGCGCCGAAACCAGCATGGTGCCCGCGTCGCGGGCGGTAAGCAGCACGCCGAACTGGGGCCCGCCTTCCACAAACAACGGCCCCAGATGCACCTTGGCCAGCAGCGGCAGCGTCAGGTAATGCAGTCGGGTATCGTAGTTTTCGAAGTCAGACTTGGTTTCGGTGCCCTGCAGCGAATACAGCAGTTCCGGCTGCACCGACAGCGGCCCGGCGACTTTGATTTCGTACAGCAGCCCGGCGTGGTAGTACACCTTGGGGCTGGTGTGCTGGTCGATTTTTCCGTCCAGCACGGCCACGTTTACCCCGGCCTTGGCTCCTAGGTGTATAGTCCCAGGGAGAGATGGTGTATTTTCCGGGCTGGAATTTCGTACACACTTATGGGACAAATACTCCACGGCAGCGCCCGCACAACTTCGGCAAT